>DSBG01000019.1 GCA_011046135.1 Deltaproteobacteria bacterium
ATTTTATAAGAAAAATAGTATTTTATAAATAGTATCAATACGTTGATTCTGATCCATGACCTGGAACAGGTCCCCTGCCTGTGTTTTACTAATCAGAAGATTCGTTGCGTGAGGACGGTGCAGGCAGGAGAATTTTTCTCATGTCCCGGTCGGGGTTTTCCCGGTAGAGGATGGCAATATTCCCGATCAAGCCAACCAACTCGGCGCTTGTTTCCTGAGCGATCCTGCGGGAAAGATCAGATTTTTCCTCTTTGAAATCAATAAATTTCACCTTTATGAGCTCTCTTGCATCGAGGGCCTCGTTTACGGACTTCCTCACGCTTTCAGTGATGCCCTGTTTTCCGATCCGTACGACCGGTGCAAGGGCATGCGCCTGACCACGCAGGTATTTCCGCTGGGAACCAGTGAGGGGTGTCATTTCTTGCTGTGCTCCTTTGACAAGGATTCCGCTACCACAGAACGTATGGCTTTGAAAGCACAGAAATCAAAGGAGTGCGCAAGGTTGATGGTGAAAAAATTTCGATGATGAAAACCAGAAAGACTCCTGAAGGTTCCTCGTTGAGTAGAAAACCCACGCATGGGGAGGTTCGTGGACATGTGGGACAGACCGAGGGCGCAGCAATGGGGGCATTGATGAATCCTTTTCAGGGGGTGAAACATCTCAATGATGTAGAGAAAATCTACAAAACCTCCTCATTGAATATTGAGCGGCGTACCTAATGCGCCGCTATTTTTTTGTCCTTGTATCCCCGAGCAAAGATGCTCGATGGATGAGGATGATGCAGAGAATGTAAGAGGATGTACGCTGCCGGTCTCTTCAGCAGGGATCGTGTGTCACGAATCGGGCTCTTCCCGGGACGGCTTCCCGTCTTCCATGTGGCAGGACCCCTCAAAGATGACGCCCTCATCGATGATCAGCGAGGGTGTACTGATATTCCCGTAGAGCTTAGCTCCACGTTTGATCTCCATTTTTGTCGCGGCATTGAGGTTGCCGTGCACCTCGCCGCACACAACGACGGAATCTGCCTTCACTTCCGCGTTCACAAGGGCCCCCTCCCCAACGACAAGGGCCCCGTTTGTCAGTATTTCTCCGGTGAAGGTGCCGTCAATCCTCAGGGTGCCCTCAAAGGTCAGCTTCCCGTCAAACTGGGTGCCCTTTCCCAACAGGCCGACAATGTTGTTTGCGCCGGAATTACTTTTTTTCAGCACCAGATCCCCCTTCTGTGTCTCCGGTCGTTTCAGCTGAGTATGTAATACATCACCTCTGCTTGTATTGTCCACTATCGTCAGAACGAGCGACCCTCATGAGGACACCACTCTCCTGGAAGATCTTTCACGGTGGAGAACCACCCTGGGGGGAACTCAGAGATTCTTATAAACGGACCCTGTCCATGAGGTATGAATACGCCTTCTGGATCTCGATGAAGCGCTTCTCTGCAAGGGCCTTGAATTCTTCCCCGAGATGCTGGACCTTGTCCGGATGGTACTTGCCGGCGAGCTGGCGATATGCCCGCGAGATCTCTTCCCGGGATGCACCCGGCTCGAGCCCGAGGATGCGGTAGGGATCCGCCTCTACTCCCTGTTCCCCTGGAGAAGAAGGTCCGGCTTGATGATCCTCCCTGCTTCGAGCGCCGCTACTTGAGTGCGCTCCAGGTTTTTTCCGGGTGCTTGCCCATGAAGGGAACGGTCTCTTGTTGGGAGAGAGGACATACCGCCACAGCAGGAATAACACAAGGAGATCGTCCAGCCACCCCACACCGATAAAGAAATCCGGGATCAGATCGTAGGGGCTCAGAACATAGAGAATCCCCATCAAGGTCAGAATCAGTTTTTTCATCTCTGGTGACACAGGTTTCTTGTACCTTCTCCTCTTCCTCACCGGTGTCGGGACCGACCGGATCTATTCGAGTGTGTCCTCTCTCAACCGGGAATTGCTTCAAGAATCAATCTAGCTGATCGGAAATGATTTTGTCCAGAATGATCCGCTGCGTGCACGTGGCCGGACACGTACATGACGGGATGCGTGCTCAGATCTCGAGGGCCTCTGTTGCCATGAGGCGATCCACGGTGAGGGCATCGGCCAGGATATTCCCCATGATCTTTGAGAATTCCGAGGGATTTTCAATGCGGCCTCCTTCTGAGATGAGGGCAATATTGTAGATCACCGAGGCATAGTCTTTCAAGGCAGGGTCTCGAGGATCCTTGTCATACAACGACTTGATCCTGGTGATTGCCGGATGATCGAGGTTGATCTCCAGGACACGTTTAAGAGGTTTTCTCTCCTGGTGCGTTGCGTCAAGGATTTTCTTCATGTATGCGCTCATGTCGTAGGTTTCCCCGGACAGGCAGGAGAGAGAGTCCTTGAGATGCGTCGATGCCTTTACCTCCTTGATGTGCTCATCGAGGTGTTCCCTGATGAAATCGAACAGAGATGAATATTCGCTCATCTTCTGTTCGTCGATATCTTCAATGCCCAGGTCCCCCTTTTCGGCACTCTTGAATGGTGTGCCTTCGTATTCTCTGAGGGCCTGGACAACCCATTCATCCACGGGGTCGGTCATGAGGATGACCTCGATATCCTTTTCCTTGAGTCTTTCAAGGTGGGGGCTGTTCACGATTGCAGCCAGATCCTCTCCAGTTATGAAGTAGATGTCCTCCTGGCCCGGCTGCATGGCTGCACGATACTCTTTGAGCGATCTGTATGCTCCGTTGGATTTCGTGGTTCTGTAGCGCAGGAGGTGGCTGAGCCTCTCACGGTTGTCCCAGTCAGAGGTAATGCCAATCTTGAAGATGGACCCGAATTCGGTAAAAAATGCCTCGTACGTATCATGGTCCATCTTCCCCAGGAGTTCAAGGAGTCTTTTCACAAGATTTTTCCGAATATTCTGCACGAGAATGTCCTGCTGGAGGATCTCGCGGCTGATATTCAGGTTAAGGTCTGGTGCATCCACCACGCCCTGGACAAAACTGAAATACTCGGGAATCAGCTCCGAACAGTTTTCCATGATGAACACTTTTCGTGAGTAGAGGTGTATGCCATGTTTGCGTTCACGGAGAAAGAGATCCAGTGGTACCTTCGAGGGTATGTAGAGCAGGGCGCTGTACTCGGTTTTCCCCTCCAGCTTCAGGTGAAGGTGTGTAAGGGGTGGGTTCCAGTCATGGGTGAGGTGTTTGTAGAAATCCTTGTACTCCTGGTCGCTGACTTCGGATTTGGTTTTCGAC
The DNA here is from genome assembly GCA_011046135.1 of Deltaproteobacteria bacterium. GTDB lineage: Bacteria > Desulfobacterota > Desulfomonilia > UBA1062 > UBA1062 > DSBG01. The sequence continues at coordinate 3,223 of DSBG01000019.1, forward strand.
CAGATCGCCTGCATGGAATTGAGCGTCTCTTCCTGAATGACGGTTCGGGTCGTGTTTCCGATAGGATTCCCCTCCTTGTCACGAATCAGCTCGTGATCGGGTATGGGTTCCTGGCGGTGAACATCCATAACGATGGGATAGTTCACGAAATCCGAATGTTTTTTCACGATTGACCGGATGGTCCACTCATCGGTGAAATCCTGCTGGTCCTTTTTCGGCTTTTTCAGTTTCAGGATCACGGTGGTGCCCCGAGATTCTTTTTCGCTCTGCTCGATGGTGTATGAGCCGTCACCTTTCGATTCCCATTTTGTCGCCGTATTCTCGCCTGCTGCCCGCGTAATGAGCGTAACATTATCGGCGACGATGAATGAGCTGTAGAATCCCACACCGAACTGACCGATGAGTTCGTCGAGATGAGAGTCCTTTTTCCCTGACTCATCGATAGCCCTGAGGAAGGCCTGAGTTCCGCTCTTGGCAATGGTCCCGATATGTTCGATCACCTCATCATAGGTCATGCCGATGCCGTTGTCTGCTATGGCAAGGGTTCGATTTTTCCTGTCCGGAATAATCTTGATCCTGAAACTCGTATCGTCTCCCAGGATCCCTTCTTCGGTGAGAGACCGGTACCGGAGCCTGTCTATGGCGTCTGATGCATTGGAAATCAGTTCCCTGAGGAATATTTCTGGGTGCGAGTAGAGGGAATTGATGATCAGCTTGAGGAGTTGCTGAACCTCGGTCTGAAACTGACGGATCTCCTTTTTGTGAGTCATGGTTCCTCCTGTGACATCAGGTCTGTCCGTGTAGTTCTCAATCACCATGTAGGAAAAAGCGCAGGGAAAATCAAGACGGAAAACAGAGCCAGAAACCGCTGCGCCGCATGGCTTGCACTTTCACTGATTTTACGGTATCGTGCACCGCCATGCTTGTTGCAGAGCAATTCTTTCTGGTTCAGGAGAGGTTGTCTTGAATTTCGATCCCTGCATGAAACATAAACTGGTACGGAGGACCGTGCGGGGATTCGCCGAAGCCGAGCTTGGTCCCATCGCCCACGAGATCGATCGTGAAGCCCGATTTCCCTGGGAAGTCATAGAGAAGATGCGGCCCCTCAATTTTTTCGGACTGCAGGTTCCCAAGGAGTACTCGGGCGCGGATCTCGACAGCATCAGCTATGCCATCACCATCGAAGAGCTCTCCCGGGTGAGCGGCGCTGTAGGTCTGTGTGTAACGGTGCACAACAGCGTCGGGGTTTTTCCCCTCCTGAAATTCGGGACACCAGAGCAGAAACGGAAGTACGTACCGCTGCTTGCCACGGGAGCGCACATCGGGGCATTCTGTCTCACCGAGGCAAATGCCGGTTCAGACGCGAGCAACGTGGAAACCCTTGCGGTTTTGCGGGGTGACAAGTTCATCATCAACGGGACCAAGATCTTTGTGACCAACGGTGGGGTGTGCTCCCTGCCGCTGGTTTTTGCCATGACAGACCCTGAGGTCCCCGGGGGTAATGCGAGTGTTTTCATCGTGGAAAAGTCCATGCCAGGGTTTTCGGTAGGAGAGATCGAGGACCTCTGCGGTATGAGGGCAAACCCTGTTTCCTCGTTGTTTCTCGAAGACACGCCTGTTCCCCGTGAAAACCTTCTGGGGCACACCGGTGAAGGCATCAAGATAGCCCTTGCCACCCTTGACGCAGGTCGAATCGGGATCGCAGCTCAAGCAGTGGGTATCGGCCAGGCAGCGTTCGAGGCATCGGTGAAATATTCAAAGGAACGCCAGCAGTTCAAGAAGCCCATTGCCTCGTTCCAGTCGATTCAGAATTCCCTGGCCGACATGGCGACTGAACTGGATGCAGCGCGGCTGCTCGTCTACCGGTCGTGCGCTCTCAGAGACGCAGGCAGGCCGTTTGGCAAGGAGGCCGCCATGGCTAAGCTCTTCAGCTCTACAATCGCATCACGAGCCGCTTCCGATGCGGTTCAGATCCACGGAGGCTACGGGTACAGCAGGGAGTATGACGTTGAACGATTCTTCAGGGATGCCAAAGTTACCGAGATCTATGAAGGTACGAGCGAGATCCAGCGTATCGTGATCGCGCGGACCGTCATCAACGAGCCGCTCTAGGCGAGGCAGGTGGTATGATCAAGATGATCGTCTGCATGAAGCAGGTTCCCATGGTCACCGAACTTCCGTGGGATGCACAGACTGGAACACTGAAACGGGAGCTCGCCGAAGGAATGATGAACCCTGCGTGCAGGCATGCTCTGGAAGCGGCACTGCAGATCAAGCAGGAACACAGCGGACACATCACGGCAATCACCATGGGGCCTCCCATGGCAGAAGAGATTCTGCACGAAGCCATTGCCCTGGGTGCAGACCGCTGTCTCTTGATCTCGGACAGAACAATGGCCGGGGCAGACACGCTCGTGACGTCTTTTGTCCTTGCCAGGGCCATCGAAATCTTCTGCCCTGATTTCGATCTTGTGCTGGCAGGCTGCCACACCACGGACAGTGAAACGGCCCAGGTGGGCCCACAACTTTCCGAGGAATTGAACATTCCCGGAATCGCCAATGTCGATACGCTGCACCTGAAGAATCGGCGGTTGAGAATCCAGCGCGAGGCGGACAACTTTCTCGAAACGCTCGAGATGGATCTCCCGGGGCTGATCACCGTGAGCACCCTCAACCACATCCCGAGATACACGGCCCTGGCGGGGCTTCAGGATGCCTTTGACGAACCGAACATTCTTGCCGTGGGTGCCCGAGATCTCGGCATCGACGAAGACTCCCTGGGACTCTCGGGATCTCCCACCAGGATCCTCGATGTCTTTTCGCCGCGATCGGAGAAGAAGAGCACGGTGCTCACAGGGGCACCGAAACGAATCGTGGAGCATCTCTTCGACCGGTACGGCGATGTCATCGGGAGCGCTATCCGTAAGGATCTCAAGAAAGAACTGTAAAGGCAGGGGATCGATGAAGGAAGCGACCAAGGAAATCTGGGTGTTCGGCGATTACCGGAACTACTTCCAGAACCGGGTGACCCTCCAGCTCCTTTCCCGTGCGAATGACCTCGCCGGCATGATCGATGCGAAGGTGTGTGCGACGGTCTTCGGCCATGAGGTGGATGAATGGGTAGGAGAATACGCGGCACACGGAGCGAACACCGTGTACGTAATCGACCACCCCAGCCTGAAACACTACTCCATCGATTGGTACGTGACTCTCATGGAGCGCCTGGCAAGGGAGCGCAATCCCGAGATCATCCTGGTGGGTGCGACCTCTTTTGGGAGAGAATTCGCTCCCCGTGTCGCAAAACGGCTTGCGACCGGATTGACAGCGGACTGTGTGGGCCTCGATATCGACGGAAACAGTCAACTCGTCCAGACCGCACCGGCCTTTGGAGGAAGCCTGCTCACGCGTATTATCACCCCGTATGCCCGACCCCAGATGGCTACGGTGAGACCGGGAACCTTCCAGGAGATACCTCACAATACGAACGCCACAGGTGA
>DSBG01000041.1 GCA_011046135.1 Deltaproteobacteria bacterium
GAGATATAATCTGCTCGGCTTCCTCAATGAGATCGAAAAATATCCCACAATGGGAGGACTCTTTGAGCATCTTGCAGAACAATCGGGTATGGTTACCTATGCCCACCGGTTATGGGAGTTCTTCAAAGGTCTGTTCAAGCATTCACTCAAGTGCATCTTCACGCTTCTGAAAATCGATGACGATTTATCCCCTTTCATCGACTCAATCGATCAGGCCTTATGCCCCCATCTTAAGATTAAGGGGTGCGAAACTTGAGTTCTTCAAATATTATCTTTCGTTATGCAACACACCGACCGTTGAGGTGTCCCCTGCCGTATCCCAGAGCCTTTACTGACGATCGATCCTCTCAACCCCTTTGAGTCTTCTGATTTCCTGAAAAAGCTTTTCCTGTTCGTTCACATCCTTGACCATTACCCGGAATACGCAGATAGAATTCCCGTTTGCAAGGGAATATGCCTTGAGCTTGGAGATGTTGATGTTCTGAGAACCGATAATGGCGGTGATGGAACCGAGCATCCCTGGTTTGTCCTCGCAGACGACGGAAAACTCGATCTCATGAATCTCTGCTTGAAAGGAGGTGTCCCATTCGACAGAGATGAGCCGCTGCGGATCGATGTCTGCGACATAGGGGCAGGTCGTCCGGTGTACGGTAATGCCCCTTCCCCGGGAGATAAAACCTATAACCTCGTCTCCTGGTATAGGCCTGCAACACCGTGCAAACTTGACGAGCAGATTTTCAACACCCTTGACGAGAATCCCCGAGCTGTCGCGTCTCTTTTTGGGGAGCGGTTCTTTCTCTTCCCGTTTCTGAACCTCCGGGGAAACCTTGTGAACGACCTGGTTTATCGACAATCTCCCAAAACCTATGGCTGCGAAAAAATCATCCGCTGACTTGAACGAGAACTCTTTGGTCAGCTTTTCGATATCAGCTTCCTTCGAGAGGTGGAGGCTCTTGAATTTCTTTTCCAGGATCTCCCTTCCCAGGGCGATGCTCTGTTCTCGCTCCTGGGTTCTCAGCCACGTCCTGATCTTTGTCCGTGCTCGTGATGTCTTGGCAATCCTCAGCCAATCCTTGCTGGGATGCTGTTTTGCTGACCTGAGAATCTCTACCACATCACCGCTGTTGAGCTTATAGCGAAGCGGTACGATCTGGCCGTTGATCTTGGCACCGATACACTGGTGACCAAGTTGCGTGTGGACCGCATAGGCATAATCAAGCGGTGTTGCCCCCACGGGAAACCGGTACACGTCACCTTTGGGTGTGAACACATAGACATCCTCGGGATAGAGATCGATCTTGACACTCTGCAGAAACTCTTTGGGGTCCTTGAGCTCGCGCTGCCACTCCAGCAGCTGCCTCAACCAGGAGAGTCTTTCCCCGTCCTGCTCAGATATCTGTGATCCGTCCTTGTACCTCCAATGTGCTGCGATCCCCTCATTCGCAATATACTCCATCTCCGCGGTGCGTATCTGGATTTCGATGCGCTGGCCCCCGGGACCGAACACCGTGGTATGGAGGGACTGGTACCTGTTCGGTTTGGGCATTGCGATGAAGTCCTTGATCCGTGACTGGATGGGTTTCCAGAGCGAATGGATGATGCCGAGGCTCTCATAGCACTCCGCAACCGTTGAGACAATAATCCGGATTCCCAGCACATCATAGACATTCTCGAAGGGAATGCCCTGCTTGTGGAGCTTCTGGTACACGCTGTAGATATTTTTGATGCGGCTCTTGATCTCAGCGTTGATACCCGCCTCTGCCAACTGGTTCTGAACCTTTCCTATGATCTCCTTGAGGTACCCCTCTTTTTCCTGTTCGATGGAATCCAAGTTCTCTTTCAATACCCGGTAATGATCAGGTTCCAGGAAGTGCAGACTGAGCTCCTCAAGTTCAACCTGAAGCCAGTGAATTCCCAGTCTGTTGGCAAGCGGTGCATAGATTTCCAGGGTCTCACGAGCGATGCGAACCTGTGAGGAACGATCGTGATACTGGAGGGTTCTCATGTTGTGAAGGCGATCTGCGAGTTTTATGAGGAGAATCCGAAGATCCTTGCTCATGGCGAGGATCATCTTCCTGAAATTCTCCGCCTGCTGCTCCTCTTCTGAACGGAAATCGATCTTGCTGATTTTTGTAAGGCCATCTACCACCTGGGCAACTTCATCCCCGAATTCTGCCCTGATGTCTTCGACCCCCGTGAGACTGTCTTCAATGGCATCATGGAGCAGAGCCGCCGTGACTGCAGTGACATCAAGATGCATCTGCGCTATGAGATTGGCAACTTCGAGGGGATGGTTCAGGTACGGTTCTCCGCTGAGCCTGGTCTGCCCCTGATGAACTCGAGCGGAAAAGACGTATGCCTTTTCTATAATCCTGTTCTCTGCATCCGGAGCGTATGCAGAAACCTCGTCAAGAATATCGTTAATCCGTACGGTCAAACATCATACCTTTATGCTGGAGCTGTTCAATGCAGTATTCAACGGCACGATCAGGGGCAACCTTTTCAATGGTTCCTTGCCCCCTGTTCTTGATCTCCACATAACCGCCAGCCAGATCTTTTGCCCCAACCGTTATCCTGATGGGCACCCCGATCAGGTCAGCATCCTTGAATTTCACACCGGGTCTCACGTCCCTGTCATCCATCAGAGGATCAATTCCACGGTCTTTAAAAGCGTCATATAAAGCCCCTGCAGTCTCCATTACCTTCGTATCACCCAGAGATATCGGGAGCACGAGCACCTGGAAAGGGGCTACGGCGGGTGGAAAGATAATCCCATGCTCGTCATGGTACTGCTCGATAGCCGCAGCGACAGTCCTTCCGACGCCGATACCGTAACACCCCATGATAATGGGATTCAGTGACCCATCCTCTCCAAGGAACAGTGCATTCATACTTGATGAGTACTTCGTGCCCAGCTTGAAGACATGGCCCACCTCGATTCCTCTGATCACCTGCAGCTTCCCCGTGGGACATCTGGGACAGGAGTCTCCCTCGATGGCCGCCCGGATATCCTCCACGCTCTGGATACGTGCATCACGCGTGAGCCAGACATCCGTGATGTGGTAATCCTCCCTGTTCGCACCGGCCACAAAAGGTCCGTTCTTCAGCAACGCCGTATCGGCCACCATCGGCATCTTCAGACCCAAGGGTCCGGCAAAACCCCGCGGCGCACCTGTGTGCTCCTGAATAAAGACCTCGTCGGCCAGCTCCAGATTCTCGCACCCCAAGACTCTGCAGAGCTTGGTCTCGTTAACATCATGATCGCCACGAACAAGGACCGCCACTGGTCCCTTCTCGGTGGTGTAGACCAGTGTCTTGATGAGATTCTGTGGCTGTATGTCGAGAAATTCACACACCTCCTGAACTGTCCTGATGTGGGGTGTATGTACCTCGCGGGGTGATCCATCCAGGGCATCTTCCCAGGAGTAGACGTCGGGTTTCGCGACCTCGGCCTTTTCCTGGTTTGCAGCGTAGGTACACCTGGAACAACTCAGGATACTATCTTCGCCGGTCTCGGCGAGCACCATGAATTCATGGGAAAAGCTGCCCCCTATGGGACCCGAGTCTGCCTCGACTGCTTTGAACCTCAGTCCACACCGGGAGAATATCCTCTCATATGCACTGAACATGGCCTTGTAGCTCTTTTCCGCAGATTCGTCGTCAGCATCAAAGGAATAGGCATCCTTCATGATGAATTCTCTGGCCCGCATGATACCAAATCGCGGTCTTATTTCATCACGAAATTTCGTCTGGATCTGGTACAGATTGAGCGGCATATCCTTGTATGAGTGCACGTGATCCCTCACAATATCGGTGATTACCTCCTCGTGGGTGGGCCCAATGGCAAACTCAGCACCCTTGCGATCGAAAAACCTCAGCAGTTCTTTTCCGTAGACAGCCCACCTGCCGCTCTCCTTCCAGATCTCCGCGGGTTGCACTGCGGGAAGCAACAGCTCCTGGGCTCCAGCGGCATTCATCTCTTCCCTGATGATGGTCTCCACCCGCCTGAGCGCCAGGAGTCCGTAGGGGAGATATGAATAGATGCCAGATGCCAGTTTCTTTATCATACCCGCACGCAGCATCAGTTTATGACTGATGACTTCTGCGTCTCGCGGCTCCTCTTTGAGTGTATTGAGAAAAAAAGTGGAAAGCTTCATCTAGGGAGTCTCCTTTTGAATTTCTTCGAGTATCGTATCCACGATTTCATTGATGCGTATGCGCCTGAGAATCTTTCCGTGGGAAAAGAGCAGAGCTCCCTTGCGATCACAGGCGATGCCAATATCCGCTATTCTGGCCTCGCCAGGGCCGTTCACAGAGCATCCCATGACAGCAACAATCATGTGCCTCTTTTCTTCCTTGAGGGCATTCTCCAGTTCCGTTGCGATCGCTGCCACATCCGCATTCGCTCTGGCACAAGTCGGGCAGGCGATTACCCGTATCCCTTCTTTCCTCAGAGCAAGGCATTCGAGCAGCATTCTTGCGGCAAAGACCTCCTCGACAGGGTCGGCAGAAAGGGAGACTCGGATGGTATCTCCGATACCCTCGTGCAGGAGGACACCTATACCCACCGAAGAACGAATGAGACCTGAATAGAGCGGTCCCGATTCAGTGACCCCGACGTGCAGAGGCCACGGGGAAATCTGTGCGAAGCGCCGATAGGCATCAATGGTCTCCACGACATCGGATGATTTCAACGATACTTTCATCGCGTTCACGCCCATTTCTTCGAACATCTCGACCCATTGCCTGGCATTTTCCACCAGGGCTCCCACGCGGTCATGAGCAAAACGATCGAGGAGTTCTTTCTTGACAGAGCCGAGATTGACTCCCACACGGATGGGAATCTTGAGTTCCCGGGCAACATCGGCAAGGGCGCGAACTTTTTGTTTCCTCCCGATATTTCCCGGGTTTATTCGGATACCGTCAGCGCCGCTCCGCATTGCACCAATTGCAAGACGGTAATCGTAGTGAATGTCAGCGATAAGTGGGATGTGTATCTGCTTCCTGATTTCTTCAAAGGCCTTCAATGCATCACCATCAGGAATGCTGATTCTCGCAATGTCGCACCCGGCAGCCTTGAGCCTCTGGAGCTGTGTTACCGTTTCGTGTACCTGGAACGTCAGGGTGTTGGTCATGGACTGAATACTCACTGGAGCTCCCCCCCCAACGGGGAAAGACCCCACGTAGATTCTCCTGGTTTGTTCACGATGAACTGCCATTCATAAATTGAGTATCATACTCCACGGCCTTACTCAAGATTGGAACAGGAATGATCGATAAGATCATCGATGAAAAAACTCTCTCCCGAGCAGGTCGAGTCTCTCCTGAATGAGTTGGGAGAACTCCCCACATTACCGTCCATTGCGACCACCATCATGGAAAAAACTCTTGAGGCGAACGTGAATGCCAAGCAGATCGCCGAAATGGTGGAAAAGGATCAGGGCCTGGCATTGAAAGTTCTCAAGGTGGCGAATTCACCCTTCTACCGGAGGATCAAAGAGATCTCAACCATCAGGGGCGCTGTCGTTCTTCTGGGATTCAATGTATTGAAAAGCATTGTCCTGAGTATCAGCGTCTTCAATCTCTTCTCGGAAAAAGACAAACACGCTCTTGACTTCTACAAGTTCTGGCAACACAGCATTGCCTGTGCCGTCTGTGCCAAAGCGATAGCCAACAAGATTCTACCCACATCTGCAGAAGACGCGTTCATCGCAGGATTATTGCACGATCTTGGCAAGGTGCTTGCAGATCAGCTCATCTGCACTGGAGGCGAGTACGGCCGCGTCCTCGAGATGACGGAAAAAGCGGGAACTGATATCATCAAGGTGGAACAGGACTTCGTGGGAGTCGACCACGCATCACTGGGTATGCACCTCATGGAACGATGGAATCTTCCCGCTCATCTCAGTAAAACCGTAGGATATCATCACGATGTCGTGGATATCACAGACGACCCAGTAACCAAGAAGCTCTGTGCTATTGTACACGTGGCAGATATGGTGACGAACCACCTCGGACTCGGCCTGAACAGTACTCCTCAAGGGTTTGTCGATCCGGAGTTCCTGAATCAATTGAACCTTACGAGCCATGATATCCAGGAAATCTCCCTGTCACTGAAAAACAGCATTTCTGATATCAGCGAGGAGATGGGTATCCCCACGGCTGAGCCGAAGACCTACTTCGAAGTTCTACAGTCGGCAAACGCTCAGCTGGGAAGGCTGAGCCTGGACCTCGAACAGAAGAAACTGGCTCTCGAGCGAAGGGCTGAAGAACTTTCCAGCCTCAACCACATGAACAGTGAGCTTCAGGCCTCATTAAAACTTTCGGAGATCACCAAGATCATCACATCCAATTGTCTGACCATCCTTGCGGCATCGAAAACCAGGAGCATGATACGACTCAACAATCTCAGGGTCCTGATCACAGAATCATTCCTGATCAGCGATTCGGTCACAACGCGTGCCGGCATGGCAAGTGCCACCAAAGATCTGCTAGACCGTACCAATGGCATCTACCCCACGTCGCATTCCACCATTTATGCTCCGCTGAGGGTGGACAACAAAATTATCGGGGCGATTGAGGCAATCCTCGGCGATTCCCTAAGCCCTGAAGAGAGAAACCAGAAAGCACTCATGCTCAGGACCATCAGTGAGATCGGAGCTCAGGCAATACAACGTGCAATGC
>DSBG01000037.1 GCA_011046135.1 Deltaproteobacteria bacterium
ACCGATCCATACTTCACCTGCCCGGCTACCTGTAGTATACTGTCGTTTCATGGGAAAAGGCGGAGTGGATAAAACCCAGGAAGAGATCTTCGAAGAGATGGCGAAAGCCCTGGGCCACACGGGGTCCCTCCTTGAATCGCTGCTGGAGGAACTCTCCAGGCTCGACTCAGAGATGGTCGGCGTCGAGGAACCGGAGGAATACAACGTCCTCGTGGACAAGTTCAATGCCATCAGGAAAAATGCCCTGTTCAGAAAGGAAATGCTGATGATCCACCGTGAGGCCCTCGGATTCACCAAGCACCGCTTCATGGACAAGACGTATCCCGTTCCCGCCAAGAAAAACAGGCGCTGACTGCGGCGCCCCCTGCCCTGTCCCTCGACTTGACACAGTGAAACAAAACCTGCTAAGCCCTAGCAACTAGGAGGTTCTCATGGATATTCAGCTTGATTTCGACAAGCACGATGGTCTGATTCCGGCAATCGCTCAGGATCACGAGACCGGGGAAGTCCTCATGCTCGCCTATATGAACAGAGAAGCCTATGCAGAAACCCTGCGCACCAGAAGAGCCTGCTACTACAGCAGGTCACGCAGGAAGCTGTGGCGAAAGGGCGAGGAATCGGGCAACACCCAGGAAGTACTCGAGATCCGAGTTGACTGTGATCGTGACACGATCCTCCTCAAGGTGCACCAGGTCGGTGGTGCGGCGTGTCACACCGGGTACCGCTCATGCTTCTTCTCCAAGATCGTGGATGGCACCCTGGTGGAAGACGGGGAAAAGGTATTCGACCCGAAAGAGGTGTACAGATCATGAGCCTGATCCGGTTGGCCATTCCAAAGGGGAGCCTGCAGACCTCCACCATCGACCTGTTCAGGGAGGCGGGGTGGGTGATCAGGACCTCGACCAGGAGCTACTTCCCCTCCATCGACGACCCGGATATCGAGTGCGCCCTGGTGCGTGCCCAGGAGATCTCCCGGTACGTGGAGTCCGGGCTGTTCGACCTGGCGCTCACCGGCAAAGACTGGATCCTGGAAAACGCTTCCGAAGTCGTTGAAGTGGCTGATCTCGTGTATTCAAAGGCAACGTACCTGCCAGCCAAGTGGGTTCTTGCCGTGGACGAGAAATCGGACATCAGAACCATCGAGGATCTTGAAGGAAAGAAAATCGCCACAGAGCTGGTGAACTTCACCAGGCGCTATTTTAAAGAGAGAAACGTCACCGTGGATGTGGAGTTCTCATGGGGAGCAACCGAGGCAAAGGTGGTCGATGGCCTTGCCGATGCCATCGTGGAAGTGACGGAAACAGGCTCCACGATCAGGGCGCACAACCTGCGCATCATCGATGAACTGCTCGTCACCAACACCAAGCTCATCGCAAACAAGGCATCCTGGGAAAACCCTGCAAAGAGAGAGAAGATCGACCAGGTATCGCTCATGCTCAAATCCGCACTGCAGGCAACAGGAATGGTGGGCCTCAAGATGAATGCCCCGAGAGAGCGCCTCAAGGACATCATCAGGATGCTCCCGGCGCTCACCTCTCCCACGGTGTCCACGCTCCACGATCCCGAGTGGTTCTCCCTCGAGATCATCATCAACGAGACTCATTCGCGCAACCTCATCCCCGAGCTGCTGAAGGCAGGAGCGCGGGGCATCATTGAATATCCCCTGAAGAAGGTCCTCGACAAGTAGATGATCATCCTGAAAAACCAGGAAGAAATCGCCGTCATGCGTGAGGCAAACCGCATCATCGCGCTGCTCTTCCAGCACCTCGAGCCCATGATACAGCCGGGCATCACCACCGAAGAGCTCGACCGGGAAGCGGAGCTGTTCATCCGTTCCCACAATGCCGTACCGGCATTCAAGGGGTACCGGGGGTTTCCTGCAACCTTGTGCACCTCGATCAACGAAGAGGTGGTTCACGGGATCCCCGGACAGAGACCGCTCAGAGACGGGGACATTGCGAGCATCGATGTGGGCGCGCTCTACAAGGGCTTTTACTCAGACTCGGCACGCACTTTTGCCGTGGGCAGCGTTTCCAGCAAGGCCCAGGATCTCATGAAGGCGACAGAGCGTGCCCTCACCGAGGGTATCGGCCAGGCAGTGCCGGGAAACCACCTCTTCGACATCTCGGCCGCTGTTCAGGAGGTGGTGGAATCTCGTGGCTTCTCCGTGGTGAGGGATTTCGTGGGTCATGGCATCGGCAGGTCGATGCACGAGGAGCCCCAGATTCCGAACTTCGGGAAAAAGGGCACCGGCCCCCTTCTCCGGGAGGGAATGACGCTTGCCATCGAGCCCATGGTCAATGCCGGAACATGGAAGGTCCTCATCCTCAAAGACGGGTGGACAGCGGTCACCGCAGACAGATCGCTCTCGGCCCACTTCGAACACAGCATCGCCGTCACCTCGAACGGCCCCATGATCCTCAGCACCCTCTAACCCGGGCTGCTGGTGATGGTTCCGAATTCCTGACAACGGCCCCCGAAGACAGGACCTGATTGTTGGACGGTTCGAAAACATCGCCCTTCCGTGAACCTCCCTGTTCACGGCCGGTATCCCATCGGCGTGCTTACTGCGATCCCCTCCCCTTGAGGGCGACCTTGAGGGTCTGAAAGATAATCAGCAGATCGAGCCACAGGGATCGGTGCTTCATGTAGTAGAGTTCGTATTTGAGTTTTTCCTTGGCATCTTCGATGGTGTCGCCGTAGGAAAAGTTGATCTGCGCCCACCCGGTGATGCCGGGCTTGGCGTGCATGCGCAGGACGTAGAAGGGGATGATCTTCTCGAGCTGATCCACGAAAAATCTCCTCTCGGGCCGTGGACCGACAAAGCTCATGTCGTTCTTGATCACGTTGATAAACTGAGGGAGTTCATCGATGCGTACCTTCCTGATGATTCTTCCTATCCGGGTGACCCTCGGGTCATTTTCCGATGCCCACTGGGGCCCGTTTTTTTCTGCATCCTGGTACATGGAGCGGAACTTGATCACCTTGAAGTCTTTGCCGTCTTTGCCCACCCGTGGCTGGAGGTAGAAAATGGGGCCCGGGGTGTCCAGCCTGATGGCAAGGGCGGTGATCAGCATGATGGGCAGAGTGACGATAAATCCTGTCAGAGATAAAACGAGATCAAAGCCACGCTTGAGGGAATCCTGGAACGGTGAGCTCATGAACCCCTCGGTGAAGATGATGGAGCTGGGGCGAAGCTCTTCCACGAGGAGCTTGCCGGTTATCTGCTCGTAGAAGGTCGGACCATCGATCACGTCACAGGTCGAGAGCTTGATGTGCAGGAGATCGTCCACTGGCAGAGTCCCCCGCCATCCGTCAGGAGCGACCACCAGGATATCGGGGTCGACCTTTTCGATGACCGAAGAGAGATCATCCACATCGCCAAGGCAGCGGGAGGCGAGATCCCAGTTGTTTCTGCCCACATATCCTTCGAAGAAGATCGGGTAGCCTCCGCCCCTGATCTCTGTGAGGAGAAACTTGGCATTGTCTCCGTCTCCCAGGATAACCACGCGCAGGCCCGCATAGGCTGTGTGCATGAGCTTGAGGTATATCCAGCGCAGGAAAAACGCGATGGTGAGCGTTGAACCCAGGGACATCAGGAGCAGGTCACGTTCGAGCCCCACCGGAGGAATGATGAAATAGGCCAGGGCCAGAACGATGAGGGCGACACCTCCGCCCAGGAGAATCGAAGAACTCAGCCCCGAGACGTTTTTCCAGTATTTCCAGTTGTACAGATCCTGGAAGTACATGCTGGTCAGCATAACTGCCGCAAAAACAATGGCCTTTATCCAGAGATGCTCATCGGGAAGACTCAATTCCGGCAGGTACCGCTGGATGATTTTCGCGAGGTACACAGACCCGCTGGCAACACACAGGTCTGCAAGGAACAGCACCGATGCTGGCAAAACACTTCTCCTCATTGTCCCTTCTTTCCGTTATTCCCTACATCGTCACGCAGACACTCGAATCTTAACACTGCCCACAGGAATATTTTCTCACCTGTCCCTGTTTTCCACAGCAAAAGACCTCTTGTTATCCATAGCAACAGTTCGCTGTGTTTCTCAAGAAAAAGAAACCTCCGGCTCGGGTCCCGGGGGTCGCATTTCCTGCGTTGTCACAGCCGCCTGCCCGGCGGAATCCTTTCCCTTTGCGCACAACTGTGCTACTCTACGCTCATTCGTTGAATGGGAGGGCGTATGAAGAACTTCTTTACAGCCTGTCTGATCCTTTTTGTATCCCTGAGCCTGATCACCGGCTGCACCAAGAGTCCGGAAGAAAAAAGAGATGCCTACCTTGCGAGCGCCAGGAGCTATGTGGAGGCGGAAAAGTATGCAGAGGCCGCCATTCAGTATCAGAACGCCCTGCAGATATCCCCCGATGACGTAGAAACACTCATCAGTCTGGGTGAAGCCCAGCTCAAGCTGCAGCGACCCCAGGAAGCGTACAATGCCTTTCTGAGAGCGTCCAATGCAGATCCCGGAAATGTGCCCTCCCGCCAGTACCTCGCATCCATGCTCCTGCTCTCCAAGAGGTATGACCTGGCCATCGAACAGGCCACTTCGATCCTCGACCTGGATTCCGGCAACCTCATGGCCAGGGAGATTCTCGCCCAGTCCCTGTTCCTGAGCGGGGAGCGGGAAAAGGCCGTGGGCATCATGGAGGAGATCATCAAGGACACGGATCCCACGGAAGAGGCGCTCATCAACCTTTCCCAGATGTACATCGCCCTGGGCAGAGTGAACGATGCCCTTGACCTGGTTTCAAAGGGATCAGTCCTCTACCCTTCTTCGACGAAGATCAGGTTCCTGGCGAGCGACATCCACGTGTTCAACAAGGATCTCGAACAGGCGAAGAAATGGGCCGAGGATGCATACCGGGTCGATGCAGACAACGTGAATGTCGGGGTTTCCCTGGCACGCTTCTATGCAAGCCACCGAATGGACGATCTCTTTGCCGGCCAGATGAGCGAGCTCAAAGCGAAGTTTCCCTCAAAAGCCGAACCGCTCATGCTGGAGTCATCGGTTCTCCGGCAGAGGGGCGACCTGGATGGCGCGTTGACCGCTGCACAGAAGGCACGGGATCTCGACGACACCACCCAGACACAGACCATGGTCTCCCAGCTCCTGCTTGAAAAAGGCCAGCGGGATGCAGCGAAGAAGATCCTGGCACAGACCGTTGCACGCAACACAACGGCAATCCCCCCCCGGATTCTCCTGGCACAGATCCATATCGACGAGAAAGACAGCGCGAAGGCCATCGAGGTGATGGATGTACTCCTGAAATCCATCCCCACGAGGCCGGATGTGGCGACAACCTCAGCACAGGCATTCATCCTCAAGGGGGACATCAAGAAGGCCAGGGAGCTTGTGGACGCCTCTCTCAAAGAAAACCCCAACGATGTCTCTCTCCACGTTATGATGGCAAAGATCCTCTTCTCACAGGGCGAATACAGGGGTGCCCTGGATGAAGTGAACCTCCTCGTCAGAAACAACATCAGGTCGCCCGAACTCCTCTACGTGGGCGCCATCTCCTCCCTGCGGATGGAGAACACGGCAGAGGCAGACTCGTTTCTCGTCGATCTGAAAAAGGTGGCGCCCAAGGCCTGGCCCACCCTGCATGCAGAGATTCTGCTGGCCGTGGCCAAGGGGTATAAGGCCAATGCCTATCAGAGCGCGGACACGGCACGGGGCCTCTACCCGGACAATCCAGAGGCCCTCAGGCTCTATGCCATCATCGCCCCTGCCCAGATTGGCAGGAAAGACACGATCACAAAACTGTCGAACACCTGCGCGCAGACCAACACCGCGTTCTGCCACATGCTGCTCTCGGGCCTGCTGGAGGCGGACGATCAGAAGAATGCAGCCCTCGACCACATCAAGAAGGCCATCAGCCTCGCCCCCGACCAGACATACCTCTACCACGGCCTTGCCCAGTACTACACCCGGAACAACATGGCGAAAGACGCCTCGAAAGAATACCAGAACATCCTGAACACTAATCCTGATGACCTGCAGGCAGCCATCATGCTGGCGCTGATCGAGCAGCGTGAGGGAAAGATCCAGGAGGCGAAGAAGGTGTATACCTACATCCTGGAAAAGAATCCCCGGCATGCCCTGGCTGCAAACAACCTGGCCTGGATCCTCGCCGAGGAAGGGCGGGAACGTGAGTTCGACCGGGCCCTGCAACTTGCCCAGATTGCGAAGGACTCCTTCCCGGAAGATCCCAGGATCGCGGACACCCTGGGGTATGTCTACCTGAAAAAAGGCCTGGCGGAAAATGCCCTGGGGCAGTTCAGGCTCGCGTTGGACAAGCTTCCCGAAGACCCTGCCCTGAATTATCACATGGCCCTTGCCCTGGCGGATCTCAACCGGACAAAAGATGCGATCGGGTATGTGAAGAAGGCCCTCGAGTCCACCCATGCCTTTGATGGCAAAGACAAGGCTCAAGAACTCCTGGCAAGGCTGGAAGCACAGAAGGACTAGCTCGACTCGGGACGGGAAGGCAAAACCTGCTCCTTCAGGTGCTCACTCCTGGGCGAGGACACCCACCGCATAGAGTGCGGCGGTGACAGAGCGCAGTGTCGTGTTGCCCAGACTCACGGGCGTGAAGCCCGCACCGAGGATCATGGCCATCTCTGAAGGCGAGAAGCCTCCCTCGGGCCCGATGAGAATCCCCACTTCA
>DSBG01000146.1 GCA_011046135.1 Deltaproteobacteria bacterium
CAGGGCTCTCGATGGAGCCAGCCTTCTCGATCCCCTGTTTCAGGGCATAGACCGCATCGTAGTGCAGCACGGCCCAGTCGCTCGGATACTGTCCATGTCTCCCCAGGTAGTTCTTCACGAAGGTGCTCATCATGGGTTCGTCCATGTGGGCAAAGAACGGTGCTCGGGTCAGGCCGATCACCCCCCTGGGCAGCTGATCTCCCATGGCGATCAGCTCCGAGACGCTGATGAGGGACCCCTGATAGGGAACGAGTTCGAACAGGCCGAAGGTCTTTGCCTGGTTGAGCCAGTACTCATTGTCCTTGGAGGCAAGAGACCCATAGATGAAGTCCGGCTTTTCCACGATCATCTTCCTGATGTAAGGATAGAACTCGGTCTCACCCAGGGCTGGCCAGAATTCCTCCTTGAGTTTGATCTCAGGTACTATCTGCTTGAGAATCTCGACGAAGTTCTCCTGGGTAGAGCGCCCCCACTCGTAGTCAGAGGCAAGGGTGACATACTGGGACCATCCTTTTTCCCGGGAAAACTCCTCCACGGCCAGGGCAACAGCCTTGGCCTGCATGTATGAATTCGGCACCACGGAAAACGTGTACGGGCTGAAATCATCTTTGGTAATGGTTTCGGAATTGCTGATGGCCGCGATGTGGAGTACGCGGTTTTCCCTGCAGACGGGCTTGATTGCAATGGCCACCGCGCTGGAATACGTGCCGATCACACAGCGCACCCGGTCCTCCTGGACAAGCTCCCTCACCTTGTTGGCCCCGGCATCGGGCTGGGTGAGGGTGTCCCTCACAAAAAGCTGAATCGGATGTTTCCCAAGGAACCCTCCCTGGGCATTGATCTCCTCCACCGCGAGTTCCGTGCCCTTGAGCCCTTCCTGGCTGTACAGGGATCCCGGACCGGAGAGACCCAGGGCAACCCCGAGGTGGTAGGCTTCATTCGCTGAGGCGCTCATGCCCGGTGCACAGATCCCTGTTGCAACGAGCACCATGAACGAAAAACCCAGTTTGAACAATGATCGCTTCATGGTTCACCTCCCTTGTGGTTCACCTCTCCAGGGTTAGTCACCGACGAAACTGCCCAGCCACAGCACGGTCTGGGGGAAATACGTAACAATGGCAAGACCGATAACGATCAGGAACACGAAGGGAATAATCCCCAGGTAGACATCCCTGATGTTGATGTTGTCCGGGTCCACACCCTTTATGTAGAACAGGGCATAGCCGAAGGGCGGGGTCACGAAGGATGCCTGCAGGTTGACCGCCATGCAGATCACGAACCAGATGGGGTCGAATCCGAGCTGTGCAGCAATGGGCAGGAAGAGCGGGAAGCAGATGAGCACGATCCCGATCCAGTCGAGGAATGCGCCCAGCACCAGGACGATGAGCTGCATGACCCAGAAGGTCCCCCACTTACCAAGGCCAAGCCCGTTGACGAAATCCGTGACCACATCACCCCCGCCGATGCCGAGGAACACCCCGGTGAAGCAGGTGGCGCCGCACAGAATGATGATGACCATGGCGTTGGACTTGGCTGTCTGCATGACTGCCTGGTACAATCCCTTCCAGGTGAACCTCCTGTAGCCGATCACCATGAGGAAAGCCAGGAAAGCACCGACCCCTGCTGCCTCGGTGGGGGTGGCGATGCCGAAGAAGATGGAACCCAGAACACCCAGGATCAGGATCGCAGGGGGGACCAGGGATTTCATCACCATCTTGAACACCTGGAAATTGGTGACCGATGCCCGTTCCTCTTTGCTGATGGGGGGGCCGAGCTCAGGGTTGATCACGCAGCGGATGCCCACATAGAGCATGTAGAGGAAAGCCAGGATCAAACCCGGGATCACGGCACCGGCAAAGAGTTTTCCAACAGAAAGGGTGGCCTCGCTGGCCATGACCACGAGCATGATGCTTGGCGGGATCAGGATTCCCAGGGATCCACCGGAGCAGATGGCACCGTAGGAGATCTTCTCGTCATAGCCGTACTTCCTCATCATGGGCAGTGCCAGGAGTCCCATGGTGACCACCGATGCCCCGATGATCCCGGTACAGGCGGCAAACACGGTGGAGACCCCGATCACGGCCAGGCCGATTCCCCCGCGGGTCTGCCCCATGAGGTAGCGCAGAGCGCTGAAGAGGTCTTCAGCCACCCCTGACCGGTCGAGGAATTGGGCCATGAAGATGAAGAGCGGTATGGCGAGCAGGACGTAGTTGTCCATGGTCCCCCAGATGCGGTTCATGAAGATATAGAAGACCGACGGCCCCCAGCCGATGTACCCAAAGATCACGGCAAGACCGCCGAGCACGAATGCCAGCGGGTGCCCAAGAAACAGGCCGATGAGGAGGCCTGCAAACATGAGAACGGTCAAGAGTTCAGGGCTCAGGTCCATCATAGCTTCACCCCCTTTATGAGATACACCCGCTTGATCACCTCGGATATCCCCTGGAGTACGAGGAGGGCGAAGGTGATGATAATGACGGTCTTGATGGGGTAGAGCGGAGGTGCGAACACGCTCCAGGAGGTTTCCTTCATGGCCCAGGACCGTGCTGCAAAAGAATATCCCTGCCAGATGCACACCAGGCAGAACGGGAAGAAAAAGATGAAGTACGTGATGATGTCCAGAATTGCCTTTGTTTTCTCCGAGAACAGCATGGTAACCGCATCAACTGCCACGTGGGACCGGTAGAGCAGGGCATACGCGGCAACGATCATGAAGTGCAGGGCAAAGAGCTGCTTGAGCACCTCGAAGCTCCAGATCGTTGGCGCGTTCAGGAACCTTCGGAGGATGACCTCCATGACCGTCAGGAGCACCAGCGGCACAATGACCCAGCCGAAGATCCTGCCCGTCCACTCGCTGATTGAATCGATAACTTTGACCAATGATTTCACCTCTTACCACCTCCTGTGTTAACTGTTGCCTGTGCTTGATTCTCCTGCTGTCAGTGGTGAAACGTCTTGTCCTGCTGGATTCCCCTTTTTTGATGAAAATACAAAGACTCAATGCTGCTAACACCGGATGACGTGCATAGAATATGCTACGTGCAACCTTGTACAAATCAAGGGTGCAGGACGGAGGAGGATACCCCCTCCGTCTCGTAGGTGTTATCTTTCCTGTCAGTCGAGTTCAGGATAGATCTTGGGGTTGAACCCGAAGCTGAAGGGTCCCTCCATTTCGCGCCATTTCGCAAAGGCCTTCCGGTATTCCACCTGGGATTTCATGGATTTCTTGAAGAGCGGATTCGCTGCTGCGGATGCCTCGGTGTGCGGTTTGATGAGCTTCTCGATGGTATCCAGGTCCTCCTGGCTGTAGGTGGTGATGGTGATTCCCTTGTCGATGAACTTCTGGGTGTATTCGATGGCCTGGTAGAAGAGTTTCGTGGTCTGCTCCATGGCATTTGCCTGTGCAGCGATCTCGATGTTCCTCTGGGTTTCAGCATCGAGCTTCTCCCATGCCTTCTTGTTGATCATGACGCCCAGGACCGATGCGGGCTGGTGCCAGCCAGGTGCTGCCCAGTACTTGGTCACCTCCTGAAAGCCCATACCCCAGTCAGTTGACGGGCTGGAAAACTCGGCTGCATCCACCACGCCCTTCTGCAGGGCCTGGTAGATCTCCTGGCCGGACATGGCTGTCTGAGCGGCCCCGAGATCCTGGAGGAGTTTGCCCTGGTGCATGCCGGACATGCGGATCTTCATGCCTTTGAGGTCTGCCAGGGAGTTGATGGGCTTGTTGCTCCGCAGGCCGCACTCCATGGTGGTGACCCCGTAGACGAAATACATCATGTTGAACTTGCCATACGCCTCGTCATAGATGGCCTTGCCGCCGCCATGGTAGTACCACACCATGTAGTCGATGGGCGTGAGCCCCATGGGAAAGGATCCCAGGGTGTCGAATACGGTGTCTTTCCCGGCCCAGTAGTTGGGCCAGTCGCCAGAGGCCTGGATGGTGCCCTTGCCCACTGCATCGAACACCTCGTAAGACGGCATGAGGCTTCCACCCGAGAAGAACTTGATCTCGAGCTTGTCACCGCAGAGATGGTTGACTTTCTCGACAAAGGCCTTGTCCACATCGATGAAGTCGATTGAGGGAGGCCATGTGGATGTCATTCTCCATCGCTCCTTGGCACTGGCAGGTGAGGCGATCAGGAAACACATGCTCAGGACTGCGATCATCCCTATAAGAAAACCGGTTTTTTTCATAACGACTACCTCCTTGGTTTTTTGACCTGCAAACTACCCGTCGCGCAGAGACTTCGTTGCCCTGGAAAGAACTCCCCACATCAGTGAATCAAAATCTCAACGCCAATGTCCGTGCCAGGGCCACTGGCACGATCCTACTCCTGTATTGAAAAAAGGAAAAGCAAATATCAGACCAATCCGGAAACGCTGCATTGCCCATCCAGGAGTCACACCTTCGTGGTATCATGTGGGATTGAGCCACATTTTCAAGAGGGGAGACCCTCTGACGGCGCTTTCTCGGTCCTGATAAATGCTATACAGAACCACCATAAGACGACATTGTGGGGCTGCAGAACATGAAAGAGAGGTGTCAAAACAACAAGACGTGTTACGCTGCGGAATGTATCTGATCAGATACATGTTGACAGTTTGATACACATTTACTAGGGTAAGGTGTAAGGGGTAGGGGGTAGTGAAGAATCGTCCGCGCATTCTTTCTGACAAGCCGTCTCTTTCAGGAATCCCCTCTCAGGAAGAGGCATCCCTGCTGCTCGATCAGCTCGAACTCTTCAAGCTCGTATTCGACAATTTCTACAACGGGATCATGGTCACTGATGCAGATGGCTACATCCTGCTCTTCAACAAACCCTACGGTGAATTTCTCGGCATGGATCCGGAGCAGCAGATCGGGAAACACTGCACCGAAGCCGTGGAAAATTCGCGCATGCACATCGTGGGGAAAACCGGCATCCCTGAAATCAACCAGGTGCAGCGCATCAAAGGCCAGGACATGATCGTCCAGCGCATCCCCTTGAGAAAAAACGGGAAGGTCATCGCGGTATTCGGTCATGTCATGTTCAAGGATGTGCGGGACCTGGGAAAGCTCGCAAAAAAACTCTCACATCTGGAATCGAAGATAAAATTTTACGAGCAGGAACTCATGAACCTGCGCTCGACGAAATACACACTCGAGAGCATCATCGGCAGCTCCAAGGCAATTCAGAACCTCAAGAAAGATGCCCTCAAGGCAACTGCAAACAACTTCCCCGTGCTCATCACGGGAGAGAGCGGGACCGGGAAGGAACTCTTTTCCCAGGCAATCCACCATGCGAGCTGTCGACGGCTCTATCCCTTTGTGCGGATCAACTGCGCCGCGATTCCCAAGGATCTGATCGAGAGCGAACTGTTCGGGTACGAACGAGGCGCGTTCACCGGTGCCAAGGCAGAAGGCAAGCCCGGCAAGTTCGAGATCGCCAATCGAGGCACGCTCTTTCTCGACGAGATCGGTGACATGCCTCTGGAGATGCAGCCAAAACTGCTCAGGGTCCTTGAGGAAAAAGACTTCGAGCGCCTTGGTGGCACACGGATCATCCGTTCGGATTTCCGTGTCATTGCTGCCACCAATAAGAATCTCGACGACCTCATATCCCAGGAAAAGTTCCGCACTGATCTCTTCTACCGCCTGAACGTGATCCATCTGCACATACCGCCCTTGAGGGAGCGCAGGGAAGACATTCTTCCCCTGGCCGGTCATCTCCTGGAAAAGATGGCGCAGGAAGCCACATTTTCGGAGGTGACCGTCGACCCCGATGCGGAAAAGATCCTCGTGTCGTACGACTGGCCAGGAAATGTGCGCGAGCTCGTCAATGTGCTGGAGCGTGCACTGTCATCCCTGGAGGGAGACACCATCCTCGCTTCAGACCTCCCATTCCATCTGCGGAGAACCCGTGAGAGAATCCCGGAGCCTCCGATCTTTTTCCTGAGAGATGAGCAGTTCAATGCGGAGAAGAAGGCCATTATCAAGGCACTCAAAGAAACCAGAAACAAGTCGGATGCGGCAAGGAAACTCGGCATTCACAGAACGCTCCTGTACAAGAAGATGAAGAAGTACCAGATATCCTATACGGACTAGGTGGTCTCGCCGTATAACGACCCGCAGATCCTTCGAGCGATTGAATACCTCCGAAGAAAAGCACAGAATGTTCCGTGGCGCCCTCAGGGAATGGGGTTCGTCGAGGATTCTTCACCGTTGCATCGGCGCATCGTGGCAATACCGCACGTAGGGGGTGGTACAAGAAGGAAACTTCCATGGTTCGTGAATCCCCGTGTACACTGTGCTCCCTTGTACCCATGGCTCGCAAACCATTGTGACATGACATAACCCTGTACCACGTTTGATACACATCATGCACGCTTTCCGATTTTTTTACAATACGTTACAAGTGCCCAGCGGATGTTTTCAATGCTGAGCAGGCACCTGGAGAATCATCCGGGAATGAGAGGGTCAGCGAGTTCTGAATGAGGCCCCTGTGAATGCGGCCCCCATGAAAGAGCCTCGCTGTTTCGAGGGATAGTATCTCCATGAAAAAGGTTCGCTCATGGCTCCGTGTACCAGGGCTCTCCGGTCGGACTGGATGTTTTCGGTCATGGATTCGATGTGGTGATCATTTCTTGGCACACCTATTGAATACTCTCCAGACATATAAC
>DSBG01000049.1 GCA_011046135.1 Deltaproteobacteria bacterium
ATGTTTAATCAATATGGTTGGTTATGTCATTTATCGTTACAATGTTTCGGGAATTCAGGATGAATAGGATTATTCTCAAGCCGATTTTCATTTTGGGTGATCTTTTCCCGCAGATATTCATCTGGTGGAATAGAGGATTCTGGCGAACAAGAATCAAGATGCTCGAACAACGCGATAAAAATGCAAGAGAATTCTTATACATTGTTTGCAATAGTTATATGAGAAAATTCGGTTTTTTTATCGGATATACAACTTCTCTGAGATCAGAACCAATTCTTCCACATGGATTCAATGGTATTTATATAAGCGGCGGAGCAAGCGTTGGGAGGGGTTGCATTATCTTTCCAAACGTAATTATTGGGTCGAACACGCTTCCAGATAGCAAAGGACAAGGGGCTCCCCAAATTGGTGATAATTGTTACATTGGAGCCGGGGCAACAATAATCGGGAAAGTTACAATTGGCAACAATTGTAGGATTGGAGCCAATACCACAGTATCACAAGATGTTCCGGATAACTGTGTGGTTATAAGTCAGGAACCTCGAATACTTCAGAAATCAGATCTGGACAATACTTGGACACCGTTCACATACTGATGAAATCAAGAAATCATGATGATATGAAAATCGCTGTACACACAGATCCACAAACCCCGGAAAAAAGCTTTGCCTCGCGATGGATCGCCTCTCTGGAAGATCACGGCATTCAAGTACTGAGAATGAACCTCCTTGAACAGGGCAGCATGGACCAGATCAGGACAGCCCACGGCGTTATGTGGCACTGGTTCCACTCCCCCGATGACAAACAGACAGCTCTAAAAATTCTCCCTGCCATTGAGTACGGACTTGGCATCCCGGTATTTCCTGACTTGCATACCTGCTGGCACTACGACGAAAAGGTAGCACAGCACTATCTCCTCGAATCAATCCAGGCCCCTCGGGTGAAGTCCTGGGTTTTCTGGAAGCTCTCTGATGCCTTTGATTTTCTGAGTTCGTGCACCTACCCCGTTGTGTTCAAATTATCCGTTGGTGCGGGATCAGCCAATGTCATGAGAATCGACACCAGAAAAGAGGCCATGACATTTGCACGGAGAATGTTCCACGAAGGAATCTTCCCCTACACCATGAATGAATATGAAAAAAAGTATACCCTGAAAACGAGAAAAGACTTCCTTGACCTGGTACGCAGAGTCTTTTATGGCCTCAGGTATACATTCATCGGGAAATATCCACCGTTATCGGGGTATTTTATACCGCAGAAAAACTATATCTACCTCCAGGAATTCATCCCGGGCAACCCACACGATATCAGAATCACCGTGATTGGTAACAGGGCATTCGGGTTCATCCGATACAATCGGGAGGGTGACTTTCGTGCTTCCGGCAGCGGTCATATCGACCACGATCCGAACAAAATACCCCTCGATGCACTAAAAATTGCACACGACATTTCCTTGAAGAACACGTTCCAGAGCATGGCGTATGATTTCCTTGTGGGCCAGAACGGGAAGATGCTGCTGAACGA
Source organism: Deltaproteobacteria bacterium (assembly GCA_011046135.1). Classification (GTDB taxonomy): domain Bacteria; phylum Desulfobacterota; class Desulfomonilia; order UBA1062; family UBA1062; genus DSBG01. The sequence goes on from DSBG01000049.1 coordinate 1,525, forward strand.
GATCAGCTACTGTTATTTAAGCAGCGCTGTCTACGAGTGCCCCGGCTACTGGGATCGGGACCTGAAGTGGCACGAAGGGCATGTTTGGCCTGAAGACGCTCACGTGGAAGACTTCATTGCATCTATATCAGGAAAAGCGTCAGAGTGAACATCGCTTTCATCACACCGGAATATATCACTGAACCAAATTTCCATGGGGGCCTCGCGAACTACCTGTCTCGGGTCGCTCAGGGTCTTCTCGCCCTCCATCACCACCCGATCGTGATTGTGGCAGCAGAGAGGGATGGGTATATCGAAGATCGGGGCATCCCTGTCTACCGGGTACAGGCAACTGCCCCATGGGAAAATTTTCTCTCTCGCATCCCTGTCGTCAGACAGATGAACACAGCCCTCAGGTGGGTGTGGCAGAGCTGGAAACTGAATGAAAAACTGCTCCAATTGCATTCAAAGGAGCACATCGATATTGTACAATATGCCAGCTACACAGCCACCGCCCTGTTCAGGGCAAAGACTGTCCCATCGGTCATCCGTCTGTCCAGTGTTCAGGAAATCCTCGACAAGGGATACAACCGAAAGAGGAGTTTGGCTCGACGTCTCCTCCACTACCTTGACACTCGTTCCGTAAAAAATGCAGATCGGATACTCGCTCCCAGCTCCCTCATTGCCCGTCATGTAGAGCGGGGGATCGGAAAACATGTCACTGTACTAGAGAGCCCCTACCTGATTCCCGATGGCCCCTTAGACGTCCAGCCGTTTCGGGATCTGCTGTCTGATAAGCACTATATCCTCACGTTCGGCTCGCTCGGAGTTTTGAAGGGAATTGATACCCTTGCAGAGATCATTCACGATCTTCTGAGTACCTACCCCCACCTCCATTTCGTGTTTCTGGGAAAAGACATGGGATTTCAGGGACAGTCCATGATGCAGCATGTGTGGGAAATGGCGGGATCTCATCGGGCTCGTGTATTGTACTTGGGCATCATGCCTATCCCGCAGCTGTATCCGATTATTCAAGGCGCCGATCTGGTGGTACTTCCCTCTAAAGTGGACAACCTGCCAAATACCTGCATAGAGGCCATGGCCCTGGGGAAAATCGTTATCGGAACATTGGGGGCAAGTTTCGAACAGCTCATAGAGAACAACGTAAACGGCTTTCTCTGCTCCATAGACGATTCGGAATCACTGAGAAAAACCATTGAGAAAGCCCTTGCGCTGGATGAACACACGCTTCAACTCATGGGTCAGAATGCTGCACAGAGAATCGAGCACCTCAGGCCGGAGAGGGTCGTGAGAGATCTGGTAGATTTATACCGAGAGGTTCTGGACCAGAAGTGGAACCTCTGAAACTGACACCATATCTGCATGATTTTTTTTCGACAGGTTGATACATGAACAGATCAGAGAAACCTGAAACCACTGTTCGTCTTTCTGTTATAGTCTGCACCTACAACAGGTCATCCATTCTCATGGAATGCCTTGAATCTCTGGCAAATCAGTCTGCTGCACCGAAGGACTATGAGGTCATCGTAGTTGACAACAATTCCACTGACGATACCTGCGCACAGGTCTCCCAATTCGTTTCCACCCGTGAAAACTTCAGGCTCGTCTCTGAAGCACAGCAGGGATTGAGCCGTGCGCGAAACCGGGGGTCGAATGAATCCCGGACAGAATGGATCGCGTATATCGACGACGACGCACTGGCACCTGGAAACTTTGTGGAGCGTATCCTGCTTGTCATCGACACCTTTGACTTCGACTGCTTCGGTGGCAGATACGTCCCCTGGTACAGATATGGGAAACCAGCATGGTACAGAGATGAGTACGGGTCGAGCAGCATTAACCAATCCCATGTGGGAATCCTTGAAAAAGGCTTCATCAGCGGAGGGGTGATGGTTATCAAAAAATCCGTTCTCAACCACCTCGATGGATTCCCCCCTTTCCTCGGTATGAATGGGGAAACCGTGTCGTACGGGGAAGAGACCTACCTTCAGAATCGGCTCAGGGATGCAGGGTACCGCATCGGGTACGATCCTGATCTTGTCATAGAGCACCTCGTCCCCTCCTACAAGATGCATGTGTGGTGGTTCCTCTCCTCTGCTTTTCAGCGGGGAAAGGTTTCCTGGATAAGCATTGGAAAAGAGACTTCAGCCATAAATTTCTTCAGGCTCTTCAAGATCATGGTCTACGATGCCATCTATACCCTTATCCCATCCACGAAGCGGTTATTCAGAGGGGAGTACTTCATCCAAAATTGGATCATCGATGTCTTTAGACCCCAGGCAAAAAATATCGGCACACTCTTTGGCGCTGCAGGAAAGTGCATAAGGAAGAATGCATCCGCATAATCCCCCTTTTCTCAAGGCTGCATCGGAAGCCCTCATTTCATCAAAAAGGTAGCCCCCTCTTTGGCACTCAATTCGAGACCTATCCTGAACCTCATCAAAGAATCGGCTCTTCCTCTCAAGGTAAAACTCTGTTCTCTTGGTGAGGCTGCCGGCCTTCTATGCACGAAGGTTAGTAAAAATAATGTGTTCTATGTAGTATCCTCCCAGAAAAATGCCGGGGAGGACTGCATCAGGTGCCTGGACTCAGTTTACCAGCAAAGGTATTCAAGGGCACTTACCCGACATGTGATGATCGACGATGCATCTGAGGATTCCACGCCGGAGATGATCGAGAAGTGGATGCACTCTCATCCTGGCCACAATGTCGAATTCATCAAGAACACCACCTGGAAAGGAGGGTGTTTCAATAATCTCAAGGGGTTCAGGCTGGCACCACATGGATCAATAATCTGCGAACTCAACGGCGATGACTGGCTTCCAGACAGAGGGGTGATCTCTTATTTGAACAAAGTCTACCAGAACCCTGACGTCTGGATGACTTATAATTCCCTGATTACATCGAAGGGAAGGCTCATTAAGCCATTTCCCATCCCTCAACAGGTTGTCAGGACCAACACCTTCAGAGAGAACAGGGCATATGGGAGAGCACTGCATTCATTCAGGCAGGAGCTTTTCACCCACCTGAGGGAAGAGAGCCTCATCGATCCCGAAACCGGAGATTTTTTCATCAGTGGAGATGACAAGGCATTTCATATCTCGCTGCAGGAACTTGCAGGTCAGCACAGTCGACACCTCTACCGGGTCACGTATGTTTACAACTACAGCGGCCAAGACCCTGACTACGGGGATCCATACGACCAGGGGAACAGGACCGAGAGAATCTTTCAGATGCCGAAGTACGAACCCCTCAAGACGCTTTCACACAGATTATCATAGGACATGAGCACTCGTCATATGAACGTTGTACTCGTGGTGAATGATGGAACAGAATCAGGAACGATTCATCCTCACGAAACCATTAGGCACTATCGTGTTCTCCTGCATGAGTCAGGTCTCTCAGGTACAGCTGCCCTTCAGCAAAGACTGTCGCTTCCCTACGATCTCTTGTTCCCAGCATGAGATTCCTATTTGTCGCCCTCCGATTCCACACGAACCAGTATGGTGCGGTCGCATCGCTCGGGAGACACTCCAATAAAAAGATCATTCGCTACACACAGGATCCCCTCTATCGTCTCAAGGAACGTGTCTGGAGAATCAGCATCCAGAAAGTGCTCCTCAATCTCATCTCACGGGTGAGAATTCCTCCAGTCCTGGGTCAGGGACCTCCTAGTCTCCATGGGCAAAGAGAGTGCTCGCATTGCCGGGCGTAACTATTCCCTGGAGAGATACCATGCTGAACTCTCCAGAATCATAGCACACGAGTTTGGCCCGTGAAAATTGCATACATCTCCAATTCCGTGATTCCCTCGCGTACCGCGAACAGTATCAATGTCATGAAGATGTGCGGGGCATTCCGACGAGAAGGCCATGACGTGCTGCTCCTTTCCCCGCACAGGGCAAAAGACAAGGAACCCGGGATACCTGATGTGTATGGATACTACGGCATCACGGAACGATTTCCAATACGTCACCTCCCGTATCCGAATGTCAGGGGTAGAGACTGGGTCTACAGCTACTATGTCAGACGAGAGCTGAAAATGTTCGGACCAGATCTTGTCTATGGCAGACACCTCATGGGGTGCGTCCACGCTCTGAAGAGCGACCATCCTACACGGTTCGAACTGCATTTCCCCGTGTGGGAAAGGAGCACCCGAGATCATGCCCTGTTCCAGAGACTTGCCAGGGACTTAAAGCTGGAAAGGATTGTTGCTATTACCAGTGCATTGAAGCGCATGTGCGTAAATGAAAGATTGTTCCCGCACGAGAAGATCATCGTTGCTCCTGATGGAGCAGATCCCATCGATGATTTCTCACCGATGCCGGATTGGCCTGGGAGAAAAGATATGCTCCAGGTCGGATATGTCGGCCACCTGTATCCGGGCAGGGGCATAGATATCATCATCCACCTGGCAGAAGAGATGGACGACGTGGACTTTCACATCATCGGGGGAACAGAGTTGGACATCAGGTACTGGAATTCCAAGACGAATTGGAAACACGTTTTTTTTCACGGACATGTCCCCCCCAGGAATGTATCCAAGTACCGGAACAACTGCGATATCCTGCTTGCACCGTATCAGGATGTGGTCGCAGTGGCTGATGGCAGAGAAGATACGTGCAGCGTCATGTCCCCCTTGAAAATCTTCGAATATATGGCAAGCAAAAAACCGATTATCGCATCGGATCTTCCCGCTATCAGAGAGATATTGAACGGAGAGAATGCCATTCTGGTCAGGCATGACAGCGTTCAGGACTGGAAAGAAGCGATCAGGTCGCTTGACCGCAAACAGGAACGGGATAGACTTGCTCTAAGGGCGTATCAGGATTTCATTACCACCTATACCTGGCAGCACAGGGCAAGAAGAGTGCTCGGTCAAGAGATCTGAATGAAACATCACAGAATAGACTCGCGATTGATCTGACCAGATGGATACCTTGCGCATAGCCCTTCTCATCCCTACACTGAACGGCGGCGGTGCTGAGCGGATCATGTCCTTTATGGCAAACTACTGGTCGTCCAGAGGCCATGAGGTGCACCTGATTACCCACGACAGCCCTGAACGCGATTTCTATCCCCTCAAAAAGAC
>DSBG01000139.1 GCA_011046135.1 Deltaproteobacteria bacterium
GCTCCCGGAATACACATGGTTGAATTTTCCTGAATTGATGGAGAGGTAGAGCTTGTACTTTTTCATGTCGTACCCGTCCCAGGAAAAGGTGGGGTAGCTGGATACAACACTGTCGGTCTCCGGATACTGCAGCACGACGGCAGCAGCCTCTTCTTCGACAATCACCTCGACAGACGCCGGGATACTCGTATCCGTGCCGTCGTACACCCTGAGTTCGAACACATACTTCCCCGGCACCTCCGCCACGAAGGACGGGCAGGAGCTGTTGGGTGAGTTCAGAGACACACGCGTTCCCTCCAGCTGCGACCAGAGGAATGAAAGCGGGTCTCCGTCGGGGTCATAGCTCAGTCTGCCGTCGAGGATCACGGTCTCCCCCACCAGGGCCACGATGGTGTCCCCGGCATCGGCGATGGGCACCTGGTTTACGTCTTCGACCGTCACCAGCACACGATCCAACGAAGACACCTCCCCATCAGAGACCGAGACCCTGAACTCGAGGACGCCCGAAGTCGTCGGAGTGAAGAACGGCTGTGGAGTATCCCTGCGGGCAAGCTCCACCGTTGCCCCCGAGATCTGGGCCCAGACAAAGGTGAGGGGATCACCGTCCGGGTCATAGGATCCCGTGGCATCGAGCACGACCTCGTCACCCACAAAGGCATGGATGTCCTGGCCTGCGTCGGCTGTTGGCGCAGTATTGATACCGAGTATCCTGATCGTTACACTGTCAGGCGTCGAGGTGATTATTCCATCGGACACCCTGAGTTCGAAGACCTTTGTCCCGATGCTGGATGTCTCGAACCAGGGCTGCGCAGTGGCCGAATCTCCCAGAATGACCTGTTCTCCGTCGACCTGGGTCCAGATAAACTCGAGAGGATCATCATCCGGATCGTAAGAATTCGTGCCGTCGAGGTACACCGTTGTCCCGACGTACACGTCGCGATCGAGTCCTGCATCTGCGGTCGGGGCACTATTGATGGCATTTACCGTGACGCAGACCTCGCCGGAGGCACTGGAGAGTTTGCCGTCAGAACACAGAACCGAGAATCGGTAGAGGCCCTGTTCGAGCATGGTCATTCTGATATCCTGCAGGTTCATCTCGGGCAGCGCAAGGTTCGGTCCCTCTACCTTGGTCCACTGGTAGGTGAGGGCATCATCGTTGGGATCAGAACCCGTTGCGTGGAGGACCACCTCGGCTCCCGCCTCCACGGTCATATCCGGACCTGCATCGACCGTGGGCGCGACATTGAGGATCGTGACCTGAAGGGAATCGCTGCTCGATGCCTTGCCATCGTAACAGGTCAGCATGAACTCATAGACACCCGCCTTCACCCCCACGAAGCTCGCAATGTGCGCGTTCGGATTCTCGATGGTGACCAGAATCGGCCCGGTCTTCTGTGACCAGGTGAAGTGGAGGGGATCGTTGTTCGGATCCCATGAAGCAGATCCGTCGAGGGTGATCCTGGTGGGGGGGCTCGTCTGGTCAGGACCGGCAACGGTAACGGGAAGATTGTCGGACGGGTCCAGGGGGTCCGTTCCAGCCAGGTATTCTTCGAGATTCGAGATGCCATCCTGATCGCTGTCATTCGCAGCGTCCTGGGGGTTGGAGGGATCGAGGCCGTGGAGACGTTCCCAGGCATCGGGAATACCGTCGCCGTCGGTGTCGAGCCTGAGTTCGATGGTATCGCTCGCCGAGGTGCTCCAGTTCCCGGCCGCATCCTTGAACCGGACAAACACGGTTTTGATCCCATCACCGTCGGTGAGCACCCACTGTGCAGAGGGTGCATACGAACTCTCAGCCGAAAAGGTCTCATTGTCATTGCTGAATTTCATTCCCGCCACGGATCCCGAGTTATCCGTTGCACTCAGCGTCAGGGATACCACCCTCGTCGGCGTTACCAGTTCACCCGAGTTGATGATCACGCTCCCGGTCGGGGGAGTGTCATCGGGAACCGGGATGTACGCTTCCGCTTCCTGAGAATAGTCAGATTCATTGCCGGAGGAATCGTATGCGGTGACCGCAACGTAGTAGGTGTTCCCCGAACTCAGACCGCTAATTTCACAGTTCAGCACATTTCCCACGTCAACAGCAGGACCATAGGTTCGTGAGTGAGTCCCGTAGTAGACCTTGTATCCGCCGAGATCATCTTCACTGTTGGCGTTCCAGCTCACGAGCAGCTGTGCCGTGATGCCCGGAAGGGGAAAGAGGATAAGAAGAGCAAGAACCATCATGCATATCTTGCAGAATCGTCTCATGAAGCACCTCCAGAAGTTCTCATTGCCAGGATTGACCTACGCAAGATGTGAGCCAATGGAAATCGCTAATCATTTCTTGCTATTGGATGATATTTCCGGGCGGGGATTCTTACAGTTTCGTAAGAATGGGTTACCCTTTTGTAATCGTCTCTCCAGGGGTGCGGCTGATTCGGGTCTCTGTCCTTCATGGAGACACCCCGACGCTCTGTCCTTGAAATACGATCAGATACTCTCTATGCTAGGGAGTATGAAAAGGGTTGCTGGATTCGTCTGCGCACTGTTGCTCCTTGCACAGGGCATTTCTGCCATGACCTTCGAGGAAGAACGAGAGATTGCAGAGAAATTTCTCCTGCTCCTCGATGCACACAACATGCTCGTGTATGACAGCGAGATCACTCTGCTCCCCCAGATGACTGCAGATCGACTTGCCGAAACCATTGATTCGCCCATCTACGACTTCAAGATTCACGTGATCCGCGACCGCTCGGTCAATGCCTTCGCCATTCCCTACGGGCACGTGTTCATAAACCTCGGAACTCTGCTCTTCATCCAGGATCTGGACGAACTCGCCGCTGTCATTGGACATGAGATCGGTCACAGCCAGATGCGGCATATCCCGGAGAATTTCGAGACCCAGCGGAAGATCTCCACGGCAACAATCCTGGGTGTCCTTGCAGGAACACTTCTTTCTGCGAAAAATCCTGAAGCTGGTGCCGCGCTGGTCTACTCCTCCATCGGGGGAAGCCAGAATATCAGGCTTGCATACTCCAGAAGGCACGAATATGAATCGGATGAATTCAGCTCTACCATCCTCAAGGCTTCGGGTTTCGACCCGTCAGGGATGACACGGTTTCTCCTCCGGCTGAACACCATCGGAGGAGCCTCAGACATCCCCGAGTACCTCCTCACGCACCCCCACTCACAGAACCGCATCTCGAGCCTCAAGACAGATCCCGGCACGTCCCGTCCCGACAAGCATTACTGGGCCCTGTTATCCTCCGTCATCGGTCTCCTGCTCTCGGAGAACGAAGCCGTGCTGAGATCGAACTCTCTCCCCGAAGAATACCGGAATCTCTCTATGGGGTTGCTCAAGACCCGTCAGGGAAACTCAGAGGAAGCCCTCTCTCTCCTGACCGGGGTCGATCTCGATCTTGCGCGTGCATACCGAGGCCTCAACCTCTATCGGCAGGGCAACCATGACGAAGCCTACCCCTATCTCAAGGAATACGGGCGCTCAGCGGGTCCAAAGCTCGCTCTGGCGGAGATACAGGAGGCCAGGGGACAGCTCCAACAGGCCATTGAGACGCTCCGACCCTTTTCCGGCCAGAGCATGAGGGTCGACTACAAGCTCGGCGTTCTCTACCAGAATGCATCCAAGCAGGGACTCTCCCACGTCTCGTTTGCCAAGTATTTCTTCAGCACGTATGAGTACAAATCAAGCCTTTACCATATTGAACAGGCCCTGACCTACGAAAAGGATCTCGACGACACGCTCATCAAGAAACTCAATGACATGAGGGAAACCATCAGGACCGCCAAGCGGAACTGAGGCCTAGGTGCTCCTGAACAGGGCACGCACCTTGCTGATATCGAGCACCTCTGCTTCTCCGGTCTTTTCACAGAAGGCCTCGACAAAGGGAATTCCCGCTCTGCGATACAGAGAGATCGGGCTGATATGCTTGAGCTGAATTTCTCCGTACCCCTGTCTGGGGTAAAAAATGTACAGAGTTCTCCCTTCCTGAATCGCATGTTCAAAAACGAGTTCCCGCTTCGGGCCGTAGGGAAGGGGCGTCACCATACCAAAGGGGTAGATCGCCTGTTTCACGGGCAGTTTTTTCTGCAGGGCACGGGTGCTTTCCTTCAGGGGAAGCAGCCTGCCCCACTCAATTTCATCCTCACCGGTACTCGCCTTCTCGATCTTTCTGACCATCACGCCTTTCTTCTCGAGAAAATTCGCGATCTCCACATCGCATTTTTCGGGGATCCGATAGATACCGCTGAGGACCTCTTCGAGACCCTGGGGGAGAATGCTCCGTGAATCGTTCACCACGAGAAAGGTGCCGGAAATGATATGGGCCTCGGGATGGGTCAGCGACCACCCAGCGATGTTCTTGCCCACGTTATCGGGGATGGCATGCCGTGATATCCTGTCGAGAAAATGCAGGATCTTTTCTGCCTTCCATCCATTGAGGAGCGCCCGATAGACAGACTCCCGCGAGATCTTGTAGATGCTCACAACATCGGCACGGACCAGATCCGAGATCTCACCGATGTTCAGGAGATCCACCGGATCGAAATCCCGCGGAACCAGTATTTCCATGGTGGGCTGGATAATGACTTCATCGGAGAAGGATGCCAGTCCCTGGTCTGTCTTACCGGTCTTGAGTGCCCTGAAGACACCGTCGGCGAAGCGGAGATACCTGCCCGTTGTGTCCTCCTGCAGGAGCCCGAGCCCAATCCACAGATCCACCTGATCATCACCGTGCAACGGCATGGTCCTCTGGCTTCCCTCGGCATCCTCCCCGGTGCTGGCATGGTGGAGATTGAGGATCCTCAAGAAGAACTCCCGGGAGACAGCCTCCTCACCGACAAGGTTGAATACCTGAAATTCAAGGCCGGGACTGGTTTTGCAGGATTGAAGAAACCGCCAGATGCTGTACCGTGCATCACCTTCCATGGCCAGGGCGAGTGCTGCCCGCCCCTGGACCGCAACCTCGCCATTGACCTCCCTGATGCAGCCGAGATCGACAAGCTCCTCATAGATCGTCCTGATGTCTCCCAGGGACTCGAGTTTTTCGCCGAGGAGCTCCCAGCCCTTTTTGAACGGCTCGAGGCTTCCCTTGCACCTGATTCTGAACGCTCTGATGGTATTGAGAAGCGAGAGGTGTCCCCAGATGCTCACCGTGAGCTTCTGCTTCCAGGTGAGTTCCGTCGGCGCCCTGAAGTTCGACCGTCGAAGTTCCTCCAGCAAATAATTCAGCGAAGGAAGGAGAATGATCTGGTCTGCATCCGTGAGGCCATTCTGAAACAAGAGCCCCGCTGAACCCAATTCTTCGAGATGTGCTCTGAGTGTATCGAGGCCTGCGGGGTAAATCCTGGAGAGGATCTCCCAGCTCACCTGAGAACCCAGTTCGTATATGTCCATCAGGATGGTCTTCTGCTCCTGAGGCAGAGCGGATACGATCTTCTCCAGACGATCGGCATCACTGAGTGCCTCTGAGAGCGCTCGCACATCGCAGGCGTGCCCGATGAGGTGCGTCGAGATGATCCCCATCATGTAGTCGGGAATCTGCGCGATGAGATCATGTGTTGAGGTCATCACTGGACCATTCCTCGATCCGGTACCGATATCCCTGCTCGGCGAGGAAAACCTGCCGCTTGAGGGCGAAGGACTCTTCCGTGGTCTGCGTGCTCACCAGGGTGTAGAAGGTTGACACCCGCTGTTTCGGCCTGAGAATTCTCCCGAGTCTCTGTGCCTCCTCCTGGCGTGATCCGAAGGTGCCGGAAACCTGTACCGCCACGGATGCATCGGGGAGATCTATGGCAAAATTTGCGACCTTGGAAACCACCAGAACCGGGATGTCTCCCCTTCTGAACGATTCATAGAGCAGGTCTCTCCTGCCATTGGGCGTGGAACCGGTGATCAGCGGCGCCTTCAGCGCGGCAGAAAGTCGCTTGAGCTGGCTGATATACTGGCCGATGATGAGTACCCCCTCGTCGGGATGTTTTTTCAGAAGGCGTTTCACCACACGGTCCTTGTGCCTGTTTTCAGAAGCGATCCTGAACCTGGCTCGTTCATCCGAAGAGACATACGCGATTCTTGCCTCCTTCGTCAGGGGCACTCTGACCTCGCAGCAGAGAGCCTCGGCGATAAACCCCTTCTGCTCGAGTTCTTTCCAGGGGACATCGTAACACTTCGGCCCCACCAGGGAAAACGTATCCTCCTCGAGCCCGTCCTCCCGGATGAGCGTTGCCGTCAGGCCGAGCCTCCTCTTTGCCTGCATCTCTGCGGTGGCACGGAACACCGGAGCAGGAACGACATGGGCTTCATCGTAGATGATGAGCCCCCAGTTCAGGGCCTTCATGAGATTCATGTGTTCAAAAGGCCCCTGACGTGATTTCCTGAAGGTGAGCATCTGGTAGGTGGTAATGGTCAGGGGCTTGATTTCCTTGCGCATCCCGGTATATTCGCCGATCATCTCCGAGGGCAGGCTCGTCTTGTCGACAAGTTCAGCGATCCACTGGTGGACAGCAGAGACGTTGGTGCACAGGATGAGGGTGGCGCTCTGTGCCATGGCCATTACTGCCATCCCCACCATGGTCTTACCGGAACCGCACGGGAGCACCA
>DSBG01000053.1 GCA_011046135.1 Deltaproteobacteria bacterium
GGGTCATAGGCGCCGTTGACATCGCCCGAGATGGCCCTGCTCCTGTAGAGGACCCGTGCGGGATCAATGGAGCGCTTCATGCGCTCCGACAGGTCCCAGAGCACCTCTTCCAGGAACATGCTCTTTGCCCCGGTGTTTCCCTCGGATCCGATCTCTTCCTTGTCCACGAGCAGGGCAATGGAGGTGAAGGGGACTTTCTTCGCGTCGAGGATGGCGGTAAACGCGGCCCACGCGCAGACGCGGTCGTCCTGCCCGTAGGCGCCGATCATCGACCTGTCGAACCCCACCTCCCGGGCCCCTCCGGCTGGCACGACCTCGAGGTCGGCGGAGACGAAATCCTGTTCCACGATGCCGTACTTTTCGTGCAGCAAACCCAGGATCGTCTGCTTGACCTTGTCCTCCTTGGCCTTCAGGTCGGGCCGCGATCCACAGATGATGTTGAGCTTCTCTCCCACAAAGGCATCCCCCACCTTCTTGCTGTACTGGGCATTGGCGGCGAGGTGGGGCAGCAGGTCATCGATGGTGAAACAGGGATCCGCCTCGTCTTCTCCCACCACGCACTCGATGGTGCTCCCATCTTCCCTGACCACGACACCGTGGAGTGCCAGGGGCCTCGCAAGCCACTGGTACTTCTTGATGCCCCCGTAGTAGTGGGTCTTCAGCATGGCGAGGTCCGTGTCTTCGTACAGGGGATTCGCCTTGAGGTCGAGTCGGGGACAGTCCATGTGCGCAACGACAATCCGGACCCCCTCTTCCAGGGCGTTCGTGCCCGGCCTGCACACGGCGATGGCCTTTCCCCTGTTTTCCACCACGTGGAGCTTCTTGTCTGCTTTCGCCCTGTCCATGACGTAGCGCGCACACTCCCGCTCGGTTTTCACCGCCGAGAGGAATTCCATGTAGGTTCTCGCGTAGGATTCCACGTGCTCCTGCCTGTCCTTGAGCACCTCCCATCCCGAGACAGGCTTGTGCGCGAAGCTCTTCTGTGGGGTTTTACTTCTTTTCTGCATCGGTGCCCGCGCCTTCCTGGGGTGTCCCCGACTCTTCGGAATAGACCTCGGTCAGGGCACGAACCTCGATACCCGCATCCTTGAGGGCCTTCCTGATCTCGGCCTTCTTGGCATCCACGACTTTGAGCATGAAACTCTGATACTTCATTCAAACCTCCCTGGTAGTATGTGGTTGCAGTGCTGGCACGCAGTTCCCTTCAGGGCCGTCCACTCTACGGTAAAGCCCCTGCGGGAGATGACGATCTCTCCGCATCCCGGGCAGTAGGTATGTTCCCCTGCATGCCCCATGACATTCCCTGTATACACGAACTTGAGGCCCTGGCTCAACCCTATGTCGCGGGCGGCCTCCAGGGTGCTGACAGGGGTGGGGTCAGCCCTGGTGTAGCGGTGGCGCGGGTAGTACCGGCTGAGGTGCCAGGGAATATCCGGGCTGACCGAGCAAATGAAGGAGGCGATGTCCGTGAGCTCCTCCTTCGAATCGTTCTCCCCTGGAATGACGAGGGTGGTGACCTCGATCCAGATGCCGGCATCGTGGTAGGCCCTGATGGCATCGAGCACGGGGGCCAGCCGTGCAGAGCAGAGCTTCGTGTAGAATGTTTCCGTGAATGCCTTCAGGTCGATGTTGGCCCCGTCGATGAGCCCCTTGAGCTGGCCCGAGATGATGTCTGTGGCGGTGTACCCGTTGGTGATCATGGTGTTGAGCAGTCCCCTGGTGTGGGCGATCTTCGCGGTGTCGAGCACGTACTCGAGGGAGATCGTGGGCTCGGTGTAGGTGTAGGAGACCCCCCTGCACCCCCTGGACAGGGCGGTGTCCACCACATCTTCGGGCAGAAAGGTCTCTCCCGTGATCTTCCCTGTCATGAGCGGGTACTGGGAGATGTCGCTGTTCTGACAGAAGGCGCACCTGAAATTGCACCCCACGGTGGCAATGGAGAAGGACCTCGTGCCCGGCAGGAAATGGTACAGGGGTTTCTTCTCGATGGGATCCACGTTGGCGGCGATGCTCCTGCCCCAGACGAGGCTGTAGAGGACACCGTGTACGTTCCGTCTCACGGCACAGATGCCTGTCTTACCCTCGGAGATCGTGCACCGGTGGGCACAGAGCATGCAGCGCACCCTGCCGTCGGAAAGGGCTGTCCAGAAGCGTGCCTCCTTCATGGATCGCGGTACCGCGCCCCCTTGTCTGCGGAGAGCGCCATGTTCGCATACCGCGCCAGGACGCCGCTGAGGATTTTCTTCGGGGCAGACCAGGACCTGCGGCGTTCTTGGAGCTCGTCGGGTTCGACAAGGAGATCGAGTTTCCTGCCGGGGATGTCGATGCGGATGCGGTCACCCTCCCTCACCAGGGCAATGGGTCCGCCCTGGGCCGCCTCGGGTGAGCAGTGGCCGATGGCCGCCCCCCGGGTGCCTCCGGAGAAGCGCCCGTCCGTGATCAGGGCGACATCCGTGTCGAGCCCCATCCCGGCGATGGCGGAGGTGGGGGTGAGCATCTCCCGCATGCCCGGGCCGCCCCGGGGTCCCTCGTAGCGGATCACCACCACATCGCCCTTGACGATCTTTCCCGAGAGGATGGCCTCGCTCGCGTCTTCCTCGGAATCGAAGACCCGTGCCGTTACGGTTCGCTGCATCATCTCGGGGAGCACTCCTGACTGTTTCACCACTGCGCCGTCAGGTGCCAGGCTCCCCTTGAGGATGGCGATCCCGCCCTGGGCGTGATACGCCCTGTCCAGTTCACGGATGACCTCCGGGTCAAGGATTTCGGCCCGCTCCAGGTTTTCTCCCACGGTGCCGCCGGTCGCGGTTGGTTCATTCAGGCCCAGTACCCCGGTCTCGGCAAGGCGTTTCATCACTGCCTGAATCCCGCCTGCGCGGTTGAGATCTTCGAGGTGGTGGGGGCCCGCTGGGGAGAGGCTGCAGAGGTGGGGAACCCGGGTTCCCATGCGGTCGAAATCATCGAGGTCGAGCTCGATCCCAGCCTCAAACGCCATGGCCGGGAGGTGGAGGACCGTATTGGTGGAGCACCCCAGCGCCATGTCCACGGCAATGGCGTTCTGGAAGGCCTTAGGGGTGGCGATGGCCCTGGGCCTGATGTCCCTTGCCAGGAGCTCCATGACCTTCATTCCCGCGTGCTTTGCGAGCCGGATCCGCTCGGAATAGACCGCCGGGATGGTCCCGTTGCCGGGCAGGCCCAGCCCGATGGCCTCGGTGAGGCAGTTCATGGAGTTGGCGGTAAACATCCCTGAACAGCTCCCGGCCGTGGGACACGCGCACCCCTCCAGTTCTCTCAACTCCGAGTCGCTCATCGTCCCTGCCTTGACCCTGCCGATGCCCTCGAACACGCTGATGAGATCCACGCTCCTTCCCCGAAGGGTTCCAGCCAGCATGGGTCCTCCGGAGACCACCACGGAGGGGACATCGAGCCGCAGGCACGCCATGAGCATGCCCGGGACAACCTTGTCGCAGTTGGGGATGAACACCAGGGCGTCGAAGGCGTGCGCCATGGCCACGAGCTCGATGGAGTCCGCGATGATTTCCCGCGAAGGCAGGGAATACCGCATGCCCTCGTGATTCATGGCGATGCCGTCGCAGATGCCGATCACGGAAAACTCCATGGGCGTGCCGCCTGCCATGCGCACTCCTGCCTTGACCGCCTGGCAGACCTGGTTCAGGTGGATGTGCCCGGGGATGATATCGTTTGCGGAATTCACGATCCCGACAAAGGGCCTGGCGATCTCCTCGTCGGTAAATCCGTTCGCCTTGAGCAGGGACCGGTGGGGGGCCTTCTCGTGGGATTTCTTCATCCTGTCGCTCCTCATGCCTTCACCTCTCATGGTTAAAAAGACCGTTTCGTGAGAGTATATTACACTTCACCGGCTCATTTTCAAGCACTTGATGGGGGAGCACCGGGACGGGGACGGCACGTCGGGGACATCTCAGCCTGCCGGGTCAGGTGTGGAGAGGATCACCTCAGCCCAACCGGGCCTGGACATGAAATCGGACACCTCAGTCCTCCCGGGTCAGGGTTTGAAGAGGGAACCCTCAGCCCCAAACCAGGCCTGGGTGTGACGAAGGGCACCTCAGCTTCGCCAGACACGGGGACGGGGCTCGAAGAAGACATGCGCAGCACCAGGTTCCCGCCGGCATCTCGTACAGAGCCGGGACGTTCGCGCTGCAGGGAGGCTCACCCCCTGCGCGCGGAACACACGGAGTATTTTGCCTCTTTTGTCTCGGGTGGGCTCACCCCCCCGCGCACGGCACACACGGATCAAGCCCTGAGGGCACCTGTACTCGCCCCGAGGGGTGCACGCTTTTCCCGTACGACCCGCGATGCGTGATACGGAGACGGTGCTACCCTGATGCGGTCCTCGAGCCTCACCACCTTCCAGGACGGGGTGTGAGGGAATGGAATCCGCACAGGTTCCTGCTGTGGAGGTATGGCAACGGTCCGCTTGAGCAGCACTCCGGAGCAGACGAGCAGTGCCCCGAACACCGCGATGCTGATGGGTTTCGACGAGGGCTGCGGCAGCGCGCGGACCCCAGACCGGGGGCGTTCTTCAGCAGGGAGAAGCCTGTTCCAGTGCGGCCCGTAGGCCCACAGAGGATCCGTGAGCAAATAAGCTCCTTTTTCGAAACTCTGCGCCTCGAATCCGTACCCTGAGCTGAGCGAGGGGAAGAGGAGGTCGTACCCGCCGGAACTCTGGGTGATCTTTTGGGTGATCTGTACATGCGTGAAGATGAAGCCCGGCTCACCACGGGCCTGATCTTCATGCATGAAGGCTCCGGTGAGAATCGATGCGGCATGCACCACTGCTGGTACGCCGATGACAAGAATACAGATCAAGACAACCCTTTTCACGGGAACAACCCTCTCCTCATGAACCTATCCAATGCCTCTGTACGAAAACCCATGTTCCTTCATAAGGTGAGGGCCGAGGGACACAACACCTGGTACAAAGAAGGAGAACAAGGTTTATTAATAATCGTGTCATCACACAATGCAAGGGTGTGACGGTAATTTTTTCACATTCATGGATGAAGACGCCCTTGATCAGCTGTGCCCGAGGTGGTACAGATCAGGCGGGAGGTTTGAGCCGTGAACGTGACGATCACCTTATCCACCCAGCAGCGGGAGCAACTCGTGGACATCACGGACCGGGTCCGGTCCATTGTCGCGCTCCACGGCACGGAAAGCTCCCTGTGCGCACTCTATGCAAGGGGCGCCACCGCCGCGATTATGATCCAGGAAAACGACGATCCCAACATCACCATCGATGTCCTCGAGTGCCTGAGGTCCCTCGTGCCCGCAGGCAGGTGGCTGCACGACCGGATCGACAACAATGCAGACGCCCACATCAAGGCTGGGATCATCGGTCCTTCGGAGGTGATCCCCGTGGAAAACGCGACCCTGCTGCTGAGCACGTGGCAGAACATCTTCTTCTGCGAGTTCGACGGGCCGAGGAGCCGCAGGGAAGTGATCGTCACCCTCATCTGACGCCCCGGGTACCCCCGGCGCCCGAACACGTCCCGATCCCTGCTCACGCACCTGTTTTCAGTCCTGATACGGCCACCGAAGACCCCTTGCTTTTACACCATGCACAGCGTATTTTTATGGTGAGACTGGGTACAGATATGTGCAGTGTTATGGACCCATCACGGTGACCCCAATCGGCAACGATCAGGGTTTCACAGGTGAGCGGGCGCTCAGAGGATCAGTGAAATTACCCACATTAAGGAGGGAATATGGCTGAGATTTACGGGGGACATCTGGTTGCACGGTATCTCAAGGAGGTGCAAGGGGTCAGCACGGTCTTTTCGCTCTCGGGCGGCCACATAGACAGGATCTACGACGGCTTCGTGGACAACGGCGTCAGGCTCATCGACGTGCGCCACGAGCAGGCAGCCGCCATGATGGCCCATGCCTGGTCGATCTATACCCGCCAACCCGGCGTCTGCCTGGTGACGGCGGGCCCGGGGTTCACCAATTCTCTTACCGGGCTGGTGAATGCATCCCTGGAACATGCACCGCTGGTCATGATCAGCGGCACCTCTCCGGTGAGGGACCAGGAAAAGGGGTCGCTCCAGGAGATCAGGCAGGCCGACATGGTCAGGTCCACGGTGAAGTGGCACGGGATCTGCCACGACATAAAGCGGATCCCCGAATTCCTCGCAACGGCTTTCCGGCAGGCAATCTCAGGGAATAAAGGTCCCGTGTTCCTGGAGTTGCCGCCGGACATCCTCAACAGGAAGGTTGCCCTGGATTCCGTTCCCTGGCCACGCAGGGGCGACATCCTCTACCGCGCCCAGCCCGATACCGACGAGGTCATGAAGGCGGCAGAGCTCATCAACGCGTCCGAGAAACCCGTGATCATCGGGGGCGGCGGCGTTGGCTCCAGCGTGTGCACCGAGGACCTCAGGGCGTTCATCGAGACCACGGGCATCCCGTTCTTCCTCATCAACACCGGAAGGGGGA
>DSBG01000073.1 GCA_011046135.1 Deltaproteobacteria bacterium
CGCCGCCCATGCCGCCACCACTACCGCGACCACCGCCCATGCCGCCCCCACTACCGCGACCACCGCCGCCGGAACTGAACCCGCCACCGCCGCCCATGCCGCCGCCTTTTCCTCCGCCGGAGCCCTGGCCTGGACCGGGTCGTGTCCCCCCGCCCGCACCTGGCCCGGTACCGGGACCCTGGTTCATCCCGAAATGGCTCTCCACATTCGGGGTCTGTGATGACCTCAGTCTGCCTTGCTTATACTGCTCCACCACGGTCCTGACGTCTCCGCTCACCCCGGGAATGACCTCGATGCCCGCTGCATTGAACACACGAAAGGCGTTCGGACCGCAGTTGCCTGCCAGTACCGAGGACACCTGCCGCTCAGCGAGCATCCGCGCTGTCTGGATCCCTGCCCCGCCTCCTGCCGACATGTTGGGATTTTCAATGGCTTCAAAGGCCATGGTCTCTGGATCGATGATGAGAAAATACTGCGCGCGGCCAAGCCGCATCTCGACCTGTGCGTCCAGAGACGGGGCCGTTACTGCTAGTGCTATCTTCATAGTCTGCTCCCTTGGTTGTGGTTTTTTTCAGGAGGGGGGCATCGATGCCGATGCCCCGTTTAATATGGCTACTCTTCTTCTTTCTGGGCCTCGAGCATTTCGATGTGCTTCCTGATCTCGTTGAGCTCTTCTTCGAGATGCTGGGCCTGGGTGGTGAGATCGTCGAGCTGGTCCTTTTTCGTGTATGGGCCGGCCTGGTATGGGTCACCAGGCGCATAGGGTGCCCCGGGGGGGTAGGGTGCATACCCGGGATAGGTTCCCCAGACGCCGAACCCCCGTCCACGGCCACGGCCCCAGAAACTAGAGCCACCGGCCCAGTTCCGGTGTCTCCAGCCGAATCCACCGCCGAATCCGCCGCCGAACCCCCTGCCGTATCCTCTCCCGGGGTATGGGTTCATGTACCCGGGAACACTGAATCCAGCGCAGTACCCTGCGCCCCGTCCCGTCATGGGCCCGTATCCTGCAGGCCCTGTTCGATCACCTCTTGGCATGGTTACTCCTCCTTTCCATGAGTTGTGTTGAGTTGTTTCGTCTCCTGGTCATCCAGGAGTTCGTACTGGACATCGACGATGTTCTCCGCGGATGGTTTCCCGAGCAGGCGGCGGACAAAGGGGATCACCCTGCCGTCAGGGTTCGTGAGGTCATTGATGAGATAGACGGCTGCGGGCAGGGCAAGGCCGAGGATGCCTTTGCCCAGACCTCTCCCCAATCCTGAACCACCCGTGGCCCTCATGGCCCCTGTGAGCAGGCCTTTTCCGTGGAGCCTCAAGCGGTACATCCGTGCGAATCCTTCTGCGTTCATGTGCCTCGTCTCCCGTGTCTTCCCGGTGCCGGCTGCATGTCGAAGCCCCGACCCCGGAACCGTCCGCGTCCCCGGCACCGGCCCCGGGTGCACCACTGCCGTGCCTGCATGTGTCCGGGCATGAGGAACCGGGGCTCCGATAGGGTCCCTGAAGAGAATGCGCTGAGCACCTCTGCGATGGTTCCCGTGATAAACGCTGCGAGCCCGATGCCCGAGTGAACCGCCATGCTCGCAAACGGCCGTGAGAGTGCGCCGCAGATCATGACATCCACACCGAGGTCTTCGAGCATGGCAACCCGGGCAGGCAATATCCCCGTGGTGACCGGCACGAGTTCCCTTTTGATCTCGCGGCCACCCTCGAAGTCAACCACGAGCACAGAGTCGGCAAAGTCTGCAACCGTTGCCACGTGCTGTTCACATACCGGGATCGCTATTCTCATGGAGTCGTCTTCCTGGGATACACTGAGCAACATGCGTGCCAGGCGAATGGTGCATATATAACTTGTTGATAAAATGAATGATACGAGTCGACATGGGCAGACATGAGGGAGAAAAGCAACGCAGATATGCGACCTTTTAACGCAGAAAGAGTCGCATAAATGCGACTTAATCGTGCTCCGGGGGATTCTTTGAAGGCCGCGGGACATCGATGCCCAGGCTCCTGATCTTCCTGAAGAGCGTGCTCTTGTGGATGCCGAGTTCCTCTGCAGTCTTCTTCCGGTTCCAGTCGTTCTTTTTGAGCATTCTCATGAGGAACGATGCTTCCATGGTCTTGAGCGTGTCGTAGTTCTTTTCCTGATCGAGATCCTCTTCGGGGGTGAAGCGGGGCAGGTGCTGCCGGGTGATGGTCCCTGAGCGGCACAGGATGAAGGCCCGCTCGATGATGTTCTCCAGCTCCCTGATGTTGCCGGGAAAGTCGTGCCGCAAAAGGTATTGCAGGGCGCTCTCGCTCATGCCCGTGAGGTTTTTGCCCTGTTCGGCATTGAAGCGGGCGATGAAGTGATCCACGAGGATGGGGAGGTCCTCCTTCCGCTCCCGCAGGGGAGGGATCCTGATCTTGATCACATTGAGCCGGTAATAGAGGTCTTTCCGGAATCTGCCCTGCTGCACCATGGTCTCGAGATCGCGGTTGGTGGCCGTGATGATGCGGGCGTCGGTCTTCTTCGATCTCACGCCGCCCAGGGGCTCATAGGTTTTCTCCTGGATCACGCGCAGGAGCCGCACCTGGAGGGCCGCGGAGATATCGCCGATCTCGTCGAGGAAGATCGTGCCGCCCTGGGCGAGCTCGAACCTGCCCGGTTTGTCCCTCTTCGCATCCGTGAAGGCCCCTGCCTTGTAGCCGAAAAGCTCGGATTCGAGCAGCGTGTCGGGGAGCGCCCCGCAGTTTAGTGCGATGAAGGGCTGTGCTCGTCGGGGGGAAAGGTTGTGGATGGCGCGGGCAAAGAGCTCCTTGCCCGTTCCGGTCTCTCCTTCGAGCAGCACCGTGCTTGCGCTGTCTGCAACGGCAGGGAGAATGGCGAAGATCTCCCGCATCCGGTGGTTCACGCTCAGGATATCCTGGCACGAGTAGCCCTCCATTACCTCGTTACGGACCGCTTCGATGGAACCGATGTCACGGAAGGTTTCGACCCCGCCGGAGGGTCTTCCCTGGGAATCCTTCAGGCCGGAAGCGGAGATGCTGATGGAGCGGACCGCTCCGGAACTGTCGACGATGGAGACGATCCTGCTCACCACGCGAGAGCCAGCCTGGATAGCCTCTCTCATGGGGCAGTTGGTTTCGCAGCAGCTCGCGTGGAGTACGTCTTTGCACATGCGGCCCAGGGCCTCTTCCCTCGGGATCCCGGTGATCTCCTCGGCAGCCCTGTTGAAGGAGGTGATCCGCCAGTTCTCGTCCACGGTGAAGAGCCCGTCTGCAATGGACTCGATGATAAGACCCGCATCCGTGGATGTCTTCCGTGCCATACCCTTCCTATAGGACACCCGAGCCAAAAAGTCACGAATTAGGGGGACACCATACCTAATTATTTGCAAATCATTATAAATACAGCGGTTAATTAGGTATGGTGTCCCCCTAATTAAGTACAATAAAACCGGTGGCTTATAAATAATTAAGTATACTGTCCCCCTAATTGATTCTTTTCTTGTCGAGTTGCCGTGAGAATGCTATAAATACATGCATGGCTCGGATAGCGAGGGTTGTAATACCGGGTTATCCTCATCACATCGTGCAGCGGGGGAACAGGAGACAGCAGACGTTCTTCCATGATGGGGATTACCGGTACTATAAAGATTTGCTGTCTCACTGGTGCAGGCGCAGCGGGGTTGAGGTGTGGTGCTATTGTCTCATGCCCAACCACGTGCACCTCATCGCGGTGCCGCAGAATGAAGACAGTTTGCGAAGGGCGATCGGGGAGGTGCACCGCCGTTACACGCTCATGGTGAATACCCGTGAGAACTGGCGAGGTCATCTGTGGCAGGGCAGATTTTCCTCTTTTGTCATGGACCAACGGTATCTGCTCGCAGCCAGCAGATATATTGAGCTGAATCCCGTTCGTGCCAAACTTTCGAGAACTCCTTGGGAATATCGATGGAGTAGCGCCTCAGCGCATCTGGAAGCTCGGGATGATGGGTTGGTTCGGGTAGCTCCTTTGGGTGAGATGGTTAAGGACTGGAGGATGTTTCTCGAGATCGAACAGGAGGAGCCGCTCTTTGACGAGTTTCGCATTCGAGAACGCACGGGGAGACCACTGGGTGACGATGCGTTCCTCTCCGGCCTCGAACGTATTGCGGGAAAGCCCCTGAAGCGGCAAAAACCGGGCCCAAAACCCCATGAATTAGGGGGACACCATACCTAATTATTTGTAACTGACTGAATTGAAAGCACATAATTAAGGGGACACCAAACTTAATTAAAATCAATAAAATTAAATAGATGGAAATAATTACGTATGGTGTCCCCCTAATTAAAAATAACGATTGCATTTCATTGACCCTGTGGTATGATTGTATCTCATGAAAACGATTGATACTTTACGAATCGACAGGAAAACAGTCAGGATCGGACAGCTCACCGGTGAATCTCAAGACAAGCAGTTCTGGCACTCGCGGACGCCCCAGGAACGCCTGCAGATCCTGGAGGTGCTCCGGTCGATCAATTACGGGTACGATGAAGCTACCGAACGACTTCAAAGAATTTTTGCAATTGCTCAACAAACATCAAGTTGAGTACCTGCTCGTGGGGGGCTATGCCGTTGCATACCACGGCTATCCCCGGGCCACCGCGGACATGGATCTCTGGGTCCACCGTACACAAGACAACGCCGAGAAGATGATCCAGGCGCTCACGGCCTTCGGATTCAGCTCCCCCGAACTCTCCCCCGAGATCTTCCTCAAAGAGAACCAGTTCATCCAGCTCGGCATGCCGCCACTGCGGATCGAGCTGGTCACGAGCCTCACCGGCGTGAACTTTCCCGAGTGCCATGCAGCACGGGTGCTGGACACCATCGACACCGTGGAAGTCAGCATCATCAGCCTGGCTGACCTGAAGGCAAACAAGCGCTCTGCGGCGAGGCACCGGGACCTCGACGACCTGGAACACCTTCCCTGATCCCCCTGCCATCATCTGCTTGCACAATCTCTCCGCCTGATATACACACACGGTTCATGCTCTGAAACTATTCGGTCGCCCTCCAGTGTGAGTGGCCCACCTGAGGCAGGGTGGGGAGGGAGAAAGGAAGGAAGATGCAGGCGCAGAAACTTGATATGAGCCCCAGGATCCTGATCTGGGGGTATACCGGGGAAGAACAGGAAGCCTTTTGTGCGTTCCTGGGCGAGATTGGGGCCCCCCCTGCGGTTTCGATTCCCGGAAACCGGGGCTGCCTCTTTGTGCACGAGATTCTCTTCTCTGACAAAGAATCGGAGAAAGCCTTCATCTGCGATGAAAAGGTGGTGCTCTTCTTCAACATGGAAGCCCAGGTGGTGCACAAGGTGATGAACGAGGGGAAGAAGCGGGATCTGCCGCGGCCCATCTATGCCATGGTCACCCGGCAGAACATCGAGTGGACCTTTGACGATCTCGTGGAGCACCTCGTGAAGGAGCGGAATTTCATCACCGAGAAAAAACGGCAGCGGGACAAGGAACGGGTAGGTGGTCACTCATGAGGGCATCGTTTTTCTCCAAGCTGGTGATCATCACGAAGACCGTGTCTTCTACCCTGGGCATCTCAATAATCGCCCTGTACAAGCAGACGCGAAAAACGCTGACCAGATCCTATGCCGATGCCGTGCTCAGGTGGTGGGCAGGCTACCTCCTCAAGGCGGTCAACGCCCGCTTCACGGTGTTCAACGAGCACAAGGTCACCATCGAACCCGGCACGGCCTACATTATCATGTCCAACCACCGCAGCCACTACGACATCCCGCTCATTTTTTCGGCGCTTCCCGGCAGCATCCGGATGCTCACGAAGAAGGAGCTCTTCAAGGTGCCCGTCTGGGGCCAGGGCCTTAAGACCGCGGAATTCCTCTCCATCGACCGGAACAACACAGAACAGGCCATCAAAGACCTTGAATATGCCAGGGCGAAGATGGAGACCGGCATCGTGCTGTGGGTTGCGCCGGAAGGCACCCGGACGCGCACCGGGAAGCTCGGGGAATTCAAGAAGGGCGGGTTCGTGCTCGCCATCCAGATGGGGGCATCCATCATCCCGGTGGGCATCCGCGGGTCTGAAAAGATCCTCAAGCCCAAAACCTGGAACTTTTTCATGGGCCAGGAGGTGGAGGTGCACATCGGGAAACCCATCGACGCCTCTGCCTACACCCTGGAGCAGCGCAGTGAACTCATGGCAGATGTCCGCTCCGAAATCCTCCGCCTCTCCGCAGAGAATTGAGGGGACACCATACCTGATTACCTCATGTAATTACAGCTAGTTGCAAATAGTTAGGGGGGCATCATACCTAATTTTTTCCAACATAGTGAAGTTGCAATGAATAATTGAGGTGACACCATACCTGATTGAATTCAATGATGGTAATGGTTTTCAAATAATTAC
>DSBG01000021.1 GCA_011046135.1 Deltaproteobacteria bacterium
GATTAATCTTGAAGCTGATTCCTTCGAAGAGTGTCTGCGGCCCATAACTTTTCCAGAGGTTTTCCACGCTGATCATGGGCCATAGCTATCGTACGAACGATTCGTTGCGTCAAGAACATTTCGGCACAGCACCGGCACACACCGGTGTATAGATAATGAACACACGAGTATAATTATTTTACACCTTGCCGGGAGATTTCTTCCGGACGTGTTGCGTAGCCCCTCATGATTCCTGCCCATGTGCCCCTGGCATCAATCTTGCCATTGGTTTACTTGTGAGAGATCAGACCCTACAGTATACAACAGGAAAACGTTACCATATTTTCATGGAGGTACTTGAATGTTTCATACGCGAACCTATCAGAACTATGGTCAATCCCTGAAACAACTCCTCGTGTCTCTCTGGGTTTTCTTCACGCTGGTGATGGTGAGCATGCCAACAGTGCTCCAGGCCCAGGAAGAAGGGCTGGAAAACCTCAAGCAGACGGGCAAGGCCTTTGCAACGATCGCGCGGGAAGCGTCACCTGCCGTCGTATTCATCAAGGTTGAAAAAACCGTTCAGTCCGGTCCTGCCATCGGCCCTTCCCCCTTCAGTGACGAGTTTTTCCGCCGCTTTTTCGGAGAGCCCTTCCCCAATCGCCCCATGCCCTCACCCCGCCAGAGGGAACGCCAGGTGAGGGGACAGGGATCAGGGTTCATCATTTCTCCGGACGGATACATCCTCACCAACAACCACGTGGTGGGTGAGGCGGACAGGATCCAGGTGAAGCTTCTGGATGGCCGGGAATTCACGGCAAAAGTCATCGGTACCGACCCGCCAACGGATGTCGCCGTGATCAAGATCGATGCAGCGAACCTCCCGGTTCTTGCCATCGGTGATTCAGACACCCTCGAAGTGGGAGAATGGGTGCTCGCCCTGGGAAATCCTTTCGGTCTGTCCCACACGCTGACAGCGGGAATCGTGAGTGCCCTGGGACGTACGAGTGTGGGCATCACCGACTACGAAGACTTCATCCAGACCGATGCAGCCATCAACCCGGGTAATTCCGGTGGTCCCCTGATCAACCTCGAGGGGAAGGCCATCGGGATCAATACGGCAATCTACAGCGGCAGCGGCGGGTACATGGGGATCGGGTTTGCCATCCCCGTGAACATGGCGAAGAATATCTACGCCCAGCTCGTTGAACACGGAGAGGTGACCCGGGGATACCTCGGGGTTACGATCCAGGATCTCACCACCGAACTCGCGAAATCCTTCGGGTTGAACGACACTAACGGTGTGCTCATCTCCCAGGTCATGCCCGATACGCCTGCTGAGAAGGCCGGCCTGAAGCAGGGTGATATCGTCGTAAAGTTCAACGGGGAACCGGTGGAATCCGTGGCTCCGTTCCGAAACAGGGTGGCACTCGTTGGTCCGGGGACCAGGGTGAACATCACGGTCCTTCGTGACGGGAAGCAGAAAACCTTCACCGTTACCATCGAACGGCTTGCCTCGGCTCAACAGGCAGAACCGGCACGGCCGGAAAGCCTGGAAAAGCTCGGCCTCACGGTGACCAACCTGACCAATGAACTCGCTGAACGCTTCGGCTACCAGGATGAGAGCGGTGTCCTGGTGACAGAGGTTCAGCAGGGATCTGCTGCCGCAGCAGCAGGAATCAGACCCGGTGTGCTGATTCAGGAAGTGAACCGGAAACAGATCAAGGATGTGAAGGAGTTCGAGCAGGCCATCGAGAAAGGCGGCGACAAGCCGATCCTCCTCCTGGTCAAGGATGAGCGGGGATCGCGCTACATTGCCCTCGACATACAGAACTGACCGGCGCTTCCTTCAGGTCTTGACCGGGGTGGGGAGCCTTTCGGCTCCCCGCGCTCCATCCCTTGACGTGCAGAACTGAGCCGTGCTTCCTTCAGGCAGAAATGAATCAGGAGTTCCTGGCTCTGAGCCACTCGTGATCCGACTCGATCCTGGTCAGGAGCTTTTTGAAATGATCCAGACAGGTGGACCGGATGAACTCGTCGATGTCCCCGAATTTCCCGGGCAGCGGCATCACTGAGGCTTCGAGTCCCCGTTCTCTGATTCTGCCAATGGCATCCCTGGTCTTGCGGTCTTTTCCGGGGCCATTGCCCAAACAGAGGATGAAATGCCGGATACCGAAGAATGCAGCAGTTTCGAGGTGTCCTGTCGTCAGCCCATCGCTTCCGATCCCGGTCACGGGCTTCAGGGCGATGCGATCCAGGAGGAGTGCATCGAAAAACCCCTCCACTACGATCACCTCTTCGTGCCCCCGGCAGCGATAGAGTAGAAACGGTGTCTCCAGAACAGGGGTCATATCCGTGATGGGGGCATAGGCAACCGATCCTCTGCGGGAGATGTCCATGCCCATGAGGCCCATGAGCCTTCCTGCCGAGTCGCGGTAGGGGATAACGATCCGGTGTGCTTCCGCTGCGCTGATCCATACCCTGGAGAAGAGCGCATCGACATCATCACGGGGACATCCCTGGGAAAGGAGGTAGTCTCTGGTTTCGTTCGGCCCCGGGTAAAACCCCAGCGCCATGCCTTCCACCTCTTCCATGCCATAGCCCCTGCTGAAAACCGCATGGAGCGTTTCGCGCCCGGGAGCTGACCAGAGCTGCGTGGTGAAGAAGGTGTGCGCACTCTCAAGGAACTGCGTTCTTTCGAGGTTCTCACGCCAGATGGAGGCCTGCTGATCCCTGATCTCTATTCCTGACGCACTGCTCAACTCTTCAAGAGCTTTGGAGAAATTCAGGGATTTCGTGTTCTGGAGATACTGCAGCCAGTCTCCCCGGGCGCCGCAGACAAAGCAGAAGTATTCAGGCCTGTCACGGTAGAGGATCAGGGTGGGCATGCTGTCAGCGTGAAAGGGGCAGCTGGCGATCGCTCCCTGAGCGTGCTGAGAATACTCCACGAGACTGCCAAAGAGCTCCTGCTGGTGGTTTCTCCCCAGGAGCCTAACGTAGATCTTTTCCAGGTCAGTCGGCACCGAGGGATTCTCCCGTGGGGATGACTGATCCCGGACTACAATGCTTCAATGGTGGATGTGGGTTTGGATGCGATGTTGTAGGTCACGCTCACCACCCCGGGCACCTCTGTGGTGATCCTGGTGGCAAGGCGGTGGAGAACATCGAAGCTGAGTTCGGTCGGCGTTGCGACCTGGGCGTTGGTGCTGTCCCAGCACCTGACCTCGATCTGGTGCCCGTAGTCACGCTTTCCCGAACGAATCCCGGTCACCTTGTCCTCGTGCAGGATGGCGAGGTATTGAAAAGCCCCACTCTTTGCGAGCTCTTCCTCGACAATGGCCGTTGCCTCGCGTACCAGTTCGATCTTCTCGGGGGTCACCTCTCCGATCACCCTGGTCGCCAGTGCCGGTCCCGGGAAGGGGGGCCGGTTGTACATGCTCTCCGGAAGTCCGAGCGCTTCACCCACCTTCCTCACCCCCGTCTTTCTCAGGGAGATGAGGGGTTCGATGAGCGTATACCCGAACTGTTCCTGGGTGTCGATCCCGAGCTGGGTGAGGATGTTGTGCTGGCGCTTGATCCCGGCCACGGTCTCTTCCACATCGGTGAAGATAGTTCCCTGGAGAAGGTATGTAGCCCCGCTCTTCTTCACGAGATCGCCGAAGAGATCCCGGTAAAACGTCTGGGTGATGGCTTCTCTCTTTTCCTCGGGATCGGTGAGGCCCTTGAGAGCGGAGAAAAACTGTTCCCGGGCATCGATAATCTCGATTGATACCCCGAGGGTCTTGAAGAGGGAGCCAACCTGTTCGGGTTCGTTCTTGCGCATGATGCCGTTGTCGATGAAATAGGTCTTGAGCCTGTTTCCAAGGGCCTTGTGGCCGAGCATGGTGACGACGGACGAGTCCACGCCTCCCGAGAGGGCATTCACGGCAAATCCGTCTCCGACGAGCCTCGAGATCTCCTCGCACTGCTCTTCGATGAACTTCTCTGCATCGAGCATTTCAAAAGTTATTTCTTCAACCTTCATACAGACTCCTTTGCAGCAGGAAAATTGTGGTTGTTGTAATGGGATTTTGAAGAAATTGCAAGACGGGGATTTCTCGACGAGCACCCTGCATGACAGGGAAACCGTTTTCCTGTTCCTGGTCGCGTGGTTCTCTTTTGGAAACCCATGTTGGTACAACCCGGTGTATCGAGATTCTTCCTCAGATTCCTGCCTCACGCGAGAAGAACATCACGAGAAAATGTCTTTCCTTGACACAGGGCTGTGTGCCCTTTATGAATACCAATACAGAAGAACAAGAGAGACGCCTGTCGGGAGCTCGGACAAACCGGGCTGAGAGGGATTCTTGCACGTGGTGCTGTGAATCCGCCCGTTGAACCTGATCCGGATAATGCCGGCGGAGGAAAGGGTTTTTTTAAGAAAGTCATCCTCCACCGGGGATGGCTTTTTGTCGTTTCTGCACATACAGCAGAAGAAAGGACGTGAGATGAAACGAACACACTGCATCCTGGTGCTGGTTCTGTGGACAGCGCTGTGCATGGCATGTGCTTCCTGCTCAAAAGACGATACGAAACAGGAGCGCATCACCGTGAAGGTCATGACACACGACAGCTTCAGTATCAGTGAAGCAATCATTGCTGATTTCGAGAAGACCCACGGGGTGAAAGTCACCTTTCTCAAGGCAGGTGATGCTGGGGCTGCACTGAACCAGGCCATCCTGTCAAAGAACAATCCCCTGGCAGACATCTTCTACGGGGTTGACAACACCTTCATGAGCAGGGCGCTCGATGCCGGCATCTTCGATGCCTATGAATCTCCTCTGCTCGAAGACATTCCTGATGAACTCCAGCTCGATGCCGGGTACCGCCTGCTGCCCGTGGATTTCGGCGATGTGTGCCTGAACTACGACAAGGCCTGGTTCGCGGCCAAAGGCCTCAATCCCCCCGTATCGCTGGAAGACCTCGTGAGGCCGGCATACTCCGGGCTCACGGTGGTGCAGAATCCCGCAACCTCTTCACCGGGCCTCGCCTTCCTCCTGGCAACCATAGGCCACTTCGGCGAACATGGATATCTCGAGTACTGGAAACAGCTCAGGGCAAACAGGGTCCTGGTGACAGACGGCTGGCAGGATGCCTACTGGGGACAGTTCAGCGCTGCGTCCAAAGGGCTCAGGCCCATTGTGGTGAGCTATGCCACGAGCCCGCCTGCGGAAGTCCACTTCGCGCAAAAAGAGCTCGTTGATGCCCCCACGGCCGTCCTTGCCGCGCCCGGCACCGCCTTCCGGCAGGTTGAGTTCGCGGGTATTCTGAAGGGCACGAAGCATCCCGAACTGGCGAGGAAACTCATCGATTATCTGCTGGACCGTCCCTTCCAGGAGGACATCCCGCTCCAGATGTTCGTGTTTCCTGCAAATCGGCATGCACGGCTTCCCGAGGTCTTCGTGAAGTTCGCACGGACCGCGCAGGAACCCGTGATGCTTTCCCCCGATGTCATTGCAGCCAACCGCGAGCGCTGGATCGAGGCCTGGACAGAAGCTGTCCTGAGGTGATCGCCATCAGACCCTCTTCCCGTTTTCTCATCGCCCTCCCTCCCCTGCTCTTCCTCGCAGTGTTCTTCTTCTATCCCCTGAGCAGGATCTTCATCCTGAGTTTCATGCCCGAAGGAGCCCTGGACCTCTCAAAACTCCAGAGACTCGTGACAACGACCTTCTACCTGAAGACCCTGTGGTTCACCACCTGGCAGGCCGCTGTTTCCACGATCCTCACCCTGATGCTGGCCCTGCCAGGGGCCTACGTGTTCGCCCGCTACCGGTTTCCAGGGAAAAGCCTCCTGCAGTCGTTCACCGCCATTCCCTTTGTCCTGCCCTCCGTTGTCGTAGCAGCTGCGTTCCACGCCCTGCTCGGACCGGCCGGCCTTGTGAACGCCTTCCTCATGAACACCTTTGCCCTGCCTGTTCCCCCCATCAACCTCAACCACACGATCTGGTTCATCCTCATGGCCCACGTGTTCTACAACTACACGGTGATCGTGCGCATCGTGGGAGGGTTCTGGGCACGGCTCCAGCCTACCCTGAACGAAGCAGCGAACATGCTCGGCGCCTCGGCGTGGAAAACCTTCACGCACGTGACCTTTCCGCTGCTGAGACCCGCAATCCTTGCAGCTTCGCTCCTGGTCTTCATCTTCTGC
>DSBG01000051.1 GCA_011046135.1 Deltaproteobacteria bacterium
AACGGGGTGAAGAAGAGGGAAAGTACGGTCGAGAACGAGGTCAGGGAGATGGAGAGTGCGAGATCTCCCTCGGCGTAGAAGGTCATGAGGTTGGATGTGACCCCGCCGGGACTGGCGGCAATGAGGACCATGCCTACGAAGATGAAGGGGAAGGCCTCATAGAAGCCCAGAGCATGTCCGATGCCTACCGCAATGAGTGGCATCACGACCCACTGGAGAAACGCCCCGATGAGAATGCCCCTGGGTTTCTGGAACACCAGTTGAAAATCCTTCAGGGTGAGGGTCAGCCCCATGCCTGCCATGACGAAGAAGAGCATCAGAACGATGGATACCTTGAAGATCCGATCGAAGAGCAGTTGCTCAGGCCGGTCCGTGAAGCGGGCAAATCCGTAGGGTATGCCGTTGATGGAATCCTCGATCATCTCCACGCGGAAGCGTAGCTTGTCCTGCAGCATCGTTTCGAGGTTGAAGTAGGGGGATGCCTCCCCCGCTCGCAGCAGCTCCTCCTGCGTGGGCATGGACAGGATGAACAGGTCGCCCTCGGTCTTGCGTACCAGGTAGAGGTTCATCTCATCATGGGTGCCCTCAATGGTTTCGGCCCTGAGGATCCGGAGGTTTCCTTCAAATTCCGCTTCCTGGGCCTGTGACCAGTCGAGGTTCCGGGAAACCGTGTTCAGCGTGTTGAAGAGGGTTACATCACCCGTGCCCCTGGCGATCAGGGAAAGCTGACGGTACAGGGATTCCCCAGCGTGGATGGTGGTGGCTGAAACAAGAAAAACGAGGATCGCAAGGGATACCGATACGAGTAGACACCAGGCAGATCTCTTCTGACTTCGATGAAGCATAGAACCCCCCTTTCGGTAATCCATATCGACATGGCCACAGGGCCAGACGCCGTTGATGAAAAAACGGTCTAAAACATGCAATATATTCAATGGTGAGGCGAAAAACGATTCATGACATTCTTCTCTAGATACAGAACAACCTCACTGGCTGTCAATGCTTGTCGTTGCTGTGCGTTTGAAACGCTCACATCCTTGAGAGGGGGGGATTGATGCCTGTGGCACGACCGAACGTGCCTCTGGAAATTTTCCCTGGAGGTTTTCTCGGGAATTCTGTATGACGAATAGTGGTAATTCGTTGTTATGGAATCATATTCATGCAGGAACGATCAGGAAACATCCGGGAAGGCTCGCGGTGTGCCGTGAGCGTGGATCACGACCCCGGTGCGTTCACCATGATCGATCTCCAGTGAGGGGAGTATGCACAGGGTCATCAGTTTCAGTCTGGATCATCCGTTCCTGATCATTGCCCTTGTGGTTCTTTTCACGAGTGCACTCGGGTCACAGCTGCCGAAGATCACCATGGACCCCCGGGTCGAGATCGTACTCAGTGAGGATAACCCGGCGGTAAAACTGTTTGTTGAGAACAAAGAAACCTTTGAACCCTATGCCGACATCATCATCGGAATGTTCGACACGGACATCTTCAGCCCCTCTTCCCTGGGGAAGCTCCAGAAGGTCGTGCGGGACCTCGAGGGTGTGGAGGGGATCAAGAAGGTACACCACATCCTGAACGTGAAGAACATCCAGGGGAGCGAATCCGGTCTCGATGTACGTCCCATGGTCAGGGATGACACCTCTCCCCTGACGCAGGAGGAGATCGCCTCGCTGAAGGAGAAGATCCGCTCGTGGGATGTCTACCAGGACATGTACGTGACCAGGGATGGCACCGGAACGACACTGACCGTTGTTCTCGAAGATGAGGTGGAGTCCGACCAGATCATCCCCATTTATTTTACCATCATGGATATCCTGGAATCCCATGAGGGACCCGAGAGGTTCTACGTCTCGGGCACAAAGGTGCTGGAGGCCCTCCAGAGCCACTACATGATCAAGGACCTGATTCTGCTGCCCCCCCTCGTATGTCTCGTACTGCTGACCTTCCTCTTTCTCTTTTTCAGAAATATCAGGGGAATGCTCCTTCCGCTCGCGTGTGTGGCTCTGTCGGCCACCTGGACCGTGGGAGTGATGGCGATCCTGGGCATTCCCCTCACGGTCGTGACCACGGCCCTGCCTGTTGCCCTCATGGCCTGTGGATCGGCCTATGGCATCCACGTGGTGGAGAACGTACTTGCCGATGCTGCGCTGGGGAAAAAGGGAAAGCAGGGGATCAGCTCTGCCGTCAACAGGATCACGACGCCGGTGACCATGGCAGCCCTGACCACGATGGCGGCATTCATGTCGCTCTGTACCACGACCATCGTCCCCCTGATGCACATGGGGCTCCTCTGTGCCTTTGGCCTGGCGGTCGCCATGACGCTCTCGCTCACCTTCATCCCCGCGGTCATGTTTCTTCTGGATACCCATGCACGAGAACTTGTCCCCCATCACCACTCGAAGAGAGACATCATTGCCCCGCTGCTGCGGCAATTCTCGCGGATCAGTCTCCAGAAAAGCTGGTGGGTGGTCGGGGTCAGTTTCGTGGTGCTGATCATATCCATCGTGCTCGGCAGCCGCGTCAAGAGCGACCTGAATCTCATAGAAGACTTTCGCAAGGGGAGCCCCATCAGGATCGCGGACACCATCCTCAACGAGAAATTCGGGGGAACCTCAGTGTTCCACGTGGTCTTTGAAACTGCACAGCCCGATGACATCAAGGAGCCCTCGGTCCTGATGAGGATGGATGCCCTCCAGCAGGAACTCATGGCGCTTCCCCACGTTGGAAAAGCAGTCTCCATCGTCGATTTCATCAAGAGGATGAATCAGGCCATGCACGATGGAGACCCTGCCTACGCCGTCATTCCTGAATCAAAGGAACTCATTGCGCAGTACCTTCTCCTGTTCTCCTTTTCTGGCGGAGAGGGCGAACTCGACAGCTTTGTGGACTTTCATTTCCAGAAGGCCCAGATCATCCTGCAGAAGAAATCGCTCAGCGGTTACCATGCCCAGGAGGTGGTCGACACGGTGGAGCGGTTCCGGGATCGAGAGGTTTCCAGCCAGGCCGGTTCAGATATCATCACCACGGGTCTGGCCATGATGGCAAAGGAGTTCAACCACATCGTGGTGACGAGCCAGGTCCGCAGCTTCATCATATCGTTTTTCCTGTGCTTCATCATCACGTCGTTCATTTTTCGTACCTTCAAGCTTGGATTCTACAGCATGATGCCGCTCATCATCCCCATAGCCTTTGATTTCGCTATCATGGGGGTTACCGGGATCAAGCTCAACGCAGCCACGGCCACCGTGGCGAGCATCGACATCGGCATGGGGATCGACTATTCGATCCATTTCCTCAACCGCTACCGGCATGAACTCAGAGATGGGCATCCCGTGGAGCAGGCTATCGACACAGCCTTGAATACGGCGGGGCGGGGGATCATCTATAATGCCCTGGCCGTTGCCGCAGGGTTCCTCGTGCTCGTCCCGTCCCAGTTCGTCGTCATTTCCCAGATGGGGATTCTCGTCGCCGTGGACATGATCATGATCGCGATCTCGGCCCTCACGTTCCTCCCGGCGTGCATTAAGCTCCATCCCCCGAAACTGCGCATGGATGACCGCTCTATTCCTGTAGTGGAGGCTCCACGCACACCACGAAGGAACGAGGTCATCGATCCCGGCTATGATGCAGTGCAGCCCGGCCTCGAGTCGAGAGCGATGAGGCACTTCCACCACGAGGAATCCGAGTAGCTCCGGCGTTTTCCTCGACACCAGACTCATCGATCCCGGTCAGGCTAAAGACCGGCCAGTTCCTTGCACAGGAGGGATGGTCATAGTCTGGTTTTGGTCTTTCCGGAGACCAGGCCCATGGGACCAATGGAACTGCTTCTGCCTGGTGTATCCGGGTTCCTGTGACCAGGAGAGTTAGTCCTTGTATCACAGGCCGAGATCCTGATTGATGAGAATGACCTTGATCCGACCCTTGGGATACGATTTCTCGTGGATCGTCCACACGTTGCAGATGCGATCACTACTCCTGCAGTCCGAACAGGTGGATGTGTGGACACAGGGGGTCTTTTTGCCCAGCCTGATGGCGTTTGCCGGTGCGGCAAGGGTTCGTATCCGTTTCATGGCCTCGTCCAGGCCAGGGACGATCTTGTTGCGGCCGGCAACGATGATGACGGTGGCCGGGCCGAACACCATGCCACCGACACGGTTGCCGACCATGTCGAGATTCACGAGCATACCGGTCTCCGTTACGGCGTTCGTCCCGCTGAGGAAGAGGTCGACCTTCAGGGCATTTCTCCTGCGCTCCATGATCACATCCCTGGTCACCGAAGCGTCGAAGGTTTCAATGAGGTCGTACTCCGGACTGGTCCTGAAATGCTCAACGAGACCTGTTGCAGCAAGCGTCACGGAACCGCCCCAGGAAATCCTCGGTCCCCCGATATCCGGGAGGATCTCTTTCATGACAAGGTCCCGTGCTCCTTCCGGGTCAGCAGCGACGTACGCACCGAAGTTGTTCTCTTCCAGGGCCTGCCTGCACCGCTCCAGCCTCAGCTCCCAGTATTTTTCCATGGGTTTCTCCATCTCTTTGTCCGTGGTCTTCAAAATTTTTTCAGCACCTTCAATGAAACGTGCTCAACGATATCCTTGACCCGTTCCCGGTAGGCCAGGTAGTGGGCGGTCCTGAGATGATCGTAGAGTGACTCGAGGCTCGCCCACGTTTCAAGGATCGTGACGGTGTGTTCATCGCATTCCTGCACAGGCAGCTCTGTAGGGATATCGATGGCCGGGAAATACTCGACACATCCTTGTTCCTCTCGCACTGCGGGAATGAGATCCCTGAAGATCTCCAGGTATTCCGCAACCTTTCCTTTTTTTACCCGCACCGATGCAACGACATGAACCATACCGTCCCCCTTTGCCACGTAGTACGTCGATTGTACGAGAGTATACCTCGTTGGTTCGCCTTTGTGAAGGTCAGCAGACACGAACGCGGCACTGCATCGATCTAGATCCCGATGAGGGCAATGGCGAGTATACAGAGCATTACGCCGAGCCACTGGGATCTCGTCACCCGTTCCCGGAGGAGCACGAAGGCCAGAATCACGGTCACAGCAGGGTACATGGATGCCAGCACCGCAGCGATATCGAGCCGGGTGAACTGTTTTGCCAGCATGAAGAAGGCATTGCCGCCTGCATCGAACACACCGGCGAGGATCGCGATGGGGTTGCTCCCGAGGCCCGGGATCCGCTCTTTCCTTGAAAGGATAAGGATACAGGCAAGCACCAGCGCCGCGGTCTTGGCAAAGACGAGGGGGCCGAACACCAGGCCATCTCTGACCTGTGCGATGAGGAGGAAGAACACACCGAACCCGATTCCCGCCATGACAGCGAGCACAAGTCCTTCACCATGGGCGTTCACATACCCCCCGGGGGGTCGGGATACGAACCAGATCCCGACGAGCGCGAGAACAAACCCCAGAACCTGGATGATGCCAGGCAGACCGATGAACAGCGAACTGAAGACGATGGGAACACCTGCACCGATAACCGCGGCCGTGGGGGCCACGGTGGCGGCATTTCCCAGGGACAGACCCCGGTACAGCGCTGCTATACCAAGTGCGCCGCTTGCCCCGGCGCTCGTTGCCCACAGGGCATCGTTCACCGGAGGGAACGGCTCACCGACAGCAAGGGCTATGAATGCGAGGATCACAATTCCCGGGATGGTCATGAGGAACACAACCTGGAACTGATGCTGCCTCCTCGTGGCAAACCCGCCGCTGAAATCTCCCGTGCCCCAGGACACGGCTGAGGTGAGCGCAAAGATGACGCCGAGCAGGTGAGCAGTGATCATGGCAGTTCTTCCCCGTGGGACCCTTTAAAATGACTTCTGGTTCCTCCGTGATCTCCCGGGAATAGCAGATCCGGGGTGCCTTTGTCACCTAGCATACGTGGGTAGTCCCGGGGAAGGGGATAGACGGGTTTGACGAATGATCGATACCTGACTCGCTTCGGTACAGAGTAGTATCAACAATGTTTCGCGCGTTTGATTCAGCTCTCTGTCCTTAGGAGGATTTCCTCCTGTAATCCTCTATCCCTTTGCGTGAGGTTCACCGGCAGCATTCTACTGAATTAACGGGCTCCTCCTCCCGCCAGAAGGAGGGTTCCGTAGATGATCAGCCCCTGTGCAGCCAGATAGGTGACCCAGGGAACCT
>DSBG01000154.1 GCA_011046135.1 Deltaproteobacteria bacterium
CTCCAGACATATAACTCTGTCTACATCAGGGATGCCTGAGTGAACTGAAGACATCCCCTGAATTATACACCTCGCACTATGTGAAGCAGGCCATGGGACAACAACGAAAGAAAACCGTACAGGAGGAAGCTGATCATGAACAAGGGAATGGACGACACGCACATCACCACGGAGAATATGTTCCCGCCCCTGGTCACTCCGTCCGGGGACATGAAGAGCAAGATCGTGTCAGTGGAAGAGGCGGTCAGGATCATTCGTGACGGTGACACGATCGGTTTGACAGGGTTTGTGGGGAGTGTCTTTGCCGAGGAGGTGATCCTCAAGATAGAGGAAGACTTCTTGAAGACGGGTCACCCCAGGGACCTCTCCATCATATACTCGGCGGGCATCGGAGACGGCAATCAGCGAGGACTGAACCGTCTCGCCCACGAAGGTCTCGTAAAACAGGTGATCGGCGGACACTGGGGGTTGAGCCCCAAACTTGTCAAGCTTGCCATGGATGACAAGATTACGGCGTACAATTTTCCCCAGGGTGTTCTGTCTCATATGTTCAGGGACATTGCTGCACATAGACCCAGGACCCTTTCCGGCGTTGGTCTCGGCACATTTGTGGACCCGAGATTCGGTGGGGGCAAGGTCAACAAGATCACCACCGAAGACATGGTCGAATTGATCGAATTTGACGGAAAGGAGTACCTCGCATACAAGACTCTCCCCATTCAGGTCGCCATTATCCGGGGAACTACGGCTGACACCCATGGGAATATCACCATGGAAAAAGAGGCCTTGACCATCGATGTTCTTTCCCTGGCAATGGCCGCCAAAAATTCCGGAGGGTTTGTCATTGCACAGGTCGAACGGGTGACACAGACTGGCACCTTGCCCGTGAAACAGGTGAAAGTTCCTGGTATTTTAGTCGACTGTGTGGTTGTTTCACAACCACAATACCACTGGCAGACCTTTGCCGAATTTCACAACCCCGCGTTGAGCGGTGAGGTTCTGCAACCAATGCAGACCATGAAGACCATGGCCCTGGATGAACGGAAGATCCTGGCAAGGAGGGCCGCATTTGAACTGAAGCCCAACAGCGTGATCAACCTGGGAATAGGGATTCCTGAAGGCATCTCGAATGTTGCCAACGAAGAGAAGATTCTCGACTACATGACCCTGACCGCCGAGCCGGGTATCATCGGAGGACTTCCGGCCGGGGGATTGAACTTCGGTGCGGGAGTCAATGTCGAGGCGGTGATCGACCAGGCGTCCCAGTTCGATTTCTACGACGGCGGCGGTCTCGACTGTGCCTTCCTCGGGCTCGCCCAGGCGGACAAGAAGGGAAACCTGAACGTGAGCAAATTCGGACCGAAAATGGCCGGCTGCGGAGGATTCATCAACATCAGCCAGAAGGCGAAGGCTGTCGTTTTCGTCGGGAGTTTCACTGCAGGCGGCCTGGAGATCGCCGTGGATGATGGAAAGCTCAGGATTGTCCAGGAGGGAAGGGTAAGAAAATTTATCGACACCGTCGAGCAGATGACCTTCAGCGGAGACTATGCCCGTTCAAAAGGTCTGCCTGTTCTCTACATAACTGAACGGTGCGTCTTCACCCTTCACGAGTCTGGGTTGAGTCTTATCGAGGTGGCCCCCGGCATCGATATAGAAAAAGATATCCTTGCCAACATGGATTTCAAACCGATTATCGAAAAAAAGCCCCGGCTGATGGATGAGCGGATCTTCCGCGAGGGTCCTATGAATCTCAAAGAAGACCTCATGTCGGTTCCCCTGAAGGATCGGTTCAAGTACAATCCTGAGAGAAATATCTTTTTCGTCAACCTCGAAGGCTATTTTGTAAAAAGATCAGAAGATATCCAGGAAATGGAAGAGCTGGCCATGAGCATCCTCGTGCCACTGAACAAAAAGGTCTTCGGGATAGTCAACTACGATAACTTTATGATCTCTCCCGATCTCGTGGAAGAATACTCCGACATGGTGAAACGACTCAGCCGGTATTACTCCGGGGTGAGCCGATACACCACGAGCACCTTCCTGAGGATGAAACTGGGACAGGCCCTTGAACTCAGGGACGTTGCGGCCCATATCTACGAAAACAGTGAAGAGGCCCGCAAGGCACTGGGGATATAACCGTATATGCGTGCGCAGCGGATTGATTCGCAACCCCCGACGCTTCGGGGTTGTTGTTGTGGAACCAAGGTTCCGCGAATACCGCGCCTTTGCAAGTCGAAGGGAGAGGGCGCATGTTCCGGACCTCATTGACGCACACGTAGAGATTCGAAACAAGGAGGTGATTTATGCCAAAGAAGGAACATACCCATCCGATGCTGTCGGCCCTGCCCCCGTCACGGGTAAGCAAGGGAAAGGTGGTGTCCGCCGAAGAGGCGGTGCGGATCATCAGGGACGGGGACACGATCGCCACGGGAGGGTTCGTGGGGAGCGGAGTTCCCGAGGAGGTTCTCCTGAAACTAGAGGAGTACTTTCTCGAGACCGGGAAACCCAGGGATCTCACGCTCGTGTATGCAGCGGGCAATGGAGACTGGAAGACCAGGGGAGGAAACCATTTCGGCAATGAAGGACTCGTGAAGCGCGTCATAGGAGGCCACTGGGGTTCGGCCCCCAAGCTCGCAACCCTTGCCTTTGCCGACAAGCTCGAGGCCTACAACTTCCCCCAGGGGGTCATCTCTCACCTGTTCCGTGACATTGCGGCGCACAAACCACGCACCATCACCACGGTGGGACTCAAGACTTTCGTGGACCCGAGGTTTGGCGGGGGAAAGATCAACAGCAGGGCCAAGGAAGACCTCGTAGAACTCGTGACCTTCGACGGCAAGGACTACCTCGCCTACAAGACCTTTCCCATCAACGTGGGTATCGTAAGGGGGACAACGGCAGACACTGACGGAAACGTGACCATGGAGAAGGAAGCCCTCACCCTGGAGGCCTACGCGATCGCGGCTGCAGCGAAGAACTCGGGCGGTATGGTGATCGTCCAGGTGGAGAGGATCGCTGAAAAGGGGACTCTTCCTGCACGGCAGGTCAAGATTCCCGGCATCCTGGTGGACTGCGTGGTGGTGGCCCGCCCTGAGAACCACATGCAGACCTTTGCAGAGCACTACAACCCTTCCTTCAGCGGCGAGGTGAAGATCCCGGTCGAGTCGCTGCCCGTCATGGAGATGGGTCCCCGGAAAATCGTTGTTCGCAGGGCCGCCTTCGAACTCCAGAAGAACAGTGTCATCAACCTCGGGATCGGGATGCCCGAGGGGGTGTCCAACGTGGCGAACGAGGAGAAAGTGCTCGATTACATCACGCTCACTGCAGAGCCCGGAATCATCGGGGGATTGCCGGCTGGAGGGCTGAACTTCGGTGCGGGAACCAACCCGGACTGCGTGATCGATCAACCCTACCAGTTCGACTTCTATGACGGGGGTGGGCTCGACTGCTGCTTCCTGGGCCTGGCCCAGGCGGACAAGGAGGGAAACCTGAACGTGAGCAAGTTCGGGCCGAAGTTCGCCGGCTGCGGTGGGTTCATCAACATCAGCCAGAATGCCAAGAAGGTGGTGTTCACCGGAACGTTCACGGCAGGCGGCCTCAAGGTCTCCATAACCGAGGGGAAGCTCACCATCGACCAGGAGGGGAGGGAGAAGAAGTTCGTGAACCAGGTGGAACACCTGACCTTCAGCGGAAAGTACGCGATAGAGACCGGCACCCCGGTGCTCTACGTGACGGAGCGATGCGTGTTTTCCCTGACCAAAAAGGGGATGGAACTCATCGAAGTTGCGCCGGGCATCGACATCGAACGGGACATCCTTCCGAACATGGAGTTCAAGCCCATCATCCGCAAACCCGTCCGACTCATGGACGAGCGGATATTCAGACCTGAACCCATGCGGCTGAGGGACGACCTGTTCAGCCTGTCCCCGGACGAACGCCTGACCTACGACCCGGAGGAGAACCTCTTCTTCGTGAACTTCGAAGGGCTCAGGATCAGGTCGTCCGAACAGATCAAAGAGATCGAAACCATGGTGAGCAGGACGCTTTCCCCCCTGAAGAAGAAGGTCTGCGCCATCGTGAACTACGACAACTTCGACATCTCTCCCGAACTGGTGGACGAGTACACGGAGATGGTCAGGCGTGTGGTGAAGAAGTATTACACCGGGGTCACCCGCTACACCGCCAACACCTTTTTCAGGATGATGCTGGGTGAGGCACTGAAGAAACTGAAGCTCCCCCCGCAGATCTACGAATCACGCGAACAGGCAAAGGAGAAGCTGACCGACACGTGATGCTGCGTCCCGAGGAGCCGCGGAACATACCGCTCCTTGCCGTGTTCCCGGATTCCTGGTACGGTTCAGAAAGATCCGTTTCGTTGACTGAACAAGAAAGGAGGAAACCATGCTGCCGGAAGTAAAGAATATTCTCTATGCGAGCGATCTGTCGAAGAACTCGGCCCATGCGTACAGGTATGCCCTGAGCTGTGCCGAGAAGTACGATGCCATGATCACCATCGTACACATCATCGAGGATCTCGGGCCCTGGGCACGGTCCATGCTGGAGGCCTACCTTCCCGAAGGACACAAGGAAAAGGTCATGCAGGAATCCATCGAGCGCATCAAGAAACGGCTTCAGGTGTTCTGTGACGCCCATGCTTCGGAATCTCCCGAGTGTCCCATGCGGGTGCAGTCGATCATGGTCTACGAGGGCAACCCTGCAGACGAGATCCTCAAGCAGGCGGAACACACCAACGCAGACATGATTTTTCTGGGCTCCACGGCAAGGGGTCGAGCACCTACCCGTTCTTCGGCAGCGTTGCCAAGCGTATCGTGGGGCTATCACGGGTCCCCGTGGTGGTAATTCCCATCTCTGCAGAGGAGACAGGGGGGACGTCCTACGATATCTGAGCCCTGAGCTGACCGGCTGTTGCCGAACCATGGAGGGGGAACGGGACATCCCGCTCCCCCTTGAAATACAGTAACCACCGAGGATACGCCGAAGAACGCCGCATCTTTTTTCAGCTCAGCACAATCCCCTGTCTTTTTGCCTGCCCGGCGCGATCACCTCTGAACACTCCTGATCCGCCTCTTGAAAACCCAGCACACCGACAACGATCCGGGTGCTGGTGAGAGACGTTCAGGAAGACCCCTGCCGGGGTTCCTCAGAGAAAACCCAGCCCAGAAAGGACCGCCTGTGCAGGGGCGAACTCGAACTCGTCGATGAGACGGGTGAACTTACTCAAGGCACCGCGAATCCCGGTATACGTCCTGAAGCGCGAGAACGTGCCCATATCCTGAACCCTCGGGGTATCCGGATTGATCTCCCAGGGGTGGATATAGAAGATAAAGGGCCTGTTGCTGCGCGTGTATGTCTGGAGGGCCTTCCTCGTCACAGCGTAGGGGAGCAGCCGGAAATACCCGCCACCCGAAATGGGAAGGTTGAAGGGCCCGATCCTGAGGGTCGAGAGGGGAAATTCTATGAGCTTTTTCCCTGGAATCCGGTGGGGAAACCTCGGCGCGTCGGGGATCCCGTAGTTGTCGTGCACGATGGGAAAGATGCTCGAATCATAGCGGAACCCGAGATCTTCGAGAATCTCGAGGGCCCACAGGGTATCTTTTCTGATGGAGTAGGTGGGTGCCCGATACCCGACGACTTGAGACCCGCAGGCATCTTCGAGGATCTTCTTCGCTTTTTCCACATCCGCCCTGAACTGGTGGTGACCCTGCCGGTAGATCACCTGGTGGGCATACCCATGACAGGCGATCTCATGCCCATGCCCGTGGATGGTCCTGATGAGTTCGCCGTGCACCTGGCCGATCCATCCGAGACAGAAAAAAGTGGCCTTAACACCAAAACGTTCCAGAAGATCCAGGAGCAGTGAGGTGTTGCCTTCCACCTGGGATGGGTAGTGGGGCCATGCGTCGGGCCGGATGAGGTCGGACAGGACGTGGATCTGGAAATATTCTTCGAGATCGATGGTCAGGGCATTCTGCATTCTAGTGACTATACGCTGTTTTCCTGTACGTACGCAAGAAGACAGTCTCTTGCTGGTCTGTGCCTGTCGACTTGTTTGGTATGGCTGCACAGCCTGCAAGGCACCGCTGTTTA
>DSBG01000080.1 GCA_011046135.1 Deltaproteobacteria bacterium
GTATATCGCTGCCCCCGGGTTCACCGGATTCAACCTGCACCAGCACCTGAAAGACAATCTCGGGTTTCTCAAGGGCGTGAACCAGAGGCTGGAAGGAACCCCCTACTGGTGGTTGCCCGTGGCGATGAAGATGCCGGTCATCGACTGGGTGAAGAAGGGAGGGACATATGAAGACTCTCCCCCGGTCTTTTCGGCGCTCCCGTATCTGAGGTGTTTTAACCATTTTCACGATCCCCTGGTTGCCGATCTCGCGGAAGCTGGCTTGGGTCCGGGAAACGATGCTATTGTCTGGGCCCACCTTCCGAAGGGCCGCCAGGGATTTTCCTGGCACGATGCGCGTGACGCGTACTTCAATGCCCTCATCACAGAGGATGCCTACGAGCGAAGCATCTTGTTTTCCTCTGCCTTTCGCGGCCTGGGGCAGCTCATGCACCTCGTCACTGACATGTCGGTTCCCGAGCATGTGAGGGCTGATGTCCACATGATGGGCAGCGTACCTGGAATATCTCTTGTCTACAGTGACTATGAGTCACACTTGAAGAAAAAGGGAGGGGATTTTCCGTTGCTGTTGGATGCAGTCTCTTCCAGTATTGCATTTCCCCAGCTTCTATCAGATTCGACCCCGCTGAATGAAACCATGCTGGAAGAGGTCGTGATAATGAAGCCACTTGTTAATTTAATCGATAATGATGTTTTTGGAGGATTAAACCCTGAAGATACGCTAAAAGGCAAAATCGGTATA
Organism: Deltaproteobacteria bacterium; assembly: GCA_011046135.1. Classification (GTDB taxonomy): domain Bacteria; phylum Desulfobacterota; class Desulfomonilia; order UBA1062; family UBA1062; genus DSBG01. The sequence goes on from DSBG01000080.1 coordinate 743, forward strand.
TCCGAGTACACCAACGCCAATTTTCTCAGTCCGGATACGATGTTTCGCCACTATGCCTTTCCGAGCATCGATGAGTGCGAGATTGTGCTCCACGAAAGCAGGAAGTATCTGAAAATCACGCAGGAAGCCCTGGGTGAGAAGGTCGACCCCCTTGCAGTGGTGAGTTACCTCTACTTCTGGAGAACCTGTTACTACCCCCATGCACAGGAAGATCTTCCCGTGGGGCTCGACAGTGCCTGTTACGAGGAATATGCCCGGCACCTCATCCCGCGTGCAGTGGGATATTCCTCGAAGGTGCTGAACTATTTCTTCCGGGGCAGGGTCGAAATTTCGCTGCCCGATGACGGCGTCTACGCCTTCACCGACACTCTTCCTCAGGATCCCTCGCGTGAAGGGTTCACCTCCATTCGCCTGAAGGCGAGAAATGTCTCGGAGGATGGTGAAGAGATGAGCGGCGGATCGATCCACCTCGTGGTGCAGTACTCGGTGATGAGCAGAGATCCGTTCCGGAATTACACCCCGTATCCCATGGAAAACAACGAGGTTCGCTACTGTGTCGTACCGCTCGACGACTGCACCGATCACGTGATCCCCGCCGATGATGCTCGGGAATTAGAGTTTGACCTGAGCGGACACCCCATACCCCTGTGGGCAACGGATGTGTACCTCTTTGTGGTCTACCGGGGGCGGCTGGGAAGCGAGGATGGGTACATCGAAGAGGACGCCGTGGCTGTGGGGTTCAAAGACATATCGGAGCCGAGCCTCTTCGATGTGGTCAATGCCACCGATTATGCCAGCATCGAGGGCGTCTGTCTCTACGTGGGTGATGACCAGGGACTTGCCCTGGCACAGGATCTGCTCGGAATGGATTCGCCCGAGGGCATCACCCCGAGTACGTTCTTCGATATTTTCATCAGGTTTTCTTCAATCGATGCCCCGCAGGATGCATCTCCGGCCATGGGATCCCACCTCTACGTCGTCCCTGTTGTGGAACCAGGCACGTATACCCGGGCGTACCTGTTGAGCGATTATGAATTTGCCTTCAGTTTCTACAGCCTCTCTTCCTCATACCAGTATCGAACCAGCGCCTGCAGCGGCATGAGAAATCAGGTTCACTACGATGAAACCCACGATGTCTTCATCAGAAGACATTCGAGTCTCGACGAGTTCAGGGGAGTGGGGTTCTGGAACAGAGTGAATTTCATGCAGTACCAGCACTGCAGCCAGGACTATCTTGAAGAGCATGACGGAACCTGTGCCAGGTGTGATATGGCAGAGATCTCTGACCCGTGGCCCCTGGAAGAACTGTGATGTCAGGGACTTTTATGCAGGGAGGAGGGAGGAATACAATGAAAACACTATGTGTCGCTCTTTTTGTTGCCTGCAGCGTGCTCATCCTCGTGAGCTCGCTGATCGGCTCTGATCTGAAGGTGCGTGACGTGGATCACGAAGCATTGAGGGTGCTGCTCTTCGACCCTGCAACCGGCTGGGAATGCTGGGTGGAAGAAGGGGACGAATTCAAGGGGTGGACCGTGTATGAAATAGCCCCCAGAACAGTCATTCTGAGCAGGCAAGTCAGCCCCGGCTACGCAGAAATGGTGGAATATCCTTTACAAGGGTCTCTCGATGTCATAGGAAATTAACAGGTTTTTCACTGAGCCGGTCGATGCCGGCCCCTGACAGACATGAAGAGGAAGCCACCAGAGATTCACTGCGCACGATGCGGCACGTGCTGCCTTGCCGACATGATCGCCTATGTGACCCAGGAAGACCTCGACCGGTGGAAGAGCCAGGGCAGGCAGGACATCCTGCACATCATCGAGACCAGGAACGCGGCATGGATGGGCGACCACTTCGTGTCGGCCGACAGTGGTCGGTATCTCCACGCATGTCCGTTTCTCAGGATTCAGGGGCAGACGTGCGCATGTTCGATCTACGAAACACGACCCGCGGTCTGCCGCGACTATGTGCCGGGCTCGTCGGAGATCTGCCCCCTGTGGCAGGCCACCAGGAAGCAGGGATAAGGGCCGACCGGAATCAGAGGCCACGAAAAAAATCGGCCGTAAACGGCCTCCTGCGGTGCATCGGAATGATTGTGCCCTGGCTCCCGCAACGGGGACATAAGCACGTTCGCAGGAGGGGCTTTGGGCGTGTCTGCCTGTTCCCTGTAGGAGGGGCTTCAGCCCCGAGATTTTCGGCCCTGAAGGGCCTCCTACAGCCCTAAAAATATCAACCCGGAAAAAATCATCGGCCCTGAAGGGCCTCCTACGAGGCCTTGACCAGGGGCAGCTCTGCCCACGATGTGGTGAAGCGCGCAGATCTCTTTTCCTGGCGCATCCACCACGGCCTGGAGAACCCGGACGATGCATACCCGATGGTGCCGCTGCCCCAGCGGGTGTTGATGCGGTCCAGGGTGTTCATGAGGGCGAGCTCTTTCGGTCCTTCCCGGCTCGGGTGGAAGAGGTTCATCTGAACCTGGCCCCGGGGCACGATCCCGGAGAGGAGCACCCCCACCTTTCGGTACGCGGGCCCTGGCCTGTAGATGCGCTCGATGAGGGTCTTCGCGTATCCGGAGAGTTCCGGCGTGTAGGCGGTTGCCACCGGGATTTTGAGCGAAGAGACCGCGCACTTGGGAAACCCGTGGTTGAACGGGAACTCGATGAGCAGAACCTGGATGAAGGAGGCCGCCGAACCCTGCCGGCGCAGCTTCTCTGCCGCCTTCGAGGTGTAGGCGGATGCAGCTTCCTGGAGTTCTTCCAGGGAATAGACCTTCCGCCCGAAGGATCGGGAGCACATGATGGCCTTCTTCGGGGCAGGGGCGGAATCGATGGGCATGCAGGAGATGCCCCTGAGTTCCATCACCGTGCGCAGGCCCTCGATGGTGAGGTGCTTCTTCACCCAGGCGTCAGGAGCACGGGCAAGGTCCAGGGCGCTCACGATGCCGTGGCCCCTCAGGAAGCGGGCATACCGTCTGCCCACGCCCCAGATATCGTCCACCTCGATCCCGGAGAGGGTCTCCTCCCTGCATGAGGTGATGTCGAACACCCCGTCGTGAGCGGGGTGTTTCTTCGCCGCCCGGGCGGCGGCCTTTGCAAGGGTCTTGGATGGGCCGATGCCGATGGCCACGGGGATGCCCACCCACTGCTTCACCGTGCGGGAGATGCGCCTCGCGTAGTCTTCGGGATCGGAACAGACGCCCTCCAGGCTCAGGAAGGCCTCGTCGATGGAGTACACCTCCATCTCCGGGGTGAACCGGGCCAGCGTGTCCATGACCCGGTGGGACATGTCGCCATAGAGGCTGAAGTTTGATGAGAACACCGCTATGCGGTGTCTCTCCACCAGGTCCCTGCACTGGAACAGGGGGTGGCCCATCCTGATGCCGAGGTTCTTTGCCTCGTTGGATCGCGCGATGATACACCCGTCGTTGTTGGAGAGTACCACCACGGGACGCTCCGCCAGGGATGGGTTGAACACCCGCTCGCAGGACACGTAGAAATTGTTGCAGTCGACCAGGGCGAAGATCTTGTTCATGGGATCAGGCCTTGTGGATCACGTAGGTGACCACCCCCCACACCTCCACCTGGGTGCGGTCCTCGATCGCCACGGGCACGAAGTCCGGGTTCTCGGCCAGCAGAAAGCTCTTTCCCTCTACGCGCTGGAACCGCTTGACCGTGAACTCGCCGTCGAGCACGGCGACCACGATGCTGCCGGGCAGGGGTTCCAGGGCCCTGTCCACGATCAGGATGTCGCCGGGGTGGATGCCGGCCTGGATCATGGACGTTCCCTCCACCCGCACGAAGAACGTGGCAGAGGGGTGCGTGACGAGAAACTCGTTGAGATCGAGCGACCGGTCGATGAAATCGTCCGCAGGGGAGGGAAACCCGGCAGAGATGCCCGCGGTGAACAGGGGGATCTCGAGCTTCGTCCGGGGCTCAAAGGCCCAGATTCTGGTGATGCGTTCTTCTGCGTGGCGTCTCTTCATGGCCTGATCTTTTTAGCACCTTCATCCGGCGGTGTAAAGATCGTCGGATCGACCCCCGGGGCTCATTTTTCTCCCCGGGATTTCCGATGAAACAGAGCACGACGACGGCGTGGAGCACTTGACTTGAAAAGCGCTGATCCTATAAAGGTACTAGATCGATATGAAGGGGAAACAGGTGAAGTATGTATAATCTGAAGTTTCAGGAAGTTATCGGTTTTCTCATGGGCCCCGAGGGAGCCAGTGAACGCCTCGGTGTCTACTACCCGGCGCTGGATGTGTATGAAAACGCAGATGAGCTGTGCATCGAGATAGAAATCCCCGGGGTGAACCCCAGCGAGGTGAACGTGGAAATCGTGGGGCGATCGCTCATCATCTCCGGCACGAAGAAAGATCCTCTTCCGAACAGAGGCGCACGGTACATCAGGATGGAGCGGGGATTCGGGAAGTTCAGCAGAGAGCTGGAGATCCCGGAACGCTTCAATATCGAAAAGGTGGAAGCCAAGTTTTTCGAAGGCGTATTGAAGATCAGAATTGCTCGTACGGATGAAAAGGTCGAAGTGATCAAGCGCATAACCATAGAATAGGAGTCCATGTACATGGAAAACGAGAAACAGACCATTGATATACCCGAAAACATCCCCCTGCTTCCCATACGGGATGTCGTGATATACCCCTACATGATCCTTCCCCTGTTCGTGGGGAGGGGGCTGTCCATCAAGGCGGTGGACGAGGCCCTGAACAAGGACCGGTACATCTTTCTGGCCGCCCAGAAGGATTCCTCCGTGGAAGAACCCGCTGAAGAGCAGATCTTTACCGTGGGCACCGTGGCCATGGTCATCAGGATGCTGAAACTTCCCGACGGCAGGGTGAAGATCCTGGTGCAGGGCGTGGCAAAGGCCCGGATCAGGAATTTCATCAAGGACGAACGAGGGTTCTTCACCGTGGACATCGAGAAGATCGAGGAACCCGAAATCAAGGAGATCACGGTGGATGTGGAGGCCCTGATGCGCTCCGTCAAGGAGCAGTCTGAAAGGATCCTCCAGCTCAGGGGCATCGTGTCTCCGGATGCGCTCTCCATCCTGGAGGCCATCGACGACCCGGGCCGCCTCGCAGACCTCGTTGCCTCGAACCTGAGACTCAAGGTCGAAGAGTCGCAGGCCGTCCTCGAGATCATTGACCCCGTGGAGCGCCTCAAACACGTCAATGGACTGCTCTCCAAGGAGATGGAACTCTCCGAGGTTCAGGCAAAGATCCAGTCCCAGGCCAAGGAGGAGATGAGCAAGACCCAGCGCGAGTATTTTCTGCGGGAGCAGCTGCGCGCCATTCAGCAGGAGCTTGGAGACACGGACGAGAAGGGCAAGGAGATCGAGGAATACCAGGAGA
>DSBG01000175.1 GCA_011046135.1 Deltaproteobacteria bacterium
ATAACAGGCTGCATAAGGTCCTTCCCAGTCCAAACCAGTTCCCGGCCAAAAACCCTCTTCAACGATCTTCTTTCTACACATGACGAGTTCTTCTCTTGACTTTCTTCATAACAGCCCCGACCGGGGTCGGTCGTAAACGGCCTCCCACATAGCCATTTCACCCCTGAAGGGGCTCCTACAACGAATGAAACTATCGCCCCTAAAGGGGCTCCTACTGTTCCTTCCGCAGCACCTTTTTGTCGACCTTGCCCACGGTGGTCAGCGGCAGCTCGGCGCGGATCTCAATGGTCTTGGGAACCTCGTAGGGTGCGAGCTTCTCGATGGCCATCTTCTGGATGGATTCTTTTATGGCTGCCTCATCTTTTTCCTGTCCGGGAAGCAGGGTGACATAGGCCTTGATCAGTTCGGATCCGGGCCGCTCGGGGTTCGGCACCCCTACGATGGCAATGGTCTGCACCGCTGGGTGTTTGCTGAGCACGTCTTCCACCTTGACGGAGAAGACCTTGAACCCGCCCACGTTGAGCATGTCTTTGGTGCGGTCCACGATGCGGAGATAGCCGTCCTCATCCTGAATGGCCACATCCCCGGTGTGCAGGTAGCCTTCCTCATCGAACACCTTGCGTGTCTCCTCGGGCTTGTTGAAGTAGCCCACCATCACCTGCGGGCCCTTGACGCAGATTTCACCTGCCTCGCCCAGGGCAACCTCCTCCCCGGTGGCCGGGTCTTTCAGCTTGATGTCCGTATTGAGCAGGGGCAGGCCGATGGAGCCCAGCTTTTTTTTGCCCTTTGACGGGTTCATGGTGGTCAGTGGCGAGGTCTCGGTCATGCCGTAGACCTCGAGCAGCTTGCCCTGGCCCACGATGCCCTCTAGAACCTTCTGGGATTCCTCGGGGAAGGGCGCTGCTGCAGAGATGCAGGTGTCTGTCCGGGAGTGATCGAGGTCCTTGAACTTGGGGTTTGCCAGGAGCATCTGGAAGAGGGAGGGCACGTTCACCAGCACCGTGGGCGAATATTTTTTGATTTCCGCACAGATGTGGTCCGTGTCCCGGGGGTTGGGAATCATGATCTGGGGCCACCCGAAACAGACACAGCACTCATTGAAGAAGAGCCCGGCGATGTGAAAGTAGGGAAAGCCTGAGAGCGCAACACCTTCTCCCATTCTCCAGTCGAGCCACTTCTTCACGATGAGCACATCGGAAACGGCGTTGCGGTGTGAGAGCATGGCTCCTTTGGGCATGCCGGTGGTGCCTCCGGTGTACTGGATATAGGCGATGTCATCAGGGGTGATGGTCACCGATGGCTGCGTGGAGGGAAACCGTTCGGTCTGAATGATATCCTTGAACAGGAACACGTCTTTGTCGGGCAGCGGTGTGACCTTGCCCTTGGGGATCTTTTTCAGCAGCTGGCCTAAAAAGCGCTTGATGCCGGGCAGAAATCCCCCCACGCTCGTTGCCACGACCAGCTTGAGGTTCGGCAGGTTCGAGGCTATGTTCACGAGCCTGCCGGCAAAGATGGCGTCAAGCGTCACGAGACCCCTGGCCTTCACATCCTTGAGCTGATACTCCATCTCTTCGGTGGAGAGCAGCGGAGACACCCCGGAGACGACGCACCCCGCCTTTAACGTGCCCAGCCAGGCAATGTTGTATTCAGGGATGTTCGGAAGGTTGATGCCCACCACGTCTCCCTTCTTGAACCCATGGGAGATCAGCATGTTTGCGAACTGGTTTGAGTAGTGATCCAGTTCGCCAAAGGTGATCTCCACCCCCAGGAAGGTCAGGGCCATCTTCTCCGGAAAGGTTTTGAAGGTGTCCCTGACGGCATCAACGTAGGTGGTCTCCCATTCCTGTGGATCGAGGTCGGTGAGCCCGGGGTCATACGATTTTCTCCAGAACTGTTCTTCTGCCATGTTTCCCCCTCTGCTTCATAACAGGGCGCATTCTCCATGATGGAAAGAAGCACATATTTGGTTTGCAATACAATGTGTTGAAAAGATAGGCAGAAGAGCGTGAAAGTCAAGAGAGCCCTTCAAGGGGGCCTTTCAACAAGACAGAAGAAGCCGTCCTCCTGCTGTTCAGGATTGTAGGAGGACCTTCAGCCCCGATTTTTGCCCCTAAAAGGGTTCCTGCATTGTGAGGTCGATTGTGCGGAGCGTGGCCTGTAGAAGGGCCTTCAGTCCCGAAAAATAGCCGCTGAAGGGTCTCCTGCATTGTGTATAGCAACGATCTCCGGAGGAGGGGTTTCATTCCCGAACGGGTCGGCCGTAGACGGGTTCCTGCATACCCTTGTCGACCCCTGAAAGGGCTCCTACGGGGTGAGTTTTTTCCTGCGCCGCCACTGGAGCAGGCCGACCAGCGCCAGCACCGACACCGCAGGGATGTAGATCAGGTGCTTGGGCGGCTGTTTCTCCTCCTGCTCCACGTAGAGGATCTCCCAGTCGAAGTCAAAGCCCACCTGGTAGGCGTTGCTGCCGAAGACCACCTGGTCCACGAACACCCGTTCGTTCTCGTCAATCCTCAGGATCAGCCCTGCTTCTTCCAGTCGTTTCATGCCGTCGGGGATCTTTTTTTCCAGGGTCAGCACCATAATGCGGTCTATTGTGCGCCCGTCATAGGTTTCACCTAACACGCGGAGGCGCATGGTTTCAAAGGAAGGTACCTCTTTCGAAACCTCGCTAATGTGGATGGGGTCCAGCATGGTGATGGGGTGGTAGATCTTGTCCATCCAGAACCCGGGGCGGAAGAGGCTGAAGGCAACGAGCAGCAGTACGAGGGTTTCCCACAGACGGTTCTTCACGAGCCAGTAGTTCTGGGTGGCAGCGGCAAAGGTGAGCATGGCCCCGATGGTGCCCAGGATCGTGAATATCAGCTCCCAGACATTGGGGATGTCGATGAGCAGGATCTGGGTGTTGAAGATGAACATGAACGGCAGGATGGCTGTTCTCATGTCATAGGTGAATCCCTGGATTCCCGTCATGATGGGGTCGCTCCGGGATATGGCAGCAGCGGCATAGGCTGCAAGCCCCACGGGTGGTGTGTCGTCTGCCAGGATGCCGAAGTAGAAGACGAAGAGGTGCACGGCAATGAGCGGCACGATGAGTCCGTGCTGGGCCCCCAGGGCCACGATCACCGGGGCCATGAGGGTGGACACCACGATGTAGTTGGCGGTGGTGGGAAGCCCCAGGCCCAGGATCAGGCTGATCATGGCCGTGAAGATGAGCATGAGCATGAGATTTCCTTGGGAAATGAACTCCACGAGATCCGTCATGACCAGGCCGATGCCCGTGAGCGTTACGGTGCCCACGATGATGCCTGCGGTGGCTGTGGCAATGCCGATGCCGATCATGTTACGGGCACCGGTCACCAGACCATCTATGAGTTCCTGGAAGCCCTGGGTGGCAGCGGGCATGAGCTCTCCGGACTTGCGGAAGAAGGACAGGATGGGGCGCTGGGTGACCAGGATCACCACCATGAACATCGTGGCCCAGAAGGCGGACAGCCCGGGGCTGTACCGCTCCACCATCAGGCACCACACCAGGACAAAGACCGGCAGAAGGAAGTAGAGGCCCGAGAGCAGAATAGGCCTGAGGCGGGGGACTTCCGTGAGCGTTTCCACCAAGAGTTCTTCGTCGCTGTCTGGATACCGGGCGGCAATGCGCAGCAGGGCAATGTACACAACACCCATGACAACAGCCAGCACCAGTGAGGCCACCGGTCCGAAGACATGCCGGGTCCAGCCCACCCCGTAGTAGACAACCGCCGAGAGGATGCACATGCCGGCGAAGGCGCCGGTGAATGAGAGGGCGCTCTGGGCTAACGTCCTTTCCCTGTTGCGCGGCAGTCCCTTCATGTTGGCCTTGAGTGCCTCGAGGTGCACGATGTAGATCAGAGCCATGTAGGAAATGATGGACGGCAGGATCGCATGCTTGATCACCTCGAAGTACGAGATGCCCACGTACTCCACCATGAGAAAGGCCGCTGCACCCATGATGGGCGGGGTGAGCTGTCCGTTGGTGGAAGCAGCCACCTCGATGGCGCCAGCCTTGGTGCCGGGAAACCCCACCCGCTTCATGAGGGGAATGGTGAAGGTGCCCGTGGTGACCACGTTGGCGATGGAGGACCCGGAGATGATGCCGCTGAAACCCGAGGCCACGACAGCGGCCTTTGCCGGGCCGCCCCGCATGTGCCCCAGCAGGGAGAAGGCAACCTTGATGAAGTAGGCTCCGGCTCCGGCCCGTTCCAGCAGGGCGCCAAAGAGCACGAAGAGGAACACGAAGCTCGAAGAGACGCCGATGGCCACACCAAAGACCCCTTCGGTGGTCAGCCACATGTGAGACATGGTCCTGGACAGGCTGGCCCCGCGGTGGGAGATCAGCTCGGGCATGTAGGCCCCGCCGAAGGTGTAGCCGAGGAAGACAATGGCAACGATCATCAGTGGCAGACCAAGCGAGCGCCGCGTTGCCTCCAGCAGCAGGAGAATGCCCGCGATGGCAATTACCAGGTCCTGGCCAATGGGTGCCCCGGCCCGGGTGGCGAGGCCGTCGTAGAAGAAGTAGAGGTAGCTCGCGCTGATGGTGCCCGCTATGGCGAACAGCCAGTCCTGGATGGGAATGGATTCACGGGGCGAGCGCTTAAAGGCGGGATACGCGGTGAGCGCCAGGAAGAGCGCGAAGGACAGGTGGATGGAGCGGGCTTCCGTGGTGTTGAACACGCCGAATTTGAGGATAAAGGGGAGCGATGAGGCGTACCACAATTGAAAGAGTGACCAGGAAAGGGCCACCAGCCAGATGATTCTCCCCTGGAGCCCGCGGGGATGGCGGCTTCCCGTCTCGGTCTCGGTAATGTGTTCCACCTCTTCGGGGAGTGGAGGCTTCTTTCCTGGTGTCATGTGGTTCCTTCTGTAAGAACTCTTCTGATGATCACCTCACCGTACGCCCTGGACCGAACGAAGCGCCTGTGAAGTTTTTTACGTGAAAAGAAAAGGGGGAGACATGGGCTCTCCCCCTGTCTTTTTCGTCTGCTACTTGATCAGGCCGGTTTCCTTGAAGTATTTCTCGGCACCGGCGTGCAGCGGAATGGCGATGGCATCGGTTGCCATTGACTGCCTGGTCAGGTGTTCCAGGGCAGGATGCAGGCGCTTGAAGCTCTCCAGACCATCGAACACAGCCTTCACGATTTCATAGGCCACATCATCCGGCAGGTCGGAGGAGGTCACCAGCAGGGCACCCACGCCAAAGGTCTTCACTTCGGTGGGGTTGCCGCGGTACATACCGCCGGGGATCACCGCGCTGCGGTAGTAGGGGAGCTCTTCGATCATCTTGTCGATGACCGGGCCGGCAACTTCCACGATCACGCTGTCACAGGTGGTGGTGGCTTCCTGGATGGATCCGTTGGGGTGGCCCACGAAGTAGACCATGGCATCGATCTGATTGTTGCACAGCGCGATGGACTGCTCGGCAGCCTTCAGGTCAAAGGTGGCGCCGAACACGGAGTGATCCCATCCCATACGCTCGAGCAGGAGATCCATGGAGGCACGCTGGCCGGACCCGGGGTCGCCGATGCTCACGCGCTTGCCGCGCAGCTGCTCGAACTTGGTGACGTTTGCGTCTTTGCGCGCGACCACGGTGAAGGATTCCGGGTGAATGGAAAACAGGGCACGCAGCTTCTTGTTGGGGCCCACGTCAGAGAAGCGGCTGGTGCCGTAGTAGGCGTGGTACTGCCAGTCGGACTGCACGACTCCTATGTCCAGGTCGCCGGCGCGGATGGTGTTGAGATTGTAGATGGAGCCGCCGGTTGACTCGACCGTGGCACGGATGCCGTGCTGTTCACGGTTGGCATTGATCAGGCGGCTGATGGCGCCTCCCACCGGGTAGTACACACCCGTAACCCCACCGGTGCCGATGGTCACGAACTTTGTGGGTTTTTGCTCTTGAGCTGAGACTGGTGAAGCAAGGGCCAGGGAAAAGGCAAACGCTGCCACAACAATAATCAAAAGCCCCATGTGTTTCCGTAGATTCATACTCTCCTCCTCGTTTAAGATATTATGATGTCATAAACCTGCTACCCTTTTTTGCACGGTGTATAAT
>DSBG01000156.1 GCA_011046135.1 Deltaproteobacteria bacterium
GCGGGGGTATGACTTCTCCACGCTGGAGGCTGCCAACCGGGACCTGCAGGCATGGGTCAGGGCCAAGGACGAGCGGATCCACGGCACGACCAGGGAGAAGGTCTCCGTACGCTTCGAGCGGGAACGGCCCTTCCTTGGCGCTCTTTCCCGCCATGCGTTCGACACCTCCGAGCGGATCTTCCGGAAGGTGCATAAGGACTGCACGGTACGGTTTGAAGGCAACCTCTACGTGGTTCCCCACACCCTGGTGGGTTCTCAGGTGACCCTGCGGGTCAAGAGCTCTCTGGTGAGGATATTCCATGACGATCGTCTGGTCGTTACCTATGCAATCCCCCAAGGTCGCGGGCACCTGGTGCAGGATACGCGGTTCTTCGAGGCGCTGATACGGGACAGGGAGATGAACAAGAAGAAGTATGCGTCACGCATGAGGCGCAAGGGCCGGGCACGCATGGTACCGGCATATGCTGAGGTGCAGGTGCAGATGCATTCCATGGACAACTACCAGCGCGTGGCGGAGGTGGGCCTATGAGCGAGACCCTCGTACTTGAACGCATAGAGACGAACCTGGCCAGGCTGAGACTCACTCGCATCGGGGAGATCCTTGCAGAGACGGCCAGGGTCTGCGAGGAACAGGGTAAGAGCTACCTGGGCTTCCTCGACGATCTGTTCGAGGAGGAGGTTGCCCGCAGGGAGCAGCGCCGGGTGGAGACCACGCTCAAGATCTCGGGACTGCCCTTCATCAAGACCATCGACGAGTTCGACTTCTCCTTCCAGCCCGGACTCGATCAGCGCAAGGTCATGAGCATCTTCGACCTGAGCTTCATACCGCGAAAAGAGAACGTGATCTTCCTGGGCCCTCCCGGGGTGGGCAAGACCCACCTGGCCGTGGCCCTGGCTGTGAAGGCCTGCCAGGCAGGCCAGAGCATCTACTTCACCACCATGGCGGATCTCATCCCCAAGCTCGCCAAAGATCATGCAGACGGCAAGACCGGAAAGGGCAGGAGCTACTACAAGTCCGCCCTGGTCATCGTGGACGAGGTGGGCTACACACCCATAGACCGTCACGAGTGCAATCTCTTCTACCGTTTTGTTGCGAACCGCTACGAGAAGGCCAGCACCATCATCACGTCCAACAAGGCGTTCACCGACTGGACCGAGCTCTTCCATGACCAGGTCATCGTGACCGCTGTTCTGGATCGCCTGCTTCATCACAGCATCGTCATCAACATCCGCGGCAACAGCTACCGGTTGAGAGAGAAAATCGAGAAAGGAGACTAGAAAACACTATGTGGTCAGTCCCGAAAGTGGCCTACTTTTACATGCCCATTTTTGGCCTACTTCTACGTGCCCGTTGACATCAACAGGACTTCTGAAACAGTGGTTACTGTACTGGCAGTTCTGTCTCTGTTCTTTTGGTAAATGAAGGTTTTTTCTCTGACAGTAGTGCTCTCTCTTCGAAACTCATCCTGTTGAAATGGAACGCAGGGATAAGCCGCTTGAGAATTTCCACAGCCGCCTGTGGGTTGCCGGTATCCTTGACCAGCAGGTTGAAAAGCCTGATGTTTTCGAACAGGGTTACCTCATCAACCCCAGGTGAATTGCTGCAGATCTTGATTTTGTCATGTGCTGTGTCAACGATTCCCTCTCCTTTGATCAGCAGCTCTTCTATGAGCTTTTCCCCGGGCCTCAGCCCGATGAACTCGATCTTCACATCTCTGTCCGGGGTCAGCCCTGCCAATCGGATCATGTTTCTCGCCAGGTCCACGATCTTGACCGGCTCCCCCATGTCCAGCAGGAACAGCTCTCCACCTTTTCCCAGAGCTCCTGCCTGGAGCACGAGCATCACGGCTTCAGGAATGGTCATGAAGTAGCGGGTGACTTCGGGATCGGTCACGGTCACCGGGCCCCCTGAGGCGATCTGCCGCTCGAAGAGCGGTACCACGCTGCCATTGCTGCCCAAGACGTTTCCGAAGCGCACAATAACGAATTTCGTGCCGTTGCCGTTCATGGACTGAACCACCATCTCTGCCACACGCTTGGTGGCCCCCATCACCGAGGTGGGCCGCACTGCCTTGTCCGTAGAGATGAGCACGAATTTCTTCACATGGTGTTTCGTGGCAGCACTCGCGAGCTTGAAGGTGCCGATGATGTTGTTGTTTACCGCATCCAGTGGGTTTGCCTCCATCATGGGCACGTGCTTGTATGCCGCGGCATGGTAGACAAAGTCCGGCTGGTACTTTCTGAAGACCCTGTCGAGCCCCTTGAAGGAACGGACATCCCCTATGCAGGGGATGATTGCTACATCGCACTTTCCCTGCAAACGCAGCTCCATGTCGATGTGGTAGAGTGGGGTTTCTGCATTATCCAGGAGTATCAGTGTTCTGGGTTTGCACGAGAAGATCTGCCTGGCCAGCTCAGATCCGATGGAGCCGCCTGCTCCTGTCACCAGAACGGTCTGCTCCTCCAGTTCGTTCTTCACCAAATCCATGTCGAGTTGAACAGGTCTACGTTCGAGAAGATCCTCCACCCTGATATCGCGCAGGTTCTCTGCAATGGACCCCTGGATCCGCTCAGAGATGGAGGGGACCACCTTGAACTGTACCCCGAGCCCCGCACAATCAGAAACAAGGGAAGAGACATCAAGGCTCCCCTCTTCAGGCTTTGTAATGAGGACGACCTTTATCTGATAGGTGCGAATGATCTCGGGCAGTTTGCGCAAAGGACCCAGGATGGGCACCCCGTGGATCGTCATGCCTTTGGTCTTCCTGGTGATGTCGAGAAACCCGATCACCCGGTATGTGAGCAGTTCGCTTGCCTGGATCTCCCTCAAGAGCCTCTCAGCTATAGGCCCTGTGCCGACAATCACGGTAGTGCTGAGACTCCTGCTGTTGCTGGAGTGACCAGAGACAAGCTCATAGAAAAAGGCAGGGGTCATCTGGAACGAGAGCCTGATCATGAGCCTGATTCCGCCGATAGCCAGGATGCTCAGAATAAAATCATTCAAGAGAGCCCCGCGGGAAAACCCGATAAACTTGTATATCATGCCCACATACATGAAGAACAGGATCGAACCTGCAACACACCCCTTGAGCACATTGAAGAGATCGTTGATACCGGCATAGCGCCACATCCCGCGGTAGAGGTGAAAGAAATAGAAGCAGGAGATCTTGAGGACCAGGAGGGGGATGATCGTGAGCTTGATGTTGTGGAGAACCGCTGCACTAATCTTTCCGTCAAACCGCAGCCAGTGGGCGCCATAATAGCACAGTGCAAGTAGCAGAAGATCAACAAAGAGAATGATCCAAAAATTCTTCCTCTTGAAGAGATTCATGAAAAGCACCTAATCTCTTGAGACAACAATCTCATCACATTCATGCAAGCCAATTGAATGATCTCTCTATATCGCATCGTTCTATCTTTGAACAGTATGAATCAATAGTGTTCTCAAATGGTGTCCCTTTTCTTACAAGCAAGAACTATTCCCTTATAGATTTCTCTTAATAACATATCCTCGTACCCGGTGTGAAATTGCAGCAAACCCTAGAAAATAGAGACCCAACAACCCGAAAACGACCAAGGGGCCGTGCGGTGTAACCACAAGAGAACTATAGCCAATGCAGAGTTGGCAGACACCATACCCGAGAGAGACTTTCCAATGTTGGATTCCCATTTCGTTGACTAAGAGCTGATAGAGATGCCTGCGATGGGGCTTGCTCAGACGTTCACCATCTCTCACTCGCAGATACATCGTGGTGAGTTCGTCGGCATAGAAAAAAAACAGGCAGGACGCAAGGGCGCAGAACACGGTGAAGTTATCCGCCAGCACAATCGTCATGAGTGCAAATACAAACCCAAGGAGGATGCTCCCCACATCTCCCATGAACACTTTTGCACGGGGCATATTGAAGGGAAGAAATCCCAGACATGCACACGCCATACACAGACAGAGAACCATGTATGATGATCCAAACTCGATGAGTGAGGCATACCACGCCAACAGCGAAAAAGCCACGACCCCGGTCACTGCGGCGATGCCGTTGATACCATCCATGAAATTATAGATGTTGGCGGACCCCGCGATATAGATTAAAAACAGCCCCGCAACAGCTATCACACTAATTATTCTCAGGGTTGATATCAGAGTACTCTGGCCCGCAACTATAATTGAGACCAGGACAACTACAGCTGCAGTAAACTGCACAACCAGTCGAAGCAGTACGGAAAGATTGCGCATGTCACCAAACAAGCTCACCAGTGCCAGAAATGTAACAGGTACCCAGAAACCGATCGGGATGTCCTCCACCAGTGCAGTCAACATAAAAACAGCAAGGATTCCAATACCGCCGCCTTTAGGTGTCGGTGTATCATGTGAACTTCTGTTGTTGGGAACATCGACGAGATCCAAGACTGGTCCGAATTTCATCACGACAAAAGCGCCTATGCCACCGAGAAGCACGGAGCTTACAAAGAGCGAGGCAACGATCATTTCATCTTTGATACATTCCAACATCCCGTATCAGAAGGGTTACTGTTGATTGTTTGAATTTCTATCCTGTGCCTCTTTCATTACAGAAAAGAGTTTCAAGGGAGTGTCTGGGACGGAAACCCGTTTTAAGCATACGAGTGTTGTCATACACCAGATCGGATGCCAATTTGTCGTAGCATGCATGCCACCAGCTTCTCTTCGCATGAAAGATATGACCAGCAATGCGGGTGGATATCCATATGAAAAAAAGTGGTATATGAATTGACGGCCGGGGTCTGTACACTCCTGATTTCTTAAACACCTGAATGATTCTCTGAAAAGTATATGGTTGCTCATCACAGACATTATAGATCTGCATGTTCTTAACAGAACTTTCAGGCTCTCCAGTTCGTTTCAGCAGGTGTTCAATGAAATCGATCAAATTATCCCTAGCCAACGCCGACATTTTCTGGTCACCTGAGCCAAAGTGCAGATACGTCAATTTTCCTGGTGCAAACACACGACGTTCCAGATTTAAACCAAAAAATCGATTATATACCGGAGCGAGTCTCAATATAATCAGATCATTCAGTTTCTCTTGATCAAATAATGCAACCAGACGCCTCTCTGCATCATATTTACTCACTGCATAATCACTGGATGGATTGCAAATGCTGTTTTCGGTAACAGGCATCCTCAGATTATCTTCCCCATACACCGAAACTGAGGAAAGAAACATAACTTGTACCTTTGGATTTGCCCTAGCCGCAACCCGGGCCAAGTTTTCAGTTGCGAGGCCATTCACACTCATATAGGTTTTTGGATCAACACGTCCAATTTTCTGGTGAGCGATTCCGGCGCAATGAATAACAACATCAGGGAGATATTCCTCAATAATGTAAGAAACAGAATCTTTATCAGTTATATCAGCCTTCACAGATTCAACACAATTAAAAGCCCCCTTTCCTGTTTCTTTTGTATCCAAACCCACTACTGTATAGCTATAGGACAGCATTTCGCATAAAGCGCTACCTATGAACCCAGCAGCTCCGGTAATAACAATCTTGATCATTTTTCTCTCATCTTTCCATAAACCCAATGAGATGATTTCACATTAACTTGTTTTCTAAGTTTGTTAGGAGTTTTTTGTATAATTCCATTGTTTGTCTGACTACTATCTTCTCTGAAAACTGTTCTTCGACTATTTCTCGCCCACATGCCCCCATTGTTGCTCTTCGTTCTTGATCTTCTATCAGTTCATTAAGCGCATTAGCGAGTGATATGGAATCATAAGGAGGAATAAGCAATCCATTGACATTATGATGAACAATTTCCCTGCATCCTGGAACATCGGTTGCTATAATAGCACGCCCACAAGAAGCAGCCTCAAGTAATACCTTTGGAAGACCTTCTCTGTATGAAGGCAAAACAACGATATTAGATCTTTTGAAAACTTCTGGCATGTTATCTTCATAACCGTTCCACTCTACCAATTCATCATTTTTCCATTTAATAAGGATACTCTTGGAAATAGAAGAAGGATTTTCTGAATCAGGATTTCCGACTAACAC
>DSBG01000036.1 GCA_011046135.1 Deltaproteobacteria bacterium
CTGGAGAAATCAGTAGAACAGAACACCGTGGCGGTGTAGCTCAGTTGGTCAGAGCATGCGGCTCATATCCGCAGAGTCGGGGGTTCAAATCCCTCCACCGCTACCACAAATCAGGCAAAAAAAGAGCAGGGCCAAAAACCCTGCTCTTTTTTTTATTCTACCCTGTAGGAGGAGGTTTTCACTCTTTGAAGAATCTCTTTTTCAGGCCGGCAAGCCCGAGCATGCCAAAGCCCAGCAGCAGAAGGGTGGAGGGTTCGGGAACCGGGGCCGGTGATGGGTCGATCGGCAGGAAATTGAGGGTGATGGCGTCGGCATAGTGGCCGTGAAACTCGATGCCGCTCAGGTAGTTGTTTACATTTTCCGTTGCAGAGATGTGGATGGCGAGAAAGTCGGTCATGGCAGGAATGGCCATGGAAAAAGAGAGCATCTGCCACTCGTAGGGACTGGACAGTAATGATACCCGCTCTGATTCAAGGTAGGTTTGTGCATAGAACTGCGTGAGAAATGTGCTGAAATCCCCGGAAAATGCAAAGAGATCAAACTCGAACATGGTGTTGATCAGAACATCGGAACCTGCCAGGTCGTCCCCGATCCGGTTCACGTAGGCAGAGCCCTGGACAGAGAGCAAGCCGCTTGCGATCTCCGGAGCATAGGCGGAGAGATCGATGAATTGCCACACATCACTGCGGACGGTGCTTGCAGCTGATGAGGTAGTCGTAGATACAAACCTCAGCATGGTCTCCCCTTCATAGGGGGTGATGCCGTTGTGTTCAGAAACGAATTCAACGTAATCGCCAAACCATAGTCCCGTGGAGCCTGGATTGAAGCCAAGGGAATATGACTGGTCTTCAAACCCGGGGTTTACTATCAGAGTGGCGTGCGTGGTCAATGGCAAGATCAAAAACAGCCCGAAAATAAGCAGTAACCTCTTCATGGCCTTGTTCTCCTTCCCTGGTGCTCAGTTGTACACATGATGCAGGTTTGATACCAACCCTGTGTCCCACCACAACGATGTCTAACCCATTGATATTGTGGGGCATCGAAAATAAGTACCTTTATAATGCTTATATAATATGTAAATATGTTCCATTTAAAAAGAAAATGATTATCCTAAAATATTCCGTGCACGTCCAGGATCCGTCCCGCTTATATAGGGAGAGAAAGAGAAATGTCAAGGAATCACGGGAAAAATATGAATCGAGACCAATTGAAAAGAATCGAATGAATCGGATCCTGCTTCGACATGCCGGGGCCTTGGGTAAAATTACAGCACAAAGGCAGGGCCAGGTCTTTGTCTGAAATAGCAATTTGCCTTTGGCCTGTTTTTGAGTATGGTAGAGAGAGAACCTTGTGAAGGAGACAGCGTGAAAGACGTCTTTGTCGGATTCCTGTGGCACATGCACCAGCCCTATTACAAAGACCCCGTGTCAGGAACACTCCTGATGCCCTGGGTGAGGCTCCACGCCATCCGCGGCTACTACGACATGATCGCGCTCCTGGCCGTGTATCCCGATATCAGGTGCACCATCAACCTCGTTCCCTCCCTGCTGGCGCAGCTGCTCGACTACACGGAGGCAGGGCTTCGAGACAGTGATTTCCTGCTCTCACAGAAAAAGGCCTCGGACCTCACCGCGGATGAGAAGAAGCAGGTGATCTCCCGGTTCTTCATGTGCAACCACCACACCATGATCGCGCCGTTTCCGAGGTACCAGGGCCTGCTGGAAAAACGGGACGGGGCCAGAACCCCTGATCAGCTCGATGCTGTGGTGAAAGAATTCACGAGCCAGGATGTCCTCGACCTGCAGGTGCTCTTCAACCTGACCTGGATCGGGTTCATGGGCAGGAAAGACAAGGGCATTGCCGACCTCATCAAAAAAGGCCGCTCCTTCACCGAGGCGGACAAGGCCTACGTGCTGGAATTTCACCTCAAGATCATGGAGCAGCTCGTGCCGCTCTACCGGCAGCGCAGCGACGAGGGGCAGATCGAGATCTCCACCTCTCCCTTCTACCACCCCATCAGTCCGCTGCTCATGAACGTGGGGTATGCACTGCGCTCGCTGGACACCCCGCTGCCCCGGGAGGCCTTTTCACACCCCGAAGACCTGGATGCCCAGGTGTGCAAGGCACGGGAATTTCACGACCGCGTGTTCGGCAGGCCCCCCACGGGCATGTGGCCATCGGAAGGTTCGGTGTGTCCCGAGATGGTGGAGATTCTGGAGAACAACAAGATCAGGTGGATGGCCTCCGACGAGAGCATCCTGTTTCTGAGTCTCAAGCAGGCGAGAACCGGGTCGCTCCTCTACCAGCCCTACCGGGTTGTCTCAGGAGACGCCGAGGTGGCCATGTACTTCAGAGACCGGCCGCTGTCTGACCACATCAGCTTTGTCTACGCAAAGAACCCGCCGGAAAACGCGGTGAAGGACTTTCTCTATCACCTGGACAACATCCGCAAGGCATCCAAGGCCTATGATTTCGAACCCTTTGTGCCCATCATTCTCGACGGGGAAAACCCCTGGGAACACTACCCCGACGGCGGGGAGGGGTTCCTCAGGGGCGTGTTCGAGGGGCTGACAACCACTCCGGGCCTTCACACGAGCCACTTCGGAGACTTTCTCGAAACGCATCCCCCCCGGGCCACCATCGGGAACCTGTACACCGGGTCGTGGATCAACCACAACTTCGCCATCTGGATCGGGCACGAGGAAGACCGCAAGGCCTGGGAATACCTGGCCAGGACCCGGGCCTACGTGGAATCCAAGGGCGCAGACGCCCACCCCCTTGCCTGGGAGGAGATCTACATTGCCCAGGGAAGCGACTGGTTCTGGTGGTATGGCGAGGAGTTCACCACGGAAAATGATGAAGACTTCGACCGGCTCTTCCGGCTGCACCTGAGAAACTGCTATGAGCTGCACCACGACACCCCGCCGCAGGAGCTCTCGGAGAGCATCATCACCCTGCACGACATCACGCCCATGAGCATTCCCACGGGATTCGTCACCCCCATCCTGGATGGCGCAGTGTCCCATTTCTACGAATGGCGCAAGGCGGGCCACTACCGGGGAGCCAGGAATTCAGCCAGCATGTATCAGCACGACCAGGTGCTCGCAGACCTGTATTTCGGGTTCGATGCGAAACACCTCCACATGCGGATGGATTTCACTTCCCCGCCCAGGGAACTGGCAATCATGGTACACATCATGGCGCCCAAGGCCATGCTGCTGACCATTCCCGTGCCCGGGGAAAGCGTTGCAATCGCATCCGTGGAAGGGGAAGACCTCGTGCACACGGATGAGATTTCTACCATGAAGGTCGATGCCATCCTCGAGTTCAGCGTGCCCTTTGCAGCGCTCTTAGCTGAAGCAGGCCAGCGGATGCGCTTCTTCGTCTCCATCACCAGGGGCGGGCTCGAAGTGGAGCGGCACCCGGGCGCAGGGCTTCTGTCCTTCACGGTTCCCGATTCTGGAACGGAAAGGATCCTGTGGTATGCCTGAGAAGCTCCTGCTCGGCTTCTGCGTCCACGCGCACCAGCCGGTGGGCAACTTCGACTCGGTGTTCAAGCAGGGCTATGAAGAGTGCTACAAACCGCTCATCGAGATCCTGAAGGACTACCCGCAGATCCGGATGACCCTGCACTACACAGGGCCCCTGCTGGAATGGTTCGAGGCCGAGGCCCCTGATTTTTTCCCGCTGGTGAAACACCTCGTGGACCGCTCCCAGGTGGAACTCATGGGGGGAGGGTTCTTTGAACCCATCATGCCGGTGATTCCCGAAGACGATGCCCGGGAGCAGCTCAGGCTCATGAACGAGTTTCTCTTTGAGAAATTCGGCATCCGGCCCCAGGGCATGTGGTGCGCCGAGCGGATCTGGGACCCCTCCATGCCCAAGAAGATCGCCGGGGATCACGCACCCGAGTATACCCTGCTGGACGACAGTCACTTCCTCTCTGCCGGGCTGGAACGCCATGAGGTGCACGGGTATTTCGTCACGGAGCGGGAAGGACATTCCATGAACGTCTTTCCCATCGACATGAAGCTCCGCTACCTCATCCCCTTCAAGGAACCCCGTGAGGTGATCGCCTATCTCCTGCAGCTCAGGGAAGAAGGTGTGGAGGTGGTCACCTACGGGGACGACGGTGAGAAGTTCGGGATGTGGCCGGGCACCTATGAGTGGGTGATCCTGAAGGGGTGGCTCAGGAGGTTCTTCGACGAACTGCTCGCACACCGTGACGTTATCGAGATGGTTCCACTGATCGACGCGCGGGAACGGCACGCGCCCAGGGGACTCATCTACCTCCCCACGGCAACCTACCAGGAGATGATGGAGTGGAGCCTTTTTTCAGCCCAGGGCAGGAACTACGAGGACCTCGTGAAGAAATCCAAGGAGGAGGAGACCTGGGAGAAGAACCGGGCGTTCCTTCGCGGCGGCATGTGGGACAATTTCCTGGCAAAATACCCGGAATCGAACCTCATGCACAAGAAGATGCTCGTGGTAAGCTCGTTGATCAGGGAATACGGGGTCGAGGCCGAGGCGCTGCCGTTTCTCCTCAAGGCCCAGTGCAACTGCGCCTACTGGCACGGTCTCTTCGGGGGGATCTACATCGCCTCACTCAGGCACGCGATCTATGAAAACCTGCTGAAGGCCGAGGAGATTCTCAACCGGAAACGCTTCCAGGAGAGAGCGTGTGACGTACAGATCAGTGATTATGACAGGGACGGCAGGGACGAAGTGCTCATCTCAGGCCGGGTGCTCAACTGCTTCATTACGCCGCACAACAGCGCATCGGTATTTGCCCTTGAGCACGTGCCCTCGCACTACAGTTTTTCCAACACCCTCATGCGCCACCCCGAGATCTACCACCGGAAGATCGAGGAACCGGGCACTGATGTTGGGGAGGCCATCCCCCACAGGGCGCACGACGTGATCGAGGTGAAAACCTTGAGCCCGGAAGCGCGGAGGGAACTCCTCATCTATGACGCCTACCCGAAAAATTCCTGCATGACCCATGTGCTGGAATCCCCGCTCCACCTGGATGTCCTCCTCAAGGAGAACCGGATCAACGGGGCAGCGTCAACGCTGATGCCCTTTGAACTGGTGCACACGTCAGTGACAGGAGCGGGCGTAGAGCTTCGCTTTCACGGCTCGCAGGGGCGGCTGAGCCTCGAGAAGACCTATCACTATGATGCAGCGGGATCCATCACCCTTTCGCACATGTTTGAAGAAGACCCCGGCGGCTGGATCGTGCTGGAGTGGAACCTCATGGCGCTCTACCGGCAGCGGCCGTGGGTCGACTCACGCCAGATGGAACAGGACCGCGGGTATTTCCAGGCGCGCCTCGTCGAGGTCGAGGACGGCCCTTCAGGGGTGCGCCTGGCCATCGAATCCCCGGCCGAGTGGGATGTGTGCATCGTGCCCATCGAGTGCCTCTCCCAGAGCGAAGAAGGATTCGAGAAGACCTTCCAGGGCTGGAGCATCTATTTCATCAGGCCCGGCACCACCCCCATCCCCGACATCCGCCTCGATGTCAGAACCTCCTCGTAGGGGGCCCGTCAGGGCCGATATTTTCGGGGCTAAAGCCCCTCCTACAACCTCTCCTACAACCTCTCCTACAAAAAATCACCACCCGATGTGCGGGCAGAAAAAAATCTCAACCCCGATGAGCGGGTAATCGGAAGAGGGCCGTCATTCCGTGCACGAGAAATCCTCGTGTCAGATTTTATGAAACGTGCTATTGAACTCACATGTCTGAACTGAGGAAAGACCCTGTTGTGGAGAGGTGGGTCATCATCACGGATGACCCCCTGCGATCGCCGGCCATCACGAGCCACTCTTCAAGCCTTCACTCCGATGGCCCCTGCCCGTTCTGCCCGGGAAATGAGCACCTCTGCCCGCCGGAGATCCTTGCCAACCGGCCGCAGGGATCTCAGCCCAATGATTCCAGGTGGAACCTGCGGGTGATCCCCAACCGCTCGCCGCTGCTGACCATCGAAGAAGACTACAAGCGTCTGGGGGAGGGCCTGTACGACAAGATC
>DSBG01000076.1 GCA_011046135.1 Deltaproteobacteria bacterium
CAAGGTGATCGAACTGGTGGGCACGAGCGAGAAGTCCTGGGAAGAGGCAGCAAGAACCGCGGTGGACACCGCGTGCAAGAGTCTCAAGGAATTGCGCATCGCAGAAGTCGTGGAACTCGATCTCAAGGTGGACGGTGGCAAAGTCGTGGCCTACCGTGCACGCATGAAGCTCTCCTTCAAGTACGATGCGTCCTATCAGAAGAACTGGTCGGAATTCTGAGCTTCGGCGGATTCTAAAAAAACACAGAGCTCTGTTCCCTCGATGGACGCTTGGGCAGGGCGCACATCAGCACCGCGGCTATTGGTCGAGAAAAAGACCAAAGAACTCAACACCATACTCGATGGGCGTCTGGGCAGGTCGCACATCAGCACGGCTCAGGATGAGTGGACTGTGCGGTGTAGCGAATCGTGCTCGATGGGGTGTTCATCCTTCCGGTGTCGAGGCTCAGTCCCGGGATCCTATCCGCGAGGACATCCCGGGGGATACGGCCACGAGCGTAGAGATGCGCCGCCTCCATCATGTCGGCGGCAAGGGTCCGGGCACGCCTCATGAGAGCGAACACCGAGGTTTCGAGGTCCTCCCCTGAAACGGGATCCTGGTAGGAAAACCGCTGCTCGAGGTTCGCGCAGGGATGCTTCACGTCTGCGTAGAACAGGCCGAGCAGGGCGGGGTCCGTGAGGATGAATTCCCTGCGCAGCAGCAGTCGGGCGAGGCGGTAGAGACGCCGGCTCTCGAAGACCCGGTTTAGCAGCACCTGTTTCCGGATCGTCCCCCGGATGCGGGATCCCGTAACGTTGAAATGCCTGGAGACGAGGCCCTCGAAGATCAGGCCCTTGAGCACGTGGGGCCTGACGAGTGCGTGCATGCGCAGCGTGTTGCCAAGGGCAATGTCCAGCCCTGTCTCGAGGTGGCGGTGCCAATAGGTCGCCCGTGACCTGTTTTCTGGATCGGGGTCGTAGTAGTTCCCGCTCAGGTAGTAGATGACCGGGTGAAACACAATGTCCAGGGCGCAGTGGGTGATGAATCCCAGGATCAGGGCAAGGTCGGCCCCCCTGGGCGCCCGATCGAGGACCTCGAAGATCAGGGTGTTGGTGGGGTTGCCGTCCTTGCCGTGGATGAAGGCCGAGATCGAAGCCACTGCGCCCTCCGCGCTGTAGTAGAAGCTGTCGGGCAGAACAGCCCCCAGGTAGTAGGCATCGATGTTCCAAGAAAGCTCCCGCAGGAGTTCATCCCCGGGCAGATCTTCCAGGAGCCCGTGGGAAAAAAACAGGTGCGTGTTCTCTTTCGGCACGATCGCCCCCCTTTTGTCGGATTATAGACAGCACCGGCCATCGTGTAAAGATCAGCCGGGTCACGTGCGAAATATCGTTGACAAGTGCCTGTGAAAAGAGAAAACAATACACCAGGCAGAGATCGAAGAATAGAAGGTTTTTTCCAAGGAGATTTCTCATGACATGCAGCGATGTACAGCTCACCCGTGATCCGTTCGAGAGGATCTTTCACCCCGAGAACATCGTCATCTTCGGCGTGTCCACGAAGTGGAACATGTTCGGCAGCGGCATCCTCAACTCCCTGCTCGCCATCGGGTATCCCGGCGGGATCTACCTGATCAATCCCAAGGGCGGCCAGTACCAGGGAATGACGATCTACCGGGACCTGAACGAGGTTCCCGCAGCCGTGGATTTCGCCATCATTGCCGTGCCTGCCGGCGCCGTGGCCCAGACCCTGGAACAGTGCAGGCTCAAGGGTGTGGCAGGGGCAGAGGTGCTCTCCTCGGGGTTTTCCGAGATGGGAACCGAAGAGGGAGAAGCTCTCGAGCGCGAGGTGCAGGAGATCGCTGCCAGGGGGATACGGGTGATCGGACCGAACTGTTTCGGGATCTACTGCCCCGAAAGCGGGCTCACCCTGATGCCGGGGCCAGATCTCTCGCGAGAGAGCGGGCCCGTGGGCTTCATTTCCCAGAGCGGGGGCATGTCGGTCGATTTCGCCCACATCGGAACGTGGATGGGCATCAGGTTTTCGAAGATCATCAGCTTCGGAAACGGTGCAGACCTGCGGGAGATCGAACTGCTCGACTACTTCAGGCAGGACGAACAGACCCGTATCATCTCCCTGTATGTGGAAGGGGTGAAGGATGCACGGGGCTTCCTGGCTGCGCTTGCGCGTGCTGCGCGGGTAAAACCCGTGATCGTCAACAAGGGCGGGCTCAGCGAGGCGGGAAAGCGTGCCGTGGCGAGCCACACGGCTTCCCTGGGGGGCAGCAGAATCATCTGGGAGTCTGCCCTCAGACAGGCAGGTGCCATTCAGGTGGGAGACATCTGGGAGCTTGCACAGTGTTGCCTTGCCTTTTCCCTGCTTCCCGTGAGGCCATATCACGGTGTTGCCGTTGCCGGTCCGGGAGGTGCGTTCGGGGTCAGTGCGTGTGACGAAGCGGAGCGGTTCGGCCTGGAACTTCCCCGCCTGGAGCGGGAGATATCAGACAGGATCCTGGACGTGCTCCCCCGGCCGGGGTCCAGCGCAATCAATCCCATCGATGCAGCAAACCCCTTTGTCACCCCGCAGGCCTACAAGGAGGTGCTCCTTCAGGCAGCACAGGACCCGCGGGTGGATATTCAGGTCCTCATCTCCCTGCTGCATCACTTCAAGGCCCTGGCCATCGGCTTCGGCTCTGAAATGAAGGACGTGGTCACGTACCCCGAGCTTGCCCGGGTCGCGGGCGAGGTCAGGGAACAAACAGGAAAACCCATTGTTCTGGTGCTGCCGAACTATAAGCAGGGAGAGGAGTCCCTGGACATCGAGGCAGCCATCCGGGATGCACGCAGCGTCTTTCTCGAACACGGCGTTCCCGTGTTCAGCGACCTGGACGAGGCCCTTCGGGCCGTGAGCCATGTCTCACGCTACGCCCTGTGGAGGGATCGCTCCTAGCCACTGTTTTTCAGCTGTGCCCAGGATCGTTCTCGGGGTGGAGATCTCCCCACAGATGTGCTAGCTGAAAGTGAATCCGTTCACCGGCACATCACAAAAGGAGACGCGTGATGAAAGAGAGAGAACTGAGGCGGCAGTTTGCCAGCGACAACTACGCCGGCATCTGTCCCGAGGCCATGGAGGCCATTATCGCGGCGAATGAAGGGCATGCCCTGCCCTATGGGGAAGATGCCTACACCGAGAAGGTGTGCAACATGTTCCGCGAGATCTTCGAGACAGACTGCGAGGTGTTCTTCGTGTTCAATGGCACCGCAGCGAACTCGCTGGCCCTGGCATCGCTGTGCAACTCCTACCACAGCGTGCTCTGCAACCACTCGTCTCACATCGAGACCGACGAGTGCGGGGCCCCGGAATTTTTCTCCAACGGGACCAAGATCCTCACGACCGAAGGAGCGTTCGGGAAGATCTCCCCCGAGGGCATCAGGACCCTTGCCGGGAAGAGGACCGATATCCACTATCCCAAGCCCAGGGTTGTCAGCATCACCCAGGCAACGGAACTAGGGACCGTGTACACCACAGAAGAACTCAGGGCCATCGGTTCGGCTGCAGGCGAACTGGATCTGCGCCTTCACATGGACGGTGCCAGGTTCGCCAATGCACTGGTGAGCCTGGATGCAACTCCTAAGGACATCACCTGGAAGGTCGGGGTCGACGTGTTGTGCCTGGGCGGGGTCAAGAACGGTATTGCCGTGGGAGAGGCCGTGATCTTCTTCAACAAGGCCCTTGCCCACGAGTTTGACTACCGGTGCAAACAGGCGGGGCAGCTCTGCTCCAAGATGCGCTTTCTCTCCGCGCCCTGGATCGGGCTGCTTTCCAACGACACGTGGCTGAAAAACGCCCGGCATGCCAACAGGTGCGCGCAGATCCTGGAAGAGCGTCTCCGGGAGATCCCGTCCCTGCGGATCATGTTTCCCCGCCAGGTGAATTCCGTATTCGTGGAGATGCCCATGGACGTGATCACCGCGCTCAGGGACAGGGGGTGGCACTTCTACACCTTCATCGGCGACGGCGGGGCCAGGCTCATGTGCTCCTGGGACACCACGGATGACGATATCGAGGTGTTCGTGGCGGACGTGAGGGACGCCGTGAAGAGCCGGCGTCCCGGGCAGGGAACGCTCTGAAGCGGCGAACTCGTCAGGAGGCCGGGCTGCGGAGCGTCCGGACTCGGGACTGTCCGTGACGGAAAAATGGACGAAGCGGGAGATCAGCTCTCCTGATCCGGGAGGAGGATTTTCAGGATGTCTTCTTTCCCGATGATACCCACCAGGCAGCCATCGTCATCTGTAACCGGTATGGTGTGGATTTTTTTGTCCACCATGATGTGTGCGATCTCCTCAACATCCGTGTCCTCTTTTACGGTGAGGGGGTTGCGGGTCATGGCGTGCTCCACCGTGGTTGCGGCGATCTTCTCCATCTCCTTCTCGAGGTGTCTTGGTGATGAGAGGGGAATGATGCCGTCGAGCACCACGAAGAACGACGGCAGGGGGATCTTCTTCTGCTGAGAGATCAGGTCCTCCCTGCACAGGATTCCCACGATGGTCCCCTCGGAGTCGAGCACGGGAGCCCCGTTTATGTGGTGATCCATGAGGACTTTTGCAGCCTCGATCACTCCCATTTCGGGGGTGAGCGTGATCAGGTTCGCACTCGTCATGATATCACGGACTTTCGGCATATGGCCTCCTTGCTGATGAGATATCCTGCTCTGTATAGTAACGTTCAGGTGTCGCGAGTGCAAAGATTCCCCGTGGGGTTCACCCGGACCGGTTCGCTCTCCGGCTTCAGGGAGCACACGCTCGGCGGTGATCCTATGCCTGGAGAAACTCCTGCACCTGCCCCTCGAGCCAGGAACACCAGGTCTCGATCCCGTCACCGGTGCGGCAGGAAACTTCTATGATCTCCATGCTCTTGTTGAGCCTGAGCACCCGTTCTCTGAGCGAAGTCATGCTGAAATCGGAAAACGGCAGGTAGTCCATCTTGTTCACGATCAGCACGTCGCTCACGGTGAACATCAAAGGATATTTCAACGGCTTGTCGTCACCCTCGGGGACACTGAGGATCATGGCATTCCTGATGGCCCCGGTGTCGAATTCCGCGGGGCACACGAGGTTCCCGACGTTTTCGATGATGATGAGGTCGAGGTTCGCCAGGTCGAACGCCGCAAGACCCTTGTCCACCATGGAGGCATCCAGGTGACAGAATCCACCCGTCCTGAGCTGCACTGCATGGACACCCCGGGATGCAACCTTTTCGGCGTCCACGGTGGAGTCGATGTCCGCTTCGAGCACACCGATTTTCAGCCGCTGCTTCAGGTTCTCGATGGTCCTCACGATCAGGCTGGTTTTTCCCGAGCCCGGGGACGACATGAGGTTGAGGAGGAACACGCGGTTGTCCCTGAGCTTTCTTTTCAGGTCTTCGGCAAGCTGCTTGTTGTCTGAAAGGATGTCTTCCTTTATCTCGATCAGTTGTATCTCGCTCATCACTGGGCCTCCATGCTCACGATATGGTATTCCCTGCCGGATACCAGGGAGAAGCCTTTTTCAGAACAGGCAGGGCATGAGATTTCTTCGGGCTTTTTGACATCGACCTCGAAGGTGTTTCCACAGGAATCGCACTTCACCACCACCGGGGTCCGTTCGATCTTGAGCTTTGCCCCTTCGGCGACGCTCCCCTTGCTGATGTAGTCGAAGTAGCGCTGGAGCCACTCATCCTCGAGATCGCTGAGCTTCCCGATGCGCAGCGTGATGGAGTGGATCTTTTTCACGTGATTCGTCTGGGCATGCTTGAGAACCACGTTCAGAATGCTGTGCGTTACCGGAAGTTCGTGCATTGCTCACCCACCTTACAGGAAACAGACCTCATACACCATACCCTAGAGAGCGATTCATTGAAAAGCAGAGAAATCAAGGGAAGAGGATACTTCCGAAGAACCCTTCCGGTGGCGGGAACCCCTAGAGGATGCCTTCGTGCTCCTTGAGGAAGCGATCGAAGAAACACTCCATGAATGCATGACGTTCCAGGGCCATGCGCCTGCC
>DSBG01000103.1 GCA_011046135.1 Deltaproteobacteria bacterium
GTTCGAATCGTCGAAGTAGCGCCCGGGGAGCACCCCGGGGATCAGGGGAATTCCCTCGATGATGAGGCTGGAATTCCGCTCGATCTGGCGGTTGATGGTGGCCTGGACACCCTCGAGGATCACCAGGCTGTGCGCATAGTAGTGCTCAAGGATCATTCGTTCCCACTGGTTCATGAACGCTGTCTCGTCAGGGGTGCCGCGCACCCGCTCATATTCGGCGAGGAGATGCTGACGGGTCTCCTCATCGAGGTTGAAGCTCGAAGCGTGGACTTGAGACCAGATAGTCTTGGGAACAAGCTTTCTCACCTCTTCCCTGATGAGGTCCGTGGAAAAGGAGGTGGGGACATTGAAGGCCCGTTTGAGGGCCTTGGCGATCGTGGATTTGCCGACACCGCTTGCCCCGGAGACGAGAATGATGAGCGGCTTGTCAAGGCTCTTGAGGTTTTCCACTGCGGGATCTGCCTGCGTGAAGTAAAACCGGACGACCTCATGCAGTTCTGTCAGGGAGATGGGTATCCGGGGATTTTTCAGGATCTCGTGGTGGGAGCCCAGGTCTTCCTCTTCGCTGCCATGTGCCTGCTCCCAGAGCGAGAGCGCGAGGAAGTAGTCCTTTGCGTAGCGTTCCAGGATCTCTCCCCAGCTCTTGACCATGGAACGGTATTTTTCCTTGTGAATGTCCTTGACCTCAGGGATATTCCACAGATCGTAGACGAGGGACTCGTAGGATCCCTTGCCGAGGAATTCTTCGCTCTGGTATCCATCCTGTTCGAGTTCCCGGCGGAGCATCATCATCAGAGATGGATAGAGCATCTCCTTGAGATTGCCCACGAGCTGGGTTGTGTTCCTGGAGTTGTTCAGGGTGAAGAAGAGGTTCTGCCTGATATGGTCATAGGGTTCATCGACCTGGCTGAGCAGGAACCTCAGGAGCATGAACTCCTGGGTTCTCAGGTTTTTGAGAGAGGCGTGGGTTTCGGCAAGGATGTTCTTGTGTTGTGCGATGAGGGACTCTACGGTTTCTTTTCCAAGGATTTTGAGTACCCTCTCCACTTCTGCAGGGACATGGAGTTTCCGCTGCCTGTGATCCTCTCTGGTGATCGGCAGACGGATGGAGCCCGGGCGGATCTGCATGTCCCGCTCCTTGAGGTCCTGGGTCACCTTTTCGATGATGCTCTCACGCATCATTCCGAGCCACCGGTCGGAGAACGGGTTCAGTGCTCGCACCATGATCTCCGAGATGATCTCCGGGACATCCTTGTGTTCGATCACGGTATTCTTTCTCTCGCGAGCCAGCTTTTTCATGACAAAATCGATGAGCCGGATGGGATGAAAATTCTTGAGCCGCTTCTCCTTGTCCTTGCCAAGGGATACCGACCCCACGAGCATGCGCCTGTGGGTGATCTGATTGTCGGGTGCGGCGAGAAAGACCTCGACGATGTTCGCCTTCTCGTAGTACCTGCTGGACAGGGTGCCGGGGAGCAGGACGCCACTTTCGATCATGACGCTCGTATTCTCCTTGATGGCCCTGTCCAGGACGGCCTCTATGGCCCGGGAGACCCTGAAGCTCTGCTCGTAGAATCCCTCGATGGTGGGCCTGCCCTGGTAGCTGGAACGGTGGATTTCCCTGCCCAGGTGTTTCGGGATGAAGTGACGCAAGACCTCTCTGGTAATGGTTGCCCTGAAGTAGGTGGGGATGCCCAGCTTCTTGGAGATCACGTTTCCGATGGTGCTCTTTCCCACGCCGGCACCACCATGGATGAAGATGATGGTGGGTTTTCTGATATCCTTGAAGCGAGGCACACTGAGGTATACCCGGGTAAAGAGAAAACACAGGAGCGTATTGATGTCCTTCAGGCTCGAGATATCCTTCTGCTCGCCGGGGATGAGGTTTTCCCTGTTCAGGGAGAGGAGTTCAGCGGTCTCACATTCCCTGAAGTGTTTCCAGCTCTTGAGGAATTCCGAGGCGATGTTGTCCATGAAGCTCGTCCAGGTATGCAGCTTGTCCGTGATGATCTGTCTGTCCAGATCGGTCAGACAGCTGTGCCCGGTGGTGAAGCGCTCTATGGAAGCGACATTGTCGAAGAAGTCTCTATCCCCAGCAAAGAGCACGGCGGCCTCTTCCCGGCCAAGCAGCTTCCGGTCGAGGAGGAGCTGTGGGAGCTGATGCTTGAAATCAATGCAGAAGGGCTCGAACAGGTTCGAAATGATCTCACGCCTGAGCTCCTCCTCGCCCTTTGATTGGCAGGTGTTCTCGAACCGCTCGATGCATTCAGCCACGAATCGCCTGCTGGTGTCGAAATCATAGGCGCCTGTTTTCACCAGGTTTTCGATGAGCTCATACTGAAAGGTCTTCAGGAATGTGAGGCTCTGCCGTGTCCTGAGGATGTTCGGGTAGTGCATGACCAGGAGGTAGGCGAGAAATCTGCTGGAGTGGTTCCGGGCTATCTGAGCGTGGCGATCTTCCTCGCTCAGTGTTTCAAGGATCTTTTCGATGGCATGCTCGGGGAAGAGGAACTTGTCCAGCAGGCTGATGTCAACGATCCTGTCAAGCTGCTGGAGCGTAAGGTGCGGGATCTTGTTCGAAGGGATATGCGCAAGGAGGTCCCTGGCCAGGGTGTCGATTTTTTCCGTAAGGTCAGCAATGAGCTGAACGGGCGTGATGCAGGGGGCCATCTTCTTCCTGGCATACCGGGAGTGGATGTAGGAATAAAGCTTTTCCGGGGTGATGAGCTGCTCGAACATGTTCCAGAACACTTTTTCTCCCGGACCGATTGTCTCGGCATTGATGTGATAGTAGAACCGGGTGAGGTATTCACGCGTCACCACGGTAAAATCAGTCCTGCTCAGGCGCTCAAGGGTAGTGTGGGGGAAAAGCTCTCTGGCGATCTGGCTGAAAAGGTACGTGGTGAGTGCATGGATCTTGGTCTGGGTCATGATCTGGGCAGGGGCCCCCACATAGTAGGAGCTCAGCGTCCTGGTCATGTACAGGATGGCTTTGTAATCGTGGAACACCATGATGTTCGATGAGATGCAGGGCCCCTTCGGTGGCGTGTAGAGGGCGAGAATATCCAGCCTGGCAGGATCGAGTTCGAAGGTGTAGACCACGTTCGACGGATCTTCGATGGTGATGCTCACGGGGTTGATCACCTCGATAATCTGCAGGCACGGCTCGTCGAGTCCGCATTCGCACGAAGGGAGAAGCTTCAGGACATGCTGGTCATGAAGCCGGTTGATCTTGTGTACGAGCGACTGGATAATATCCTGTGGAACATTGTGCTGGCCGGGGAGCACCTTTGCGCCAGGCCACTGGAACATCCTCATTCCCGGGAGATCATCTTCAGGAACCCTGTTCATGGTGTGCGATAACTCCTTATGTGCAGTCTGTTGTAGAAGAGCCTTGTAGTCCAGAGGCAGAGTGTACCGGAAATTTCATACCACATGAGCGGCATGAAAGGAAGGATGGATGAAGAGATTTCACCTGCAAACCGGTTCAGGGCGGGGGGCCGGCAAGCTGATGACCGGGAATCCGAAAAGACTGAAGCCCAGAATGGTGATGCCCTCATACGAGGGTTTTTCTTCAGGGATGAAAAAGAAACCAGCATTCTTTTCAAAAAGTCTTGATCTTTACATGGGGGCAACAATCCGGCATAATGCCGGGTGAATTCCTGTCAAGGATTTCAGATCATTGAAGAAAAGAGCCGGAGAAGATGAAGAGAAACCGTCTCGCAATTTTGAAAATTTTCTGGATCAGCTTCTGGGCATTTGTCGCCACCTTCGTACTGTTCATCCCCATGACAGCGGCGGCACTTCTGAGCTCCACCGGAAACCTCGCCTTCTCCATTTCGAGAATGTGGGCCTTCTTCATGCTCCGGGTTACGCGTGTGAACCCGGTGATCAGGAACCGCGAGAAGATCGAGAAGGACAGATCCTACATCATCATCTCGAACCACCAGTCCGAGTATGACATCCTCGCCCTGGTGACCACCCTGGGGATCCAGTTCAGGTGGATCATCAAGAAGGAGCTCCTGAAGGTACCGCTGTTCGGGTATGCTCTCTATGCGGCCCGCAACGTCTTCATCGACAGGTCGAATCCAACGCAGGCCATCAAGAGTATTCACGAGGGCATGGACCGCCTGCCTGAAGGAGTGAGCGTGATGTTCTTTGCCGAGGGCACACGGTCCCCTGACGGACGTATTCAACCCTTCAAGAAGGGTGGATTCGTCATGGCCATGGAAAAGGGGCTGCCCATCCTTCCGGTGAGTGTCAACGGCAGCAGGAGGGTGATGCCCAAGAAGAGCCTGGTGTTCACTCCCGGACCCATCGAGGTCGTTGTCGGTGACCCTATGGAGACCACCGGGTATTCCAGGGAAAATCTGCAGGGACTCATGGACGACGTGCGGGCAATCATCACCGCGAACTATAACCCGGACTATCCTCTCTCCCCAGAGGCCTGAAAAATCCGGAGCAAAGATTCAGGATTGACTTATGATGCGGACTCATTCAAGAGAAGGAAGCCTTGTCTTCCGGGCACGGGTCCGGAGGGAGTGAGAGTGCTGCAAGGCCTGAACCACAATGATCTGTGCACACGAGAAACTCGATATAAACACCGGAGGGGAACATGGGAGAACAGGGAAAGATCTGGTACAGGCTTCGCGGGGCGTTGATCGTCCCCTTCTACCTCTTTGCGATATTCTTCGAGCACGGAGATGTCGAGATCCCGATGCTCATCTATCCCCTGGGAATAATCCTGTTCGCATTCGGTCTGTTTCTGAGGATCTGGGCCCAGGTTCACCTCCACTACAGACTGAAGGCACACAAAAAACTCACCCTCACAGGTCCCTACGTCTACGTGCGCAACCCCATCTACATCGGCAACACCTTCATCCTGGCCGGCATCACGGTGCTGGCAGGACTCCTGTGGTTCGTGCCCGTCATGGTTCTCGCCTGTGCCTTCACCTATCACATGACCGTGCTCTACGAGGAGGGGCACCTGAAGAGAAAGTACGGCCAGGGCTATATCGAGTTTCTCGAAAAGGTTCCCCGGTGGGTGCCGCGGTTTGACGGTGCACGGACTGAGCACTCAGAGAACCTCAGGGCATACATTCTGCCAAGCATCAAGGCGGAGCTGCACATCCTCCTGCTGGTGATACCCGTGGTGCTCCACGAGATCTTCATCGGGTAGCGAAGATTCCCGGAGATGTTTGAAGGGCCGTGGGTGTTCTTTGAGCAATCGTTCCAAGAACGTGTATGAAAAGGAGGGTTATACCATGAAAAAGGCCCTGGTGACCGGCGCTGCCGGGTTTATCGGCTCCCACGTGGTCAGAGAGCTGCTCGGTGAAGGGGTTTGGGTGCGTGCCATGATTCGGCCTGGCGAAAGCACGCGCAATCTCGACGGGCTCGACGTGGAACAGGTTTCGGGCGATGTGCTCGACCCGGATGCCGTGGCTTCGGCCCTCACGGGTGTGGACACGGTGTTCCACCTCGCCGCGATCTTCTCCATATGGATGAAAGACTGGAGAAGGATCTATGAGGTGAACCTGCAGGGGACGCGCAACGTCCTGTGGGCCGCTCTCAAATCCGGTGTGGAGCGGGTGGTCTTCACGAGTTCCATCGCTGCCCTCGGGGTCAATCCGTCAAGAGAGCTGAGTTCTGAAGACACTCCCTTCAACCAGTACACGCTGGGCAACCACTACGTGCTCACCAAGTACCTCTCCCAGCAGGAGGCCCTCGGCTTTGCGAACAACGGGCTCGATCTCGTGGTGGTGAACCCGTGCTTCCCCTTCGGCCCCAACGACAGTGTGCCCACACCCACCGGCCAGGTGATCGTGGACATCCTCAAAGGGATCAGCAGGGCGTCTTTCAACGGCGGTTTGAACATCGTGGACGTGCGGGATGTGGCACGCGGCCACGTGCTCGCAGCCCTGAGGGGCA
>DSBG01000121.1 GCA_011046135.1 Deltaproteobacteria bacterium
AGGCAGGTCACGTACGTGGAGCTGCTCGAATCGACGCTGAACGACATCGTCTCCCCCTTCCTCAGGAAGCTCTCGTCGCACTACCTCAATTTCACCCCCTCGGAGATCCAGGTGGCCAACCTCATCCGGGAGGGAAAGGCGACCAAGGAGATTGCCGCGCTCCTCACCACATCGCGGCGCGCCGTGGAATTTCACCGCAACAACATCCGCAACAAGCTCGGGCTGAAGAAAAAGCAGGTGAACCTGAGGTCGTACCTGATGACGCTGAGTTGAGGGCGGGTGGCGGGGTCGGGCTCTTCGGGCCTGAAGGCCCTCCTACAATATTTTCGGCCCTGAAGGGCCTCCTACAGGGCACTCTAGAAATAGCACTTGAGCGAGGCGGCGACCTGGTCGTTGTCCTTGAACTGGCCAAGCAGCGAATCGGGATAGGGGCCGTCGATGATCAGGGCGGAGAGCGTGAGGTGGAGGTCATCGGTGAAGCGGTACTTGAAGTTTGGCTTCACGAGGATCCCGCGATACTCGATGTTGTAGGCAAAGGAGAGGTCGATCTCCATGGTGTTCTGGAGGAAAAACTGCTTGACCTGGAAGGTGAGGAGCGTGTCGAGCCCCTTCTTGTTGAAGTACACGGGTTTGTCAACATCGTAGTCCGGGATGAACTCCTGGATGCACTGGGCGCTGACGGTGGTGTCGCCGTGGAGGTAGTCGATGCCCAGGCCATACTTGAAGGAATCGAGCTGCAGGCCGAGATCGGGCTCGAACCGGAAGGTCTGCTGTGAGGCGGCGCCGCCCGAGGCGAGAAATTCCGTGAGGAACCCGCGGAACAGTTCTTCCTGCCGCTGCCGGCTCACCTCGTCCGCCAGGAGGGAATCCATCTTCCGGTTGTAGTACTTGCCCCTGAAGTAGGCCCCCTCGCCTCTGAGCGTGAAGGAGCCCACGGTGGTGGTGAAATCCATGCCGTAGACGTGCATGCGTTCGATCCTCGGCTCGAGGGTGATGTCGGCCCGAAGGAGGTAGTCCAAGGCCAGCAGGCTCTCGAGGGAGACCACGAGGTCCACGTCGGCCCGGCTGAGCGGCATGATGTCGTAGCCCGTGTAGTAGCTGATCGAGAGGTCCCAGCCCTTCACGTACTTCATGAGCCTGATCCCGCCCTGGGAGTTTTCCAAGGTGAAGGGAGGCAGGTCGATGTCCCGGTAGGTGGTCCGGGTGGGGATGCCGCCGATGGCGGTTCCGGTATCGATGAGGGCGGGCGGCTTGAAGACGCCGGGAAACCACCGCTCTTCAGGCGTGGGCATGCGGTAGGGGACATAGCGCGGAATCCAGGCGAGCTCCACGTTGACGAGGTCGGTGTAGACATTGCCCTTGAGGGAGGGCACCCCGATCTTGCGCTCGCTCTCGTCGTTGGTGCCGCCTTGAGAAAAGTCCTCGGTGTTGAGGTTGTCCGTGGGGTTGATCTCGTCGAGCCTGCCCCAGGCGAACTTCTGGATGCCGAGCCTCACGTCCACGCTGCCCCCGTAGAAGTCGACGTAGGCCTCGTCGATGTTGATGCTGGGGTTCCGGTCCTGGTAGATGGTGTCAAACTCCTTGAAGAGTTTGCCGCTCGTGGGGTCCATGACCGTGCCGTCATTGAGGCCCTGGGCAACCACCTTGAGGCTGCACCAGGAGGCGAGATCACCCCGGAGCTCGATCCCCAGCTCCGTGGACGGGTCTTCCTTCGGGGTGTCCCTGTCCAGGCGGAGAATGGCGCTGCCCTCGAGCGAGCCGCTGATGGAAAACGCCATGTCGGAAGTGGAGAAGGCGTGCGCGCCGGGCAGAACCACCGCACCCAGCACAACAGCGATCAGAAATGGCCTCGCTCGTTTCACCGATCACTTTCCCCTCTTCATGTATCTCTGGGTAAAGATATCGTCAGACAGGCCGGAATTATACACCACATTCTTGAGTTCGATCAGGGTGGTGCGGCCGTTGATCACGTTGTGCATCTCGATTGCCGTGGGGGTGTTGATGCCCTGGATGTCCTGCACCTCCTTGAAGGTGCCCCGCTTCTCGTAGGTGCCCTTCTTGTCGAAGAAATCAGCCTGGGCAGGGATGAAGTTCCCCTTCCTGATCCACAGGATGATCTTCGAGTAGAACTCGACCTTTTTCGGGATCGCCTCGATCACGTAGCACGGCTCGCCGTCGATCTCCTCTTCCTTGAGGTGGGTGAAGGTGTAGTCGTCCGCGTCGTGGCTGCCCATGTCAAAGAAGGTGAGCTCCGTGCCCATGAAGCTCTCTCCCTTGCCGCTGGAGCTGATCTGGCGCACCCGCTGCAGGGCGGGCAGGTAGAGCCACTGCTGGTCGTCCTTGCCCTCCTCGGTCCACACGAGGAAACTCGTGCCCTTGACGTCGGCAGGCGTGTTGAAGAAGAGGATGGATTTCGAGGCGCCCTCGCCCGCCTTCTTGACAGAGGCGTTCAAGGTCCGCTCCCTTCGGTCTCCCTTCTTGTTGATGAGCACCATGAGCATCTCCGCGATGCTGTCGTCCGCCTGGTCGAGGAGATCTTCGGACTTCTTCACGATGTCGTAGGCCGACATCTCCGCCCGTGCCACAGAGGCCGGGGTCAGGAGCAGCACCGCACACACGAACGCGGCAAGGACTAGTGCCACAGAACATCTCATTGTACTACCTCCCTATAGGGTTTTTCCTTCTCGTTCCGGACTGCATCCGGGGCTTTCTCTCCCGTGACGGAGGCGGCCGGCGTCTTCACGACCCTGATGGTGACCACACCGGGCTCCATATCCCTCGAGAGGTCGGGCGGCAGCACCATGAGGGTCGCGGGCAGGATGGTCAGCGAGGCCAGCGACGTGGTGATCATGATGAGCGCCACCAGGATCCCCAGCTCGGAGATGATGACGAAGTTGGACGGCACGAGCACGAGGAACCCCACTGCCACGGCCAGGGCATTGTAGAGGATGGCCCTGCCCGAGGTGTTCAGGGCGATGTCGATGGCGCGCGGCACGTCGTCATGGACGTGGATCTCGTGGCGGTAGCGGCTCAGGACGTGGATGGAGTAGTCGATCCCCATGCCGATGCCCAGGCTCGCGATGATGGCTGTGGCCGCATTGAGCTTGATGCCGGCAAACCCCATGATCCCGAAGTTGAGCACCACGGGAACCACGAGCGGGATCACGCTGTAGAGCCCGAGCTTGAACGACCGGAAGATGAGCGCCGTGATGAGGACCACGAGCACCAGGGACACGCCGAAGCTCCTGAACTGGCTCTGGATCACGAGCCGGTTGAACTCCTTGGCGAGCATGGCGAGCCCCGTGGTGATCACGCCCGTCACGTCGTCAGGGGTCTTGCCGGAGGCATAAAAGGCATTGACCGTGTCTTCCACCTTCTGGGCGAGGTAGGCGCTCTGGGATTTCATCTGGAGCAGGATCTGGCCCTTCTCGTAGCCGTAGTCAGCGAAGCTCTCCAGCTCGGATCCCCCGCCGGAAAAGGAAAACAGCAGCAAATACTGGGCGATGAGCTCCCGTGAGGGCGGGATGGTGTAGAAGGCCGGGTCGCCGTCGTGCATGGCCTGGTTCATCTTCTTGACCAGGTCCACCAGGGACACGGCCTTGCCGATGTTCTCCAGGCCCATGAGCTCGTTCTGGAGGAGTTCCATGGATTCCAGCACTGCGGGCTCCTTGATGTCGTCGGGCCCGGTGGTGTCGAATTCCACGTTGAAGAGCGCCGTGCCGCCGAACTTTTCGTTGAGGATCCTGTCCGCCACCCGGATGGGGCTGCTCGGGCGGAAGTCTTCGATGAGGTTCAGGTCGGTCTTGACGCGCAGCGCCCCGAAACATGCTGCGAGGAAGAGCACGACGCCGATGCCGATGATGAGCCAGCTGTGGGCGACGCTCAGGCGCGAGAGGCGCTTCAGCACCGGCCCGATGAAATCCCTGCTGGAGTGGTGGTGAGGCACATACTCCCGGAAGCGGCTCGTGATCAGTGCCATGAGCGCCGGGATGAAGGTGAGCGAGAGTGCCAGCGCAGCCAGGATGCCGAAGGCCGAGAGCGCGCCGAAGTGCTTCAAGGGCACAATGGCCGAGGTGGTCAGCGACGAAAAGGCCGCAGCCGTGGTGCACCCGGCCATGATCACGGGCAGCCGCACCCGCTGCACGGCACTGGTGAGCCCGGGAATCCCCTTCCTGCCCTCGGCTGCATCGGAGAACACGTTTTCCATCACGTGGATGCCGTAGGCGGAGCCCACGGCGATGAGCACCACGGGCAGCACGCTCGTGGTGACGGTGAGCGGAATCCCCAGGATCGCCATGAGGCCCATGGTCCACACGGTGGCGATGCCGAGCGAGATCAGTGGCAGAGCCACGCCCCGGAAGCTCCTGAAGAAGAGGAAGAGCAGCACCAGGGTGACGCCTGCGATGAGCGGGATGAAGATGTTCAGATCCTTGAGCATGTAGTGTCCCTGGAGGGCCTCGATCACCGTGGGCCCGGAGATGAAGAACTCCTCGGGTCCCTGGTAGCGCTCCAGGAGGTCCATGAGCCGATAGTAGAGCGGCACGATGTCATCGGTCTCCACCCCGTCGTGCAGCACGACGGAGAGCGCGGTGCCGGTGCCGTCTTCAGTGATGTAGGTGCCGGTGTAGAGGTCCCAGGAACCGGCCTTGGCTTTGAGCTGCGCGATCTCTTCCGGGGTTGCGGGCACGGTTCCCTCTTCGGTCATGGGCGAGACATCAAGGCCTGCTTCGCTGCCCTCGATGTACTTCACGTTGAGGATGTGGGTGACCTTTCTCACCTCGGGCATGCCCTCGATCTCGCCTGCGATCTCCCGGATCTTGGCGAGCGACGAGGGAGTGTAGATATCGGTGGAGAGCATCCCGATTAAAATGTCCACATAGGAGGCAAAGGCCTCCTTGTTTTCACTGTAGAGAGCTTCCACGGGATTGTTGTCCCGCAGCACGATCTCGATGCGCGGATCGATCTTTACTTTTGGAATCTGG
Organism: Deltaproteobacteria bacterium; assembly: GCA_011046135.1. Lineage (GTDB taxonomy): Bacteria > Desulfobacterota > Desulfomonilia > UBA1062 > UBA1062 > DSBG01. The sequence continues at coordinate 4,983 of DSBG01000121.1, forward strand.
AAGGCGAAAAAGACGGTGACACCCAGAACGATGGCGATGACCCACCACGGGTGGCCGATGCTGAAGCCGATGATCCGCTTCATTGTTCACCCGCCGGTTGCCGGAACAGGTCCCGCAGGAACAGATCGAGAATCCACGACAGGTCGACCCCGGCAACCGCAGCATCCACGTACAGGGAGCCTTCCCCGCTGGAGATCTGTACGGGGGTGGCCGTGTGTTCCAGCACGACGGAGGGTTCGAGGGCATCGAGCCCCACGGAGAAGAGCGGGCCGCCAGGGGACCCACCGAGCATCTCGGGAAGATCAATGATGATGTCGGAGACGAGCCCCGAGTGATCGAACACCCCGAGGTTGCCCGGATTATCCCGCATGATGTGGAACCGGCAGTGCTCCGTGACCGGGCTCACGTACACGTCGATCCTGCCGGAGAAGCTCTTCACCTCGATGAGGAGGTCGAGATCCAGGGACGCCTCCCACTGGGGCACACCTGCGGGCCGGTATTCGAGGATGAGGTCATCCACGATAATCCTGGCCCGGTTGGTGCGGACATCGAGCACGGGCGGGACACTGAGGCGGAGGATCGTCTCTTCGTCGGCGGCTCTTCCCGCTGTGAATCCCTCGAAATCATCGCCCAGGATGGCGCCGAGCACCTCCCGCACGTCCCAGGAGAAGCCTTCGCCCAACAGGGCGGCGCAGAGCCAGTTGATCGTGGAAGACG
>DSBG01000068.1 GCA_011046135.1 Deltaproteobacteria bacterium
CTGTGCGATCTGCTCGCCAGTGTCACTACTGATGTGTCGTGAACACTACCGGCTCCCTGTGGAAACAAGGAAGCCTCGTTTCTTGAGACAAAGCCCCCTACCAGTAAGATATAAGAGACCCGGAGAATGTCAAGAAGGGAAATATTTTGGGAGGAAGGCAGCTTTGGGTATACCCTGCACCAGGTTGTCCACTCGTGAGTGGCACCAATCCAGGGGATGGATCATAATGAAACCCTCTCAGAATTCCTCACCGATGCTCAGCATGACCTTGATGGTGTTTCCAGTATCGATGCGATCCCGGTACAGGGCAGGGAGTTCATCCAGGGTACTGGTATCTGAGATCAGGGGCCTTCCGTCCAGCAGCCCCCGGGCCATCCACTGCAGGCACTGCCGGTTTTCCTCGTGGGTGTTGGAATAGGATCCGGTGAGCAGGATCTCCTTGAAGTTCAGGATCATGGGACTGATCTCGATGTTCTTCATGATCATGCTCGTGAGGATCATAGACAACAGCCTTCATGGATCACCTCCTCGATTGCAATCAGAACCACACACGGTTCCTCTTTTCTCTACCCGAGAGAGGCTGGTCAATCAAGAGGAGAGCGTTGTTGGGACATATGCTCTGCGCCTCCTGTACTCTGTGCCTCCGACAAAGTGTGGAAACCCCTGCAACCAGGGTGTTGAGGCTGCAGTGTCCATTCCATCATCCCTTCTGATGTGTGCTGTGGCTCTGCAGATCAGGTGCCTTGCTTAAATCGCGCTGGATTCTCTGAAAGAGATTGTGTAGAGAACCTTCATGGGGCCAGGGAATTCGGGGGGCCTGAACACGGGAAATGCTGGACAGAACGGATCCGGCAGAGCGATCGGTTTATCCCGGTACTCCAAAAACAAGAGACCATCGCAGGGGAGGGAGTTCATGCAGATCAGTCAGCGAAAGATCCTGATCACCGGAGCCGCCAGCGGGATCGACAGGGCAGCGGCGCTCACCATGGGAAACCAGGGTGTAACCCTGTTCCCCCTGTATCACCTCATCATGCGTCTCGCGACCAGGGCCATGGACCGTGCCCTTACCCGCACGTCACGGGGCTGCTCATGATGTTCAGGGAGAGGCGTTCATGATCGTCGTTTCCTACGGTAAACCCTGTGAGGTCTGTCACAAGCGTGATGCCGTTGTCCTGTGCGATGGCTGCCAGAAGGCCCTGTGCAGGGAGTGCAGGGTGTTCGACATCTGGTGTTACGGCTGCGGCCATGGCACTACCAAGGCCTTCTGCAGAACGTGTTTCGAAGACCCTGAGATAAATATCTGGAAAGGGCGTGAGTAAGCAGGTTTTTCGAGAGTTCCTCTCAGGAGATCACTCTGTTCCTGCCTATGTCTTCCTTCCCGTGACACCGAGCACCACCATGATCCCCCCGATCAGAAAGAGAAGCACAAGACTCATGGATGGAAGATAAAACGTTTCATAGACTGTCCAACCAAGACTGTCGAGGATGATGGAAAAAAAAGAGGTCACGCCAGCCAGGTGTCCACCCAGGGTTCCAGTGATAGCAAAAAGGCATGAGGCAATCAAACCCAGAACCAGCATGACCCAGCGACCGATGCCATCCCACAGGGCAGAACCAATCAGCCATATCAGTGCAGTTATCACAGCCCACAGGCTTGTGGACCAAAGAGCCATGAGAATATGGTTGCGGGTCAGCGGACTGGAGAGAGCAGCCTCCCAGGGCCACACAAGAAAGCCACTGATTACTGCGGCCAGAGCTCCCAGGAGACTCAGTGCAAGGACAGGCACAAGAGCACGCTCAGAGAGGCGGGCCAATTCGCCCGTGGTGAGAGTGCGAAGCAGAATCATCACCAGTGCAAGGGCCCACAGTGCAAGGGGAAAGTGCACGAGCATATGATGCACACCGGTCATCTGACACCTCCATTGTACCGTCCAAGACGGAGTGAGAGACCAATCCCCAGGGCCATCATCAGTACAATGCCGGACACCAATGTCCAGATCCACTGGCGGATAATCTCGGAATTGAATTCTCTTTCAACGCCATAGAGAGCGAGTTGCACCTCAGTGTGACGGGAATGGACAGGAACCCCTTCAGCGATATTGACTGACCCTGCATGGGCACGGCTTGTCAGGTAAGGCCAGTTCACCTGGCCAGGGTAAAACAGCTTGATTTCCTTCCAGGTATCTGTCCACGGTGGTGATTCACCGGTGAAGGGTTCCGCTGTAATATCGGCATCACGGCCCAGTCCCAGGGTGCAGGGGAGGGAAACGTAGTGCCAACGGCTGCCGGTAGCGTCACGGTGCACCGCAAACCCCAAATTGTACAACCCCTGCTCATTGAAAGCCTTGTCATCGGGGTTGCCAGTGACGAGGGCACGCACCAGGGTCACGTTCCAATAGCCCTGTTCCCAGCGGCCCTTGCCGTAAACCCTGATATCTCCCCTCGATCCGTCCCCAATCCGCAGCAGGCGCCGGGGAATGACATCACCGTTGACCCAGGAGTGCGAAGGATCGAAGGGTACAGCGAAGTCTTCAGAAAGATAATAGATGTCTTCGAAATCGAACCGGTTCGACTCGACATCCTCCCATCGCAGGGCATACTGCCCGGTGCGAGCAGGATCAAACATGTATTTTGGCTGCTTGAGCTTACTGTCCCAGTTTGTGCTGAAGGGTGCCTTTCCGGAATCACCGTGGCGGTGCTCTCCGATCCACTGGTCGTCAGACATGCCCACCGGGTTGGATCGTCCGGCGCGCCAATGCCAGAGATCCAGAAAATAGCCTGCATCGCGCTGCTGCTGGAGCGTTTCTTCACTCACCACGGTACGCCAGTCAGCCATGTCGGAACGGGTTGCAGGCAGGTGCTTCTGCACCTCGTTGACACCAAGCGTGCCTCCCAGGTGCGGATGCCCGGCAACCTCGGCCTTGTCCGCCTGGTTGGTGAAAAACCGTGCATTGGCACCGATGGTTATATACCCGCCGAAACGGCCGAAATCAGGGACCCGGCCGTCATCAACCAGCATGGTTACCCGGTCCTCATAGGTATTGTCCGGATCAGGCCCTGCGCGTGAAGCTCCGTGTCGCACCCAGGTGCCGTCTTCGTAGCGCAGCATGTCGTGATACACATAGGCATTTCTGGCAGGCCAACGGAAGTGAAAGAAGATGAGGTTTTCGTTGTAGGCAACCTGTACCTGCAGTGGCATGGTCAGTTCATCAGGGATGTAGATATTGCGTGAAAGATCATTGCGCACCACTCCAGTTCCATGAGTGAGCCAGGCCAGTGCAAGTGCCCCAACAAATAGGATCATCATGAGTCCTGTCCGCTGTCGGTTCATCGGATTCCCCCTTTTGCATCAAGGCAGTGTTCTCTATGAGTCTGCGCTGGAATGATGTACGTTCTTCAGGGTACAACCATCCATAGTACGTGCCGTCCTTCTTCAGAGTACTATGCGTTGGTGAAACACAGAAAACAAGAGGGATTATAACTCTGGCCTTCACCCCACACATGGTGTGTATCCGTTTAAACAATCTTGTGTTTCACCATCAGGAACGATTTTTCATGATGGATGTTCATAACTCAAGCATATAGAAGGCTTTTTGAGACCTGAACCATGTGCTGGCGTGGTCTGGCACTTCTGTGCCCTTGCATTGAGCCCGTTCCAAGTTATTTTATTGGTGGTACATCACGCTACTCAACGGTCATGAATGTCGGCAGAACATCTTCTCCACGATGAATTTCTCAAGTGAGCGCACTCATTACCGGGAAACAAAGATGAACCAGGTCAGATCATGACAGGGAATTCGAGGAGGGTACCATGAAAAAGTTGTCTCTTTTCATCGCTCTGATGGTGTTGGCCTCCCTCGCATGGACCCAGATGGGCCCCGGCATGGGGAGCAGGACACCCCAGAAGATCTATCCGTCACCATTTTCCCAGGAAGATGGCGCAAAGCTCACTGAACTGATCAGAATCGCTCGAGGCGGGCAGCTCTATGACAACTGGTGGAAAACAACAGTCGATACGGAAAAACCTCAGAAAGACCATCCTCTGTGGAAGGAGCAGAGCACAAATACCCGCCGGGGCTACGATACCTTCCGATGCAAGGAATGTCATGGATGGGACTATCGCGGAAAGGATGGGGCCTACGGAAAAGGATCTCACTATACCGGGTTCAAGGGTGTACACGAGGCTTCTTTGAAGATGTCCCTGGAGGAACTTGAGAACATAACCAGGGGAACGGAGCGAAAAGAACACGATTATACCGGGTATCTCGCAGATGATGATCTCGCAGATCTCGCGATGTTCATCAAGAAAGGACTGATCGATACGACCAGGCTGATCAGCGATGAAGGGAAGCCGACAGGAGGAAACAGCAGGACCGGGAGCACTCTGTACAGAAGGAACTGCACGCACATGTGTCACGGTGTTGCCGGCACGGCAATAAATTTTGGTGATGCCGACAATCCCGAATTTGTGGGAACACTTGCCAACGAAAACCCGTGGGAATTCATGCACAAGGTTCGAGCCGGTCAACCGGGAACAACCATGCCCTCTGCGATCATCAACGAATGGAGCGAGAAGGAGCTCCTTGATCTGTTGGCCTTTTCACGCACTCTTCCGAAGGATACATCGGAAATGGAAATTGGGTGGTGGCGTACGTTCTGGGGAGGCTTTGGCCACCACAGAAGGATGCACGAAGATTACCGCCCCGGAAGTGGAAGGGGGTTCGGCCCGAGTCTTGAGTGATGCCTGATGCAGGGCAGCTCAAAACTAAAATCACGTCCACGGGTTCTGTCCGGGGCCTGTGGGTTTTCTTCACCACATGCTCAATGAGGCGCAGAGAAGATGAGGCGTTCGATGATCAGGTAGAAAAAGCACAGGTTGCCGAGATACACGACCATGACGGTAAAAGCAGCTCCCAGCCTGTGTTGAAGCGGGCGCATGTGGAACAGTTCAAAGGCGCCATAGGTGAACAGTCCAAGCAGGATTTCCGGTATCACGAGATAGAGTGCAATGTGGGAAATAACCATCACGTCCCGGGCATACCAGATCGGGATCGTCCACAAGACAGACTCTGATCCGAGAAACAGTACGGCAGAGGCACAGCAGACCGCCAGCAGGGCGTGACTCCTGGTGAATCGCGCTTCAACCCCTTTTCCGATCAGAACGATGATAAACAGGGGTATGACCCACATCCCTCCCATGAACAGCGGCACATTGGCAAAACTCGGTGAACCGGTATCGGGAAAAACGAGGACCCCGAGCACGGATGCCAGGAAGGCATCGGGAAAAATCTGGAGGATGCTCAGCGGCAGGAGAAAGAGCCAGAGCCTGATCCACTCCGGATGATTTCTCCGCAGTGCCCAAACGGGCACCATGACATTGTACAGGATGACCACGCCACTCAATCGTATTCCAACGGCCAGTTCCCCGGGGAACAGGAGAGCGGCGAGGGCGATGAGGGAAAACAACCCGTACAGCAACAGGGCATCACGTTCTGACGTGAGAAGGGATGACATCATGGTTGAACCTCCTGTCTCATGAGAACCGTAGTACATTCAGGTTTGTGCATACCAGTCTCATCATGCATATCACAGATCAGGCGAATGTCAAAAGATTGCGTGCAGTTCACAACAAAAAAA
>DSBG01000163.1 GCA_011046135.1 Deltaproteobacteria bacterium
GGTATGAGGCGTCACCACCACATTGTCCAGGCCTATGAGTCCATCAGCCATGCGTGGCTCCCACTCATACACGTCCAGCCCCGCTCCTGCAATCCTGCCTTCCCGGAGCGCTTCGACGAGATCCTTTTCATTGACGACAGGACCACGAGCGGTGTTGATGAGGAAAGCGGAGGGCTTCATCCGGGAGAACACGGCTGCATCGAAGAGGTGCCGTGTCTCTTCCGTGAGGGGGACATGGAGGCTGATGAAGTCTGATTCGGCCACCAGTCGCTCGAACGAAACCCTCGTGGCGCCCAGTTCCTCCTCGAGCACCGTGTTCGAATGCGTGTCGGTGTAGAGCACCTTCATGGCAAATCCCCTCGATTTCATGGCCATAGCGGAACCGATCTTGCCTGCACCGACAATGCCGAGGGTTTTTCCTGTGACATCGCCGCCAACATACTGGAGGGGACCCCATCCGTCCCATTTCCCTGTCCGCATGTATCGGTCGGACTCCACCACCCGCCGAGCGATGGAAAAGAGAAGGGCCCAGGCCATCTCAGCGGTGGCATCGGTGAGTACCCCCGGTGTGTTGGAAACAGGAATCCTGCGCCGCGTTGCTTCGGCTACATCGATATTGTCGAATCCCACTGCGTAGTTTGCGATGCCTTTGATCTTTCTTGCGGCACCGAACACGGCGGCATCGATTCTGTCGGTCAGCAGGCAGAGCACACCATCGGCATCCCGGACACCGTTAAGCAGCTCTTCGCGTGTGACTGGGCGGTCTTCGGGATTCACCACCACGGTGCAGAATTTTTCAAGGAGGTCGATCCCATCCATGGGAATCATCCGTGTCACATAGATCTCTGGTTTTTCCATATCTGTCCTTTCACTGCGGTGAGTTCGATCGTATCTGCACCAAAATGCCTGTTTCACCTGTCAATAGTCGCTGTTGCCGCTCCATACCGCAGCATCGATTCATTGTATCGTGGGATGACTGGTAATGCCACGAAAAACGAATGAGAGAACCGTCTGGACTCGAAGCCGCAGGCAGAAGAGACCTGGCGGATGGTTGCAGGCCATACACGCAGAGTCTAATAGGGATAGATCCCGCTCAGCGGTCCGATGATGGCAATGACTGCGGCGATGAGGAGGGTCATGATGAAGGACATGATGATGCCCGCCTTGGCAAAGTCGCCCAGGGTGAAATACCCCGAGGTATAAGGGATGATGTTGGTAGGGGTCTGGGTGATGAGGATAATACCCAGCGACGAGGTGAATGCCGCAGGCGCCACGAGAATCCACGGGTGGATGTTGAAGCTCATGGCCAGAGAGATGAGGATGGGGATGATGATGATGCCTGTCACGGTATTGCTCGCCAGGAAGAGCTTCATGAAGATCACCACCAGGACAACGGTCAGAATCAACACGATCGGGCTGAAAGAATGGATGCCCCCCAGGAGTGCAACTGCGATCCACCTGGCTGCTCCGGTATAGTACGTCATCATTCCCAGGCCGAGCGATGCCATGATGAGGATGATGCTGTCCCAGGAGATAGCCTTTGCAGCCTTTTCCTGGTCAAGCACCCTGAAGGGGGGAAGGAAGAGGAGGATTCCGCCGAGGATGGAAACGAAGCTGATGGGCAAATCGATGCGGTTGTGTGTGACCTGGGCAATGATAGGGTTGAAGACCCATAGCGAGATGACCACGGCAAAAATAATCAGCGTCCCGATCTCCTGCAGAGACAGAGGACCCAGGTCCTTGAGCTGGTTTTGAATATCCGTTCTGCTGAGCTTAAGCGTTTTGATTTCCAGCGGGAAGAGCATGAGCAGCACCATCCATCCGAAGGGGATCAGGATGAGCGATGCAGGCACCCCGATGATCATCCAGTCGAGAAAGGTAATTTTCATGCCCACCAGTGTGCGCATGAGATTGATGGCCACGGGGTTCGGGCCGCAGCCGGCAGGAGTGGCGATTCCACCGAAGATGGGGCCCCAGCATGACGCGATCATGAGAGCCCTCCCAAAGTTGCTCTTCAGCGGTGCACATTCGGCATGCTTGAGGATACCCACGCCGATGGGCAGGAGGATAGCGGCCACACCCACGTCGGAGATCCACATGGACAGCAGCGCACCCATGACGAGAAAGCCGAGGATTACCCGCCTGGTGCTCACGCCGAGAATCTGCAGCATCCGCAGGGTCATGCGAGTGCCCAACGGGGTGAAGGTGAATGCACCCGAGAGGAGAAATACCCCGACAAAGAAAAGGATGAGATCGTTGCCGAAGCTGATACGAACGATTTCCCGGTATCCCTGGGCGAGACCTGATATCTCACGAACTGCCCCATTACTCACGACCTGGATGCCGTCGGTAATGCCGAGCAGAGGCATCACGAGCATGATCGCCAGGGCGGTGACATGAAAGGGAAGGGCTTCGGTGACCCAGTAGAAGATCGCAAGAACCAGCAGGCCCAGGCAGAGCTTTCCGTTTGCCGTCAGCAAAACGGTTTCTGTTCCCACGAACAGGGGAGGGGGTTCAGGCAGAAATGCTATTATCAGAAACAGGACAAGGCCCGAGGCAAGGAAGAAGACCTGCCTTTGCTGGGTCATGTGCCTATTCACCCGGGTGCCCCTTTTCTTTTCGGGGGTTCTCCGGGCCTGACTGCCCCAGGGTCTGCAGGACGCAGGATACGGTGGAGAGATAGAACTCCCTGAAAGGCTCCCCCTTCAAGATGGTGCTCTGCAGTTTTCTGAACTGGAGCATACCGTGGAGGTTCGACCAGTAGAAGATGGATTTCCTGCGTAGGGTTCTCTCATCCAGCGAACCGTTATCAACGAGGTCTTTGATCACTTCTTCCACAAGGCTGAGGATCCGGTCCCCGTGTTCATCGATTCTCTCCTTGAGGTGTACCGGAAACACAACCTTGGGAGAGGCAAGGAAGTAATTGATGATTTCATAGTACGTGCGGTGTTTCTCACTGAAGTCGAGGTATTCCAGGGCCATCTCCATGAGCTTCTCCCTGGGCGGGAGCTCCTTTTCGTGCACCGCTTTGATCTTCTCAAAAAGGATATCGAGGCCCTCTTCCTGGAGTGCTGCATAGAGATCTTCCTTGTTCTTGAAATACAGGTACAGGGTCCCGACGCTCAGTTCCGCGTTGCGTGCAATCTGATTCATGGTGGTTGCATCGATGCCCTTTTTGAAGAGCAGGTCTCGTGCTGTATCGAGGATGCTCTTTCTCCTGCGCTGTTTTTCCCGATGCCTTCTCTCTTTCGATCCCATGTGTTCACGATCTCCCGTGCTGATTCCAATGTCTTTGTGGACGTGTGTCGTGTGCGCATGGCGGGCTGCTCCATCCCTTTGGCGCCTGTCAGCATGCATCACTCGATCCCCAGTTCCCGCAGCTTTTCCCGGGTGGGGATCCCGTCTTCATCCCAGCCACGAAGGCCGTAGTAGGTGGAGAGCATCTTTTCAAGTTCGCTCCTGGGACAGCATCGTCCCTGTGAGGGTCCATCAGGAATGGGCTCGTTCATCACCCTCCAGGGAAGCATGGCACTGCTCTGCTGTACTCCACGCTGCACATTGATCACCCTCTCGAGGGTATAGATCCTGTCTGCAATCTTTTCAAGCTCATCCACGGTGATGTCCCATCCGGTAATGTGCTGCAGCAAGGGCAGGTAGGCATCGTTGAGTCGGGTCCCCAGGATCCGCTCCTGGACAAAGCGGCAGATTACCAGGGAGTCTCCGATGACGGTGTTGTTCTGGCTGTGGAAACAATACTCCGGCTGTTCGTCGAAACCAGATTCTGCATTGTCCGTTACATAGTTGGGCCGTGCATCGTGGTGGCTTCCTCCCCGGGTGGATGTAGCATAGGCCAGCCCCATATTTCTGAGCCCCCGGGCGGAGTGTCCGGCCATCTCGAGCCCTTGCTGGCAGTAGAGCAGTTTCTCAGACCCCTTACCGAAACGCTCTGCGAGGGCCCGAGATCCCCGGGCAAGGAGGTCGCCAATCCCTGTTTTCATGGCAGTATCACGGACCAGTTCTGAAAGATGAGGCCAGTGGCCGAACCTCACTGACCGACCCAGGTCCTTCGTATTCACGATCCCTTTCTCCACGCATTCAGCAACGAAGGCGAGGGTAACCCCGAAGCTGATGGTGTCGATTCCCATCTCGTCGCACTGGGCATTGCCGTTGATAATGGAGATCAGATCACCATTGTCGATCATTGAGCCGAGGGCATAGAGGGTCTCGTACTCGGGCATTTTAACAGCCCTGTGGGCAAACTTTTCCCCGGGGACCTTGACGATCTTTCCGCACGCAACCGGGCAGCCGTGACAGGCGGTGTTCCTGTGCTTGTAGCTTCGGGCGATCATCTCACCGCTGATGGCGCCGGCCTGGTCGAACACCTCCCGGGTGTTGTTGTGCGTGCCCAGCCTGCCTGAAGCGTTGATGATGCCTACGAGGATCGGCGTCCCGATGTCGGTGAGACCCCGTGCCTGTTGTATCAGATCCGGCTGGAGACCTTTCAGGTATCCCTTGAGCCTTTCAGGATCTTCGATGGCCACGCTCCGGGCACCGCGCACCGTGATCGCCTTGAGGTTTTTCGATCCCAGCACGGCACCGATGCCGCCTCTCCCTGCTGCGCTGATGCGGGTTCCGCTGCAGATCACGCTTGCATAGGCGACACCGTTCTCACCAGCGGGGCCGATCACGGCACTCTCCAGGCCCGGCCCTTGTTTTTCGACGAGCAGGGCATGGGTTTCACTGGTGGTCTTCCCCCAGAGATCGACGGCATTCTTGATCTCGACAGCGTCATCAGTGATGGAGACAACGACAGGGAACGGAGACGTTCCGGAGATGACGATCACATCGTACCCGGTTCGTTTCAACATCCAGCCGAAGGATCCGCCGAAGTTTGAGTCGATGAAGAGCCCGGTCAGGGGAGAGATGGATGCCGCATGCGCTCTGCCTGAGCCCCACACCGGGGTGGCATTGATGGGGCCGGTGGCAAGGACCACGACATTTTCCGGTGAAAGAGGCTCGGCGTGCGGTGGCACCAGGTCGTAGATGAACTTGGCTGCAAAACCGTTCCCGCCGAGATAGCGCCGGGCAAAGGACTCTTCGAGGCTCTCGACGCGTAGGGATCCTTCCGTCAGGTCGATGGTGAGAATCTTTCCCATGTACCCGTTCATGCTGACCCTTTTCTGTTCCCGGATGGTGCCGGGTTCACACACCGTAGATGTGTTCCCCTTCTTGTTCGAAGCACTCCTTGATCACGATGGATGCAAGGTGAGCCGTTCATTCCATTCACTTATTCCTCGACCTGAAGAGCTATCTTTTCCACCTTTGCAACGTCTCGTACATAGTACCGTGCCCCCAGAAAGAACAACACGGAGGCCAGCAGGGTGAAGGCCGGGAGGATCATGAGCGCCGTGTGGATATCGTAGGCATCGGAGAGCGCCCCGACCACGACAGGGCCGATGGAACTCCCCAGGATATGCTGAACGATCACGCAGAGGCTGTATGAGATGGCCCGCAGTCCCGGGTGCACCACATCCTGGGTCACGGCTGCAGCAGCAGGCACGAAGGCAACGATGGCGATGCCGCCTGCAAGCA
>DSBG01000040.1 GCA_011046135.1 Deltaproteobacteria bacterium
CCCACAACATCGAGTGGCACAACGGCATCCCCATCCCGGAAAAGAAGGATGCCATCAGGGTGGATGTTGCCGAAGCCGAACCCCTGAAGGCTGAGTGCACCCATTTCCTGAAGTGCATCAGGGACCGCTCTGCCCCGACCACCGACGCGAGCGAGGGGATCAATGTGCTCAAGGTCCTCAAGGCGAGCCAGGATTCCCTGATTAGTGACGGGAAGAAGATCGAACTCGGAGATTCAACTGCTCTGCCCGAGACCTTTTTCGTGCACCCGTCGAGCTTCGTGGACGAGGGGGTGGAGGTGGGGCAGGGAACCAAGATCTGGCACTTCAGCCACATCCTGAAGGGCACCCGCATCGGCAAGGGCTGCAGCATCGGCCAGAACGTGGTGATCGGTCCCGACGTGACCCTTGGCCAGGGGTGCAAGGTGCAGAACAACGTGTCCATCTACAAGGGCGTGAACCTGGAAGACAACGTCTTCTGCGGACCCTCCATGGTGTTCACCAACGTGTTCAACCCCCGGGCGCACATCTCCCGCATGGACGAGCTGAGACCCACCCTGGTGAAGCAGGGCGCCACCATCGGTGCCAATGCCACGATCGTGTGCGGCTACACCATCGGCGACTATGCCTTCATCGGCGCCGGGGCCGTGCTCACCCGCGGGGCGCCTGCCCATGCCCTGATGGTGGGCAACCCGGCAAAGCAGATCGGCTGGATGTGCGCATGCGGAAACCGGCTCGACGAAATGCTTCAGTGCTCCCACTGCGGCAACAACTATGCAAAATCCGGCACGAGCATCAAGGAGAAGAAGTAATCCGCCCAGAGATCCTTCCAGATTCGCTGCTCCCCATGATCTGAGGTACCAGCAGAACCCCCCTGTCCTGGGCGAGAACCTATTCCCCTGTCTTGACATGATCACGATTCAATCAGTTGCCTGAAGCGTAGCACGATAACCTTACAATAGTTTTTTTGAGGAGGGTCATGAGATGAATGAGGAGAACAGGCAGTACTATGACGACGAGATCGACCTGATGGATGTCTTTTCCACTCTGTGGAAGCGGAAGCTCGTCATTGCCGGTGTGGTGGCCCTGTGCCTTCTGCTTGCCGTGGGCTGGCTCACCCATGGCGCGAGATCCTACACCCAGCAGCTCGTCCAGCTCAATTTCGCAGGCATCGACCAGCACCAGTACCCGGACGGCACCCGCTTCCGCATGCAGGATCTCATCGCCCAGAACATCCTGGTCGCAGCCGCAGAAGCCATCGATAATGCCGAACACCGGCAGCAGTTTATCGAAAACCCCCGGAGGTTCGTCTTCGTCGACCCCTTCATTCCTGTTGAGGTCAAAGAGAACATGAAGCGGATGGAGCGGGACAAGCAGACCTATATCTACCTGCCCAACCAGTTCTACGTCAACTTCATCGAGAAGCGCGGCGGCACCTATTCCCACGAGGAAAAGAAGCGCCTGCTCCTGGCCATCAACAGAGCCTTTGAGGACAAGTTCATCAACGACTTCGTGAAGAAGAAGCTCCTTGCCATCAACCTGGGCAGGGATGACATCGCGCGGTTCGACTACATCGATGCCCTCGAGGTGCTCAGCCTGAACGCGGAATCCTATGCCTCGTTTCTCGGCAGTGTCATCAGTGATGCGGGATTCTACCGTTCTCCTCTCTCCGGCGTGTCCTTCCAGGACCTCCTGAACGCCCTGAACAACATCCGGCAGATCGACATCCACGGGATAACCACGATCCTCAAAACCCAGCTCGACACCAAGCAGAAGGATGCCCTGCTCGCGCGCTATCAATACCGCATCAGGTCCATCGACAAGGAGATGGAAAAGAAGGAGCAGGAGGCCAGGATCGCCCGCGATCTCCTCCAGGAAATCTGGACCCAGGAGCGGGGCAGGGGCCCGCTGCGGGTGCAGTCGGATCTATCGTCCAGCGCCCAGGTGCTGCTGGATTCAACCCTTTTGGACCGGCTCTCGGAAAAAGACTACAAGTCGGTGCTCCTCCAGCGTGCCCTGGACACCGAATCCTCTGCAAGTGCGCTCAGAGTTGAAAAGAAATATCTCAAAGAGGATCTCGCCATGCTCAAGGCCGGCGGCAACGAGTCCGCAGGCCCTGCCATCGAGCTTGACTACATCGAAGCCTCTATCGAGAAGATCAGGGAGCGCCTCGTCTCGCTGGCAGAGGCGGCCAACACCCTGAACCAGGAATATCTGCTCACCCGCTACACCAACATCATCCAGGTGCATAAAAACCCGGAGACCTTCACTCTCTACCAGAAGAGCCCGCTCCTGGTGCTGGCCCTGACCCTGATGGTGGGCCTGATCCTGGGCATCTTCATCGCGCTGATCGTGGAGAGTGCATCATCCCGTAGACAGAGACAGGAAAATGTATCATAGGACAAGGCACTACTTTTACAGCACCACAGGTGCCCCATCGAGGTGAGTATGACCGAGCAGCGGCAGGAACCGTATTACGACGACGAGATCGACCTGATGGAGATCTTCTCCATCCTGTGGAACCACAAGGGGCTCATGATCGCTGTCACGGCCGTGATTGTCATCCTCACCGGTGCTATCACCCTCACGCTCCCCAAGATCTACCGCACCTCTGTGGTGATCGAGCCGAGCATCATCAACACCACGGCAGACGGCAGGTTCATCCACCTGGACACGGTCCAGAACATCAAGGGCAAGATCATGAGCAATGCCTACCACCAGCGCATCATCAGCACCCTTGCCCTCGATCCCGAGCCGGCCGAGCTCAAATTCTCGACAGATATCCCGGCCAACTCCACCATCATCAAGGTGAGCTACGATGTTGAGGCAGACCAGATCCCGCAGGGCATTGCCATCCTCAACCGCCTTGTCGATGAACTGAGGGCAGATTACGAAGATGAGATCGCCCGGAGGAAGGATGCGCTGGCCAAGGATGTGCTCATGAAGCAGAACCAGGTCCAACAGCTCGATATCAGGCGCAAGGACATGGAGAAGCAGATCGCCATCAAGGAGAAGGCCATCACGGAGAGGCGGGACCAGATTGCCATCAAGCAGGAATCGATCCGGATCTACGAGCAACGGGAAAAGGACCTGCTCCAGGAGCTCAAAGAGGTGAAGGACAACACCGATGCCATCACCCGGCAGCGAGACGCCTTCCTGGGCGAATCGGCCACAAGCGGCGGCAGCGGGCTGACCGAGCTGCTTTACTCCACCACCATCCAGCAGAACGTGGCCTTTTTCAACGAGCTGCGTAACCAGATCAGCGACGTGAAGATGAGGCGGGAGCAGGCCCTGGCCGCCATCAGGACCATGGAGAAGGAGATCGGGGAGATCCACCTGGAGATCGAGCGCACCGTGCTCGAGAAGGACGAGCAGATCCAGTCCCAGATCGATGCCATTGCCATCGAGGTCGCAACCCTGGAAAACCAGATCCCCACGATCCGCAATTTACGCACGATCAGCGAGCCTTCAGCCACCACAAAGCCCGTCAAGCCCCGAGTGGTCCTCAACCTTGCGCTCTCCGTCGTGATCGGGCTGATCCTTGCAATTTTTATCGCCTTCATCGCACAGCGTCGGGAGACCGATCGCAGGGAAGCCGCTGAAACCGAATAATCGTTGCCCCACGTTAGTGCGCCATCAGGCGCATCATGATGTCGGCCCTCAAAGGGCCTCCGACAAATCTATACCAACAAAAACCATGTACTGTATCCAGGAGGTTTCATGACGATCCACTATTCAGTAAGCCCGGATGGAACAAAGTATCCCCTTCCCCAGGACAAGGACTATGCCCAGGAATTCGACCGCCTCAAGCGCCTCGTGGCGCAGCAGCGCGCCCTGGGCCGCGAGATTGTCGTGGTCATGGGCCTGGGGTTCGTGGGCGCGGTCATGGCCGCAGTGGTGGCAGACAGCACGGACAAGACCACCGGTGACCCCAAGAAGTTCGTCATCGGCATGCAGCGGCCGAGCCACCGCAGCTTCTGGAAGATCCCCATGTTCAACACCGGCGTTTCCCCGGTCAAGGCCGAAGACCCGGAGGTGGATCTCCTCATTAGGCGCTGCGTGACCGAAAAGGAAAACCTCATCGCCACCTACACCTACGAGGCGCTCACGCTCGCCGACGTGGTGGTAGTGGACGTGCAGTGCGACTTCCTCAAGGAAGAGCTCGGCAACTGCACCTCGGGCAGGGCCGAGATCGCAGCCCTGGAAGAGTCCATGAAGATCATCGCCGAGAAGATCAGGCCCGAGTGCCTCGTGCTCATCGAGACCACGGTGCCGCCTGGAACCACAGAATACATCGCCTACCCCACGATGAAGAAGACCTTCACCGAGCGCGGCATTGAGAATGAGCCGCTCATCGCCCACAGCTACGAGCGGGTCATGCCGGGCAGGGACTACGTGAAGTCCATCCGCGATTTCTGGCGCGTGTGCAGCGGCATCAACGAGGAGAGCAGGAAGCGCGTGGTCTCCTTCCTCTCCGATGTGCTCAACGTGGACGAGTTTCCCCTCACGGTGCTGGATAAACCCATCGAGAGCGAGACCGCCAAGATCGTGGAAAACAGCTACCGGGCCACCATCCTTGCCTTTCTGGACGAGTGGAGCAACTTCTGCGAGAAAAACGGGGTGGATCTCATCAAGGTGATCGGCGCCATCAAGGTGCGGCCCACCCACTCCAACATGATCTTCCCGGGCCCGGGCATCGGCGGCTACTGCCTGCCCAAGGACGGCGGGCTCGGGGTGTGGTCCTACCGCCACCTCATGGGCTTTGAAGACGAAAACTTCCGCATCACGCCCGAGGCCATCAACATCAACGACACCCGGGCGCTCCACGCAGTCCAGCTCATCCGGGACGCCCTGCGCAACATGGGCAAGATCGTTGCGGCATCGGTCGTCACCTTCCTGGGTGCCTCCTACCGGGAAGACGTGGGAGACACGCGCTACAGCGGCTCGGAGCTCATGGTGCGCAAGGTCGCTGAAATGGGGGGCGACATCCGCGTGCACGACCCCTACGTGGAGCACTGGTGGGAGTTCGAGGCCCAGGACACCTATCCTGCAGTGGGTGCGAGCTGGGCGCGCTTCTTCAGGAACCAGGAAGGCCTCAAAAAGCTCAGGGTGAGGAAAGACCTCTTTAGGGCCCTCAAGAGTTCCGATGCCGTGGTCCTGGCCGTGCGGCACAAGGAATACCTTACGCTGGAACCCGACAAGGTCGTGAAGATGATAGGAGCGCCTGCAGCCATCATCGACTGCTTCGGCATCCTCACCGACGACCAGATCAGGCGCTACTTCGAACTCGGCTGCGAGGTGAAGGGCCTGGGCAGGGGACATATCCAGAGGATTAAGGAAGAGGTGCGGTCGAAGAGATAAAGATTTCATAGATGCTCTGCTTTTCGAAAAGAATTTCATTAGAGCCAATTGCAAAACTCACGGTTTGCGATAATATTGCAA
>DSBG01000025.1 GCA_011046135.1 Deltaproteobacteria bacterium
CGAGACCTACCGCTACCGGATCCAGCGCTACTGGCTCACGGGGCCGCAGGCCGGCACAGCGGAGGTGTTCGTGGACAACCTCCCCGGGTTCCCCGACAACATCACGTCCAACCGCAGGGGCACATTCTGGCTGGCGCTGTTCACGGTGCGAAACGACATCATGGACGCAATGCACCCGTACCCCTTTGTCAAGAAGGTCGTAGCCAGGCTCCCCGCCTTTTTGTGGCCCAAGCCCGAACCCTACGGCCTGGTGCTCGCCATCAACGAAGAGGGTGAAATCATTCTGAGCCTGCAGGACCCCGGCGGCAAACACCTCAAGGAGATCACCGGCGCCAGGGAGCACGAGGGCTTCCTGTACCTGGGGAGCCTCCACAACGACCGCATCGGGAAGTACCGCCTCGAGTGAACACGTAATAGCCTCCCGAAAACGCACAGGCCAGGCAAAGCTGCGTTGGTATGGAGGCTTTTGTTCGCTTTAACAATAGACATTTTTCCGATGTCAAACGGCGGAGATCAGCTGCCCGGCGTAGCCGGTCGGATGAAGTGGCTGGTTCGGTTTTTATGTAGCACTAGGCGTAGGCAAGGCGACGGCCTTTGGGGGAAGGGATTGGATCATTGAATTCTTTTGCAGTTTCGATCCAGAGAGCAATTGCTTGTTTTGCATTTGATAATGCGGATTCGTAAGTATCTCCATGGGCAGCACAGCCTGGGAGTTCAGGCACTTCAGCTACAAACGTCTGATCCTCATCGCTCCAATAAATAATTACCTCGTATCTGTCCATAACCTCTCTCCACCGAGCTTATACGTAAGAATAACGGCTCGGACTTGCTTAATTTGATAAGGCTTCGCCTTATTCCCGTCCTTCTGAAGATTTATCTTCTCTTCGATCCCAGACTTTCTAAAAATGTGATGACTTCCTTTTGTCCTCTCATCAAATCCCAGATGAATAAGAAGCTGACATAGATCTTTAAACGCAATATTTGCATCAGACGTACCGCTTAAGATCTGGAATATCAATTTCTCGATTTGACTCATGCTGTTAAATTACCAGAACAGTGTTCATTCTTCAATATGTAACAAATCAGAAACCGAACAATTACTGTGCCGAAGCCACGGATATTGATACGTGCGGCTTTGGTACAAGGGCATATCAGGTGTTGAATGAAGAACGTCTCTTGTGGGCCCCTAACAAGTACATTTCATCAGCAGAAAATAATATAGTGTAGTTTGCATAGCGAAATGAAGTGCGTCAAGGTCTTTTCTGAATGGCGGGGGCTGGGCTGATCCCTTATGAGCACTTTGACCGGATAGTGAGCACAGTTCGGTTCAGGGCTGTTCAAGCTCTCGGGCGAGGAGAGATATCATCTCCCTCAAGGCATCTCATGCATTATCTCCGAAATACAAGTGGATGAGGTCAGATTCGATTGCCCTCCAGAGATCGTCAAAACAGCAATACTCTTCGACAAGATGAGATAACGTAATCACCTATGTAGAGAACGTGAGCAGAGAGTAGAATTCGGCAGGCTCTTTATGTTCATTGCTTGTCGATTATAAGGTTCTAAACTTCTTTCTCAAGCCAGCCAATCCGAGCAGACCTGATCCAAGGAGCAGCAGTGTCGCCGGCTCGGGGACAGGTGCTGGGGCGATGTCAACCATAACAGCAATTTGTTGTGAGATATCAACATTGCCCTGAGAAGAAAAGAGCACCAGGCCCTCATTTGAATCAGACAAGTCTGATATAATACCCAGGAAAAAGTTTCCTGCACCCAGTGGGGTAAAGGAGAGGCTCGCAAGGAGAATACCATCTCCTCCGATGCCTGGGAATGCAGAACCTGCCACATCCGTATATGCAAACAATGATGAATCATCTTGGAACAGGAGGCCAACCGTTGCGCCATTGAATGCAAACTCTGCAAGGTTATAGTCCAGATCAAACCCGAATGCGAGGAGATCGCCATCATCAACAGTATCTGCAATGACATTGAGTTCAAATGTCTGGCCAATAAACAGTGTCGTACTTGAAAGTTCAAGACTTACGATCGGTGATGCATTAACCGCGCTTGTAAAAAACAGCATGACAGAAACAACCAAGCAATATGTTAAGCATTTTAAAAAACCTCTGGTATTCTTCATGGTTCACCCTCCGTAACCAAACCAACACTATTGTTTATTATTGATTGCTGTAAAAACCATACCAGATACGATAATCTTCGTAGGTTATACAACGATCGCCATCGTAATCCGCTTCGGCGTTGTATCCAGTATCTCCCTCGCACTTCCCTAAGGTTGCCATGAAGATCGTGTAATCTTTCTCGTCAACACTACCATCATAATTAAGATCACCTAAAACAGCAGCGGTGATCCTCACCGTTGAGGGTTCACTGTAGAGAATACCATCGCTCACGATGAGCTGGATGACATAATCTCCCGACAAATCAGGGATAAAGCAGGGATCCACAACGTAAGCATCATCGAGTTCCGCGATACTCGTTGCTGGCGCCGATAGCATCGACCAGGAGAAGATGAGCTCATTTCCATCTGGATCATAACTGCCTGCTCCACTCAGACAGACCGAATCAAGATTATCATCAATAGCAACGTTCCGATCACCGCCAGCATATGCAACAGGGGGTAGATTTACGCCTACGCCAACAACGACTGTGTCAGGTTCACTATCAAGAGACCCATCGTTCACGATAAGCTGGACTATGTATTCACCCGGAGTATCTGGAGTGAGGCATGGATCCTCAACATCATTCACATTAAGCTCGGTGAGACTGCCATACGGTTTTGATACAATGGTCCATAGATAGGTAATGTCATCACCGTTCGGATCACTGCTCAAACTCCCGTCAAGGCACACCTCTACATTTTTGGCACCAGGGATGTCGCTACCTGCATGAGCAACCGGTCTTACGTTTTCGGATGTAGTAATGGTGACCGTGTCTGGTGAACTATCCACGGAACCATCGTTGACCACAAGCTCAATCTCGTAGGTTCCGTCTTCAGAAATCGTAAGAAATGGCCTTACAGAAGTATCACCTTCTAGTTCGGCGGCCCCAATAGAAGGCTCGTTGATAACAATCCAAAGGAACGTAATGGGATCTCCATCTACGTCAAAACTTCTACTGCCGTTTAACCGATACATACCCTGCAGGACAGCTGCAAGATCTGTCCCTGCATTCGCTACCGGAGGATTGTTGTCTGAAACGGTAATCACTACAATAGAACCGGGATGAACCTCATCCCCAGCTTCGGGTGACTGTGAATATACATATCCCTTGGACTGTCCGGTAACTGCATACACAACTTCTGGAACCAGTCCAGCATCATTGATGGCTGTGATTGCATCGGCCTCGGCCATATCAACAACATCCGGCACCAAGACCGGGCACAGACCCGTGGAGATCACGAGCTGGACTGTGGACCCATAGGGAACTACCGTACCGGCTGTCGGGCTCTGGGAGATCACCTCTCCTTCAGGCACCGTGTTGCTGCACACCTGCACCACGCTGCACACCAGTCCAACCGCCTCGAGATCAGCACAGCTCTCTGCCGCAGGCACCACCACGTCACACAGACCCGTGGATATCACCAGGGACACTGTTGATCCGTACGCTACCACCGTTCCGGCTGTCGGGCTCTGGGAGATCACCTCTCCTTCCGGCACCGTGTTGCTGCACTCCTGTGCCACGCTGCACACCAGCCCCACGGCCTCGAGATCATCACAATTCGATGCAGCGGGCACCTCCACATCCACGGGTGGGCGGTTGTCCTCTTCTTCGGCATCCACCAGGATGATGATGCCCACATCAGTTGTTTTTCGGGCAAAAACTCTGACCTCTGATTTCTCTCCCCGATAGCGCACAATCCCACTGTCGTTCTTCAGGAAAACCGTGACTGTGCGGTTCTTCCCCCGTTTCACCCCGGGGATGAGGCCTTCTCCCAGAGAACACTCCCACGGGCCGCCCCGGGCGATGAGGGTCTCGGTATCGTCATACACCTCGGCCTCTACGCTCACGATTCCAAGTTCTACGCAGTTCAGAACAGGAGCCTTGTATCTCTGCTGCTGGGCTGACGCATCGGGGGAGAGCATGAGGGAAAAGGCGATTGACCCCGTGTCATGGGGTGCCCCTGCAGTTGAATCTGAAGAACCGCTGCACGAGGAGAGCAGGGCAAGGCACAGAAACATCAGGAGATACGGCACGATGATGATCCTGAACGCGTTCTTCATAAGCCTTTACCACGTCTCTCCGCTCGATGGCAGGGAAGAGGGTTTTTGTGTAGTGCGCACTAAATAAAAGCAAAAACCATGCACGGATGCAGCATGCCGGTTTCTCTATATATTTCAGGGGGGTATCGGTGTTCGGCCCTGGTGATCTGTCGTGGTTTCGGCGTTCTGAACGAAAAAACTTCCGTAAAAAAAGAACTTTTTTTCTCTCTCTTTTCGACTCCCCTTTGAAAAGACCAGTCTCGATCCCTGTTCAGGAGAGGTCAACGCCGCTAGAAGCTCCTGGTGAGGTATGCCGAGAGGCTGAACCCGCGGAACCTCAGGTCGTCGTCCGGGTGATACCAGTTCTTGTCGTCCCGCATGCAGAAGCCACTGACATCAAACGATGCCTTCAGGTCCTCGCGTAGAATCTTGTCAAGGCCGGCGCCGAGCGTGACCTTCTGCCGCTTTCCGATGTAGAACTCGGATGTCGAGGGGTAGTCGTTTTCCTGCAGCAGGATCAGTTCGAGCGAAGTCCGGTACGTGGTCGCCTCATCTTTGAGGTAGCGGTACGACACCTTCGAGATCCACTCGTCACCGTGGCTGTTCCGCTCCTCGGTGGGAAGTCTCGTGCCCTCGATCACCCTGCTCTTGTCCCTGAAGATGGCGGCCAGGGAAAAGGCCAGGGACCACGCGGTCCTGTCATAGCTGAGGCCGGCGCCGATGAGCCTCACATCGCCTTCCTCATAGAAATCATCCCCATCCACCGTGTCTTTCCCATAGGTCACGTACTGGCCGTAGAGTTTTCCGAACCACTGGGCCGTGAAATCATACCCGACCTCGCCGGTGAGCGTGATCATGTCTCCCGGGTCATAGTCTTCGATGACCTCGCTGTAGTCATACTCGCCGCGCCAGGTATACCCCATGCCGAACCCGGCCACCCACTGGTCCCACTCGTGGGAGACCGTGAGGGTGGGGTTGATGTTCAGCCCTTCGCCGAAGGTGGTGATGGAGAACAGGTCCGGCGGAACAAAGAGCACGAAATCATCCTCTTTCAGGTCGGTCTTGCCCGTGGGCAGGCTGAAACCGAGACCCAG
>DSBG01000124.1 GCA_011046135.1 Deltaproteobacteria bacterium
AGGGGGATGAGGTACTCCTTGTTGTTGATGACCATATTGGTCACGATCCCGATGGGGATCTGAAAGGTGCCCACCACGTTTTCGATCATCCGGTCCGCTGTGGACAGATCGAGGGCCTGGGAGGTGAAAAGCGCGGCCTCCTCGTCGGTGAGGTCTGCAAATTCCTTGACCTTGCTCAGCCTCTCGGCAATGCCGAGTTTATGGAACCCTGATATCCGTGATGATTTTGCCATGGTTCAATCTCCTTTCTCTGCGTGGGTTCATGAGACAGAGCTGACCACGCAGGTATGTTATCTCATCAGATCCGGCAGCCACATGATGATTTTGGGGAAAATCATGCACAGGGCAAGACCGAGGGCCTGGAGGAGCACGAAGGGGAAGATGCCCCGGTAGATGTCCCCCATGGTCATCCCTTCGGGCGCCACTCCTTTAAGATAGAAGAGCGTGTACCCGAACGGGGGAGTTATGTAGTTCATCTGGGCATTGACGAGGAACAAAATGCCGAACCAGATGGGGTCGAACCCCAGGGTTTTTACGATGGGGAGGAAGATGGGAACGCACAGGAGGATGATCCCGATCTCGTCGAGGAACAGCCCGAGCACGAGGAGGATCATCATCATAACGATGATGATGAGCCACCGGTTGATTTCGAGTCCGAGAATAAAGTTCTGAACGAGATCGTCGCCACCCACGGCAGAGAATACCGAAATGTAACAGCGTGCACCGATGGTGATCCACAGGATCATGGAGGTGACGACCGCCGTGTTGAAGACCGATTCCTTGAGCATCTGCCAGTTGAACCGTTTGTACACAATAGCGGAAATCAGAGCGCCCAGGCACCCGACTCCCGCTGCCTCCGTGGGGGTGGCGATCCCTGCGTAGATCGATCCGAGTACCCCCAGGATGAGGAGGACGGGGAGGATCACGGTCCTGAATGCAATGATCTTGTCAATAAACGTATACTTTGCCCGTTCTTCCTTCGATGGGGCAGGTCCCATCTCGGGCTGAATCCAGCACCTGAGACCGATGTACGAGATGAAAAGCCCCGAGAGGAGCAGGCCGGGGAACACGCCGCCAATGAACATTTTTCCGATTGATACCCCTGCGGTCACGGCGTACACGATGGTGATGACGCTCGGTGGGATCAGGATGCCAAGGGTTCCCCCGGCGCAGATGCTCCCTGCTGCCAGGCCCTTGTCATACCCCCGGTTGAGCATGGCGGGCAGGGCAAGGATTCCCATGGTGGCGACAGCAGCGCCCACGATCCCGGTCATGGCTGCCATGAGGGTGCAGATCACGATCGTGCCGATGGCGAGCCCTCCCCGCAGGGGGCCAAACCACATCTGCATGAAGTTGAACAGGTCTTCCACAATACCTGAGCGCTCCAGCACATTTGCCATGAACACATAGAGCGGTATGGCGACGAAGAAGTAGGAGCTCATCACGCCCCAGGACTGTACTGCGATCAGGAGCATGGAGTTTGGGCCCCAGAGGAAGTAGGCGAAGAACATGGCCAGGCCACCCAGCACGAAGGCCAGAGGCAGTCCTGTGGAGATGAGTACCACCAGGGATGCGAACATGGTGAAGGCAATAAGTTCGATACTCATGACGACAGCTCCCTGCTCGTTATCGCGAGGTGGAAATCACGGATGAACTTGGAGATGCCCTGCAGGAGGAGAAGCAGGGCGGCCAGGGGTATGCACAGCTTTATGGGATAGACCGGCGGGCCCCAGGCCGATGAGAGGGTTTCCCGGACAAGGACCGAGTTCCATGCAAACCGCCATCCGTAGACCAGCATGGTATAGACGAAGAAGAAGAATACCGGGGCGGTGATCAGGTCAACGATCGCCCTGCGTCGTGCGGAGAGCTTGCCGTAGAGGATATCCACATTGACGTGTTTCCCTAGAGCCAGGGTGTATGCCCCTGCAAGGAGGAAGTATGGGCCATAGACGAGGTAGTTGAACTCGAATGCCCAGATGGTGGGGGCACCGAAAAAATACCGCATGATTACCTCGTATATGGTTGCCAGGATAATCACGATGATGAAAAAGCTCAGGAATTTTGCCACCCACTCGTTCGTCTTGTCAATGGTCCGCAGGAATTGCTGCAACAAATTCATAGATATATCTCCCTTGAGGTTCCCTGAACGGACTTCTTCACGGGCAGGACCTTGTCAAGTGGAGTGAATGGGGGATGGGGATACACCCCATCCCCCCCCCGTTGGTGAATGAAGAACACAAAAGTCGCTCCTTCGTTCACCTGTGTACTTTTGTTATTGTGTCCAGCCTAGTCGATCAGTCCGAGCTGTCTCATCCATGCCTTCTGGGAATCGAGTACCTGGCGTGCCTTGGGGCTCTTGTTGCCGTACTCTTCCCACACCTCCATGACGGCCTTGCGGGCGTTCTTGACCTCTTCTTCTGGGAGGTAGATGAACTCCACTCCTTTTTCTCTGTATTTATCCAGAGAATTCATACCATTGACAAACTCCTGCTGGAAGAGCTTTGCAGAGGCTTCGCGGGCGGCGCACTCGAGGATTGCCTGAATGTCCTTGGGGAGCTTGTTCCATGCCGCCATGTTGATGGCATAGCAGGTCGAGGTCACAGGCTGGTGGATCCCGGGAAAAACAATGTATTTGGCCACTTCGTACAGTCCTGCATCGTAGTTGGCTTGGAGAGAGCCTCTGTCCGCAAAGTCGATGACTCCCTTTTCAAGGGCCGAGTAGACTTCTGCTGTGGGCAGCGGGGTCACCGATGCACCGAGCTTGGCCATAACGGGTCCGGCAAGACCCACGAATCGGCCCTTCTTTCCTTTCAGGTCATCGATGGATCTGATCGGGAATTTTGAATGGAGCGGTTCCTCGCCGTAGACAGTGGGCGCGAGGTAGTATACCCCCATGGGGGCATAGGATTCGCGGAGCATATCCACGCCGCCCTTTTCCCAGAACCAGGTCTCCAACTGCCATGCATCGGTGAACCCCAGGGGCAGGGATGCGGTGAAGGCCACCTCGGGCATCTTCCCGATGTAGTACCCCTCATACTGCTTCATCATCTCGAACATGCCGGCCTGGATGCCATCGAGCATCTCGTTGGTGGGAACCAGAGACCCCGGAGGGAAGATTTTGATGTCGAGACGGCCGCCCGTGAGCTCTTTGACCCGCGCGACAAACTGTTCTTCCACCTTGTAGGGAAGGGTTCCCGGATCCCAGAGAATCTGCATGCGCCAGCTGATCACCTTTTCCGCTGCGGGCACATTCGCAGGGACGCTCAGCGCGAGGATGCACAGAGCGAGGAAGAACCCCACAACCATGGACGTGTTTCTGAGAATCTTCATGCCATACCCCCTAAGTTTTATTCTGGCCCCCTGCATGAGAACCAGGTCTTTCTTGCCGTAAAAGCGCTGTTCATCAATGGCGCGTCATGATCTCGGTGTATCGTCATAGGAGTTCCTTGTTCCTGGGATTGTCGGAGTAGATGACAACCAGAACCTTGCTTTCCCGCTCCCCTGCGCACTGACCTCTGTGGGGGGTGTCTGAGTCGAAGAATACACAGTCCCCTGCATCGAGGATATGCTTCTCGTCGCCGTACCAGAACTCCATGCTCCCCTCCAGGACGAACATGATCTCCTGTCCTGCGTGGCGGAACACGGTCCGGTCGTTCGCGTGGGGAGTGAGCGTGATGATGAAGGGATTCATAAGCTTGTCGTGCTTCTTGTGGGCAAGCGATTCGTACGTGTATCCGAACATGGCCCCCCGAGGCGTCACGGGTTTGCGATCAGTGCTCCTCACGATGCAGCAGCTGACATCCTCATGCTTGCGTTCGAGGAAATCAGCGATCTCTACGTTCAGCGCGTCGGCGATCTTGCTCAGGGTTGCGATGGGAGGGCTCTGATGACCGCGTTCAATCTTCGAGAGGTATCCCTTGGTGAACCCGGTTCTCACCGAGAGTGTATCCAGAGTGGTTTTCCTGTGTTTTCGATAGGTGCGGATCTTCATGCCGATGGATTCATGGTCATCAATCATGCAGGTCCTCCACAGATGGTTTGTATACGCAGAGCGGTGTGAACTGAAGGCTGGCAGAAAAGCCATGTGAACCTGATGTTTCTTTTCAGCGAAACCATTGCGGACGCTCCTTCAGGAGGATATCAAAAGTATCCTATAAGGAAACAATATACGAACGTGACGCACAATGTCAAGGGGATCTCAGAAAATTTAATTATATAATAAATATATTATGTTATAACATGCTATACTCTAATTAACGAATAACAAAAGAGATTTTAAGAAGGAAACAAATGAGGATTAATCAGGGCATTTAGGAAACATAACAGGAAACAAAATGCGTTGTTGATCAAAAAGTGTCTTGAGAAATATTTGGAAATCACGAGAAAAGGAAATAAATGTAAAAGACAGGATCCACTAGGCTCCCTGAAAAGTTCGTTCCGTATACACGGGAGGGCAGGGCCATTGACGGTCCCTGCTCGTCGTACAGAGTTTCGCAGGATCCAGAGATAAAGGACAGGAGTGAGGCTTCTCCTTCAGCGCTGTGCGATCACTTTGTGGAGTTGAGATAGCTCAGAGCAATACTCGTGAGCATGGTTGCGCCTATCTCCAGTGCCCGCTCGTCAAAATCAAACCGGGCGTTGTGGTGTGGCTCGCAGTACCCTCGATCGGCATTGCCGCCTCCAACGTAGAAGTAGCTGCCGGGAACCTGCTGCAGGTAGAATGACATGTCCTCGCTCGCCATGGTGGGTGGAACCTCGAACACAGAGTCAGCCCCTGCGACCTCGAGGGCGAGAAGGCGAACCAGTTCGGTCATCCGTACGTCGTTGATGGTCGGGGGGTAACCAGAGGAGTACTCAAGCTCGAAGTCTCCCCGCATGCTCGTGGTAAATCCCCTGAGAATGCGATCCATGCGCCCGGGGATACTCTTTCTAACCTCCTCGTCGAGGCAGCGGATGGTTCCCGTAAGCTCAACCGTCTCAGCGATCACGTTTGCCGCAGTACCGCCGTGGAAGGATCCCACGTTGACAATAAGAGGAGTCAGTGGTGAGAGCTCTTTCTGAATAAGGCCCTGGATCGTAAGCGCCACCTGGGCGGCAATCGCAATGGCGTCGATCCCCCCTTCGGGCATGGCGGAGTGACCGCCCTTTCCCTTGATTCTGATC
>DSBG01000168.1 GCA_011046135.1 Deltaproteobacteria bacterium
CACTCCGCGGCAGGTCATGCTCATCGGTGGTCCGGCCACTCTGCTGAAGCCGTACATCGAGGAGGCCTTCGGCCTGCCGTGCATCGTGCCGCCCCACGCCATGGTGGCCAATGCCCTGGGTGCAGCCCTTGCCAGGACAACCGGGGAGATCACGCTCATGGCAGACACCCAGCTCAGGCGTCTCGTGTGCCCGGAACTGGGAATGGAGCAGCAGATTTCCCCCACCCTGACCATGGAGGAACTCAAGGACATCGGCATCAAGGCGCTGGCAGACAGGGCGGAATTTCTCGGCTTGAGCGATTCCTACGAGATCAGCATCCTCGAGGAGCTGAGCTTCAACATGGTGCGTGGATTCTCCACCACGGGGAAGAACCTCAGGCTCAAGATGCAGACGCGCCCGGGCATCCTCGAGGACTGGAGTGTACAATGATTACGTCACAGAGAAAGACAGGGCTCATCTTCTTCCCGGCCTACGACTGGGAGATCACCCCCTCGCACCCCGAGCGCAAGGAACGGCTCCTCTACACCCAGGACCAGGTGCTCGAGGAAGGGGTGCTGGATATCGAGGGGATCCAGGAGTTCAAGGCTGGCCTTGCCACCGAGCGGGACATCAGGAGGGCGCACTTCTGCGTGCCTGATGTGGCGAGCCGCATCACCCCCTCTCACAACGTCTCCGCAGGGGGCTGCATCGAGGCTGCCCGGCTGGTGCTCGAGGGCCGGGTGGACAACGCCTTCGCCCTGGTGAGACCTCCGGGTCACCATGCCATGCGGGTTGTGCACGGGGCCAGGGGGTTCTGCAACATCAACATCGAGGCCGTGATGGTGGAGTGGATCAGGAGAACCCATCCCTCCATCAGGAAGATCGCCATCGTTGACACCGACTGCCACCACGGGGACGGCACCCAGGACGTCTACTGGCACGACCCGAACGTGCTCTACATCTCCCTGCACCAGGACGGGAGGACGCTCTACCCCGGCTCCGGCTTCCCCGACGAGTTCGGAGGGCCCCTCGCCCCGGGAATGACGCTCAACGTCCCGCTGCCCCCGAACACCAGCGATGCGGGGATCCTCCACGTGATGGAACACCTCATCATGCCCGTGCTCGGAGAGTTCAACCCCGACCTGATTATCAATTCCGCCGGCCAGGACAACCACTACTCGGACCCCATCACCAACATGTCCTTTACCGCGGGCGGGTATGCCCGGCTCAACGAGATCCTCTCGCCTGACATCTGCGTGCTCGAGGGCGGGTATTCCATCGAGGCGGCCCTGCCGTACGTGAATACCGGCATCATCCTCGCGCTCGCCGGGGTCGACTACTCCTACGTGCGCGAACCCGACCTCGACGAGGACAGCATCAGGGAAGACCCGCGCGTCATCGAGTACATCAAGCGCCTCTCGGATCAGCTCCTGGCGCTGTGGAAATCCCGTGATTCTCAGGTGGCATCGAGAACCGGCTTTGCAGACAGGAGCAGAAACATCTACTACGACACCGACGCCATCTCCGAGACCCAGCACGAAACCCTGCGGCTCTGCGAGTCATGCCCCGGGGTCTTCAGGATCGACTCCACCGCCTCCACCGGGTATCATATCCTGGGGATCCACGTGCCGTGGAGTGCCTGCCCGGCGTGCAGGGACCAGGGGTTCGACTGGTATCACGCGAAGAACGACGCCTACGATGGGGTGTACCTTCAGGACATGGACACGGATGAGTATCTTGTCACGATGAGATGAAGCTGCGGAAAAAGAAGAAGGTGGTGCTCGCCCTGGGTGCCGGAGGTTCCCGGGGGCTTGCCCACATCGGGGTGATCCGCGCCCTGGTTCATGCCGGGATTCCCATCGACGGCATCGCGGGCGTCTCCTTCGGAGCCATCGTGGGGGCCCTCTACAGCCTCACCCGGGACATCGACACCGTGGAGCAGAAGCTGCGCGACTACATGGCGTCCCCGCTCTTCCAGGAGACCAGGCGTGAGATGGAACGCCCCGAACCCGACAGGTCGAGGAGCTTCCTCGAGCGGATCCAGGCCACCGTCAAGCAGGGATACTTCTTCACCAGGGCGCTCAGCAGGAAGTCCTTTGTCACGCCCGAAGATTTCGTCCTCCACATCAAGGAACTCGTGGGAGAACACACCTTCGCCGAGCTCACGATCCCCTTCAGGTGCTCCAGCGTCGACCTCCTGAGCGGGGAGCCCATCGTGTTCAGCGACGGCGATCTCTACCAGGCCCTGCTCGCGAGTAGCGCGGCCCCGGGGTTCTTCCCCCCGGTGAGGATGGGCGGCATGCTCCTGGTGGACGGCGGCGTGGCGGAGATGATCCCCTACCACACGGCCATGACGCTGAGGCCCGACTTCCTCATCGGTGTGGACGTCACGCAGAACATCGATCCCGTTGACGAAGACATGGAGATCAACCACAGCCTCGACATCGTGTTTAGGAGCTACGACATCACCAGGGATTACATGAACGTCTACGTGGCCTGCAGGTTCGACACCGTCATCAGGCCGGACATCGGCTCCTACAGCTGGGCCGATTTCGACTTTTTCTCCCTCTTCGTGGAAGAGGGGTTCAAGGCGGCCATGGCCAAGGTTCCGAAACTCAGGAAGAAGATCTACTGGCTCTCCACGTAGCAGGACTTACTGCGCCCCGAGCCCTCCGTCCACCGGGATGATGGCGCCGGTCATGAAATCCGACGCCCTGGAGGCGAGGAACACGGCAAGTCCCTTGATGTCGTCTTCCTGCCCGTACTTCACCAGGGGGATCTGGGCCAGGCTCATGTCCAGGATGGGCTTCATCTCGGGCTTGAAGATGTACTCCATCATGTCGGTCCTGAAGAACCCCGGCGCGATGCAGTTCACGTAGATCTTGTACCGTGCGAGCTTTACCGCGAGGTTCTTGGTGAGCACCTCGACGGCTGCCTTGGACGAGTTGTAGGCCACGGCCGGGTGCACCTCCTCGATGGATCCCCGTGACCCGAATATGGAGGAGATGTTGATGATCTTGCCCCCGCCCTTGTCCTTCATGATGACAGCCGCCTTCTGGGAGAGCGACCAGACGCCGCGGACATTCACGGCAAAGACCTTGTCCCACCGGTCCAGGGGAAACTCGAGGGTGGGCGCCCCCCAGGTGACGCCGGCATTGTTCACCAGGATGTCCACGGTCCCGAAGGCCTCCATCGTGGCACCTACGAGGGCGGCGATGTCCTCGTCTTTGGCCATGTCGCACTTCACGGCCAGCGTCTTCACCCCGAGCCCTGCGAGTTCATCGGACACGGCCGTGCACGTGTCGATCTTCCTCGAAGCGATGACCACGTTGGCCCCGGCCTCCGCGAGCCCGGTGGCGATGAACTTGCCGATGCCTCTGCCTCCGCCGGTGACGATGGCGACCTTTCCGGAAATGTCCAAGAGTTCCTTTACATGCATGGGTTTACCCTCCTCGGTGTGTAGTCGTTGTTCGTTGTGAAGCTATGGTGTTTCGCGCCCGAGCAATTGGTTGAGCCTCTGGAGCGATTCCTTGGCCAGGGCCTCATGGAAGGAGGTGCCGTGAGCATCCATGGTGACCAGGGCGGGAAGATCTCTGACCGTGAGCACCCACATGGCCTCGGGCTGCCCGAATTCGAGCAGGTGAACAGCCTCGACCCTGGTGATGCACTTCGCGAGGTACTGGGCTGCGCCGCCTGGCACGTGGAGATAGACGCACCCATTGGCCTCGAGGGCCGCCCGGGTAACGGGCCCCATTCCCCCCTTTCCCATGATGGCGCCGGGGCCAAAGCGGGAGATGACCTCTGCCTCGTAGGGTTCTTCGCGGATGGAGGTGGTGGGCCCTGCCGCGGTGATGCGCCAGGTGTCACCGTCTTTGATCACCACGGGGCCGCAGTGGTAGATGACGATCCCCCTCAGGTCCATCGGGGGCGTCCTACCCGATGCAAGGTACTTGTGCACCTGGTCACGTGCGGTCACGACCGTGCCGGAGAGCGAGACCGGGTCGCCTGACTTAAGCGATCGGGCCGTTTCTCTCTTCAGGGGGGAGTGAATCGGTGTCACAGCCATGTCTCGATCTCCCCGGTGTCGGCAAGCTCTACCGTGTAGCGTCTCGTGGCCCAGCAGGAGTAGCTCACGGTGACGAAGTAGCAGGCAGGGTGCCTGCCCGCTGCACCGATCTTCACCCCCAGGAGCGTGGTGTTTCCCCCCAGCCCCATGGGGCCGATCCCCAGGGTGTTGGCCTGCTCCAGGATCTCTGTTTCGAGGGTGTTCAGGGCCTCGATGGGATTGGTGTCGTCGAGCCTGCGGAAGAGCTGTTCCTTGGCGACGAGGTATCCCGATCCCCGGTCCGATCCGATGCACACGCCCAGGATCCCGGGGGCGCACCCCTGTCCCTGGGCAGCGTACACGGCATCGAGCACGCACCTGCGCACGCCTTCGAAGTCCCTGCCGGCCGAGAGTCTCGCCAGGGGAAGGCTGTACTGGGTGCTCACGTTTTCAGAGCCTCCCCCCTTGAGCATGACACTGATGCGCGTCGGCCCGTCCCACGGGTGGACATGGATCTGCGGCACGTACGCCCCGGTGTTGTCCCCGGTGTTCTTTTCCGTAACTGGATCTACGCAGTTCTGCCTGAGGATTCCCTCTCCCGTGAGGGTGCGCACCGCTCCGGTGAGGGCAGAGACCACGGCGGACAGATCGTTGCTGGGCCGCATCCTCACCACGGCAAAGAGCGCTCCCGTGTCCTGGCACAGGGGCAGGGATTCGTCCCGGGACATCTGAGCGCTCGCAAGGAGAATGTCGAGCGTCTCCCGGGCGATGGACCCGCTCTCTTCACGGTCGCTGGACTTCTTCAGTGCCTCGGTGACATCGCGGGGCAGGACGGTGCTCGTGTGACTGATGAGTTCGTACATGCTCGCGGAGAGTGCGGAGCGTTCCATGGTGAGTCGTATAGCACAAGGTTAGAGGTAATTCAAAGGATTCCCAGG
>DSBG01000127.1 GCA_011046135.1 Deltaproteobacteria bacterium
CTCCAGCTCTTGTCCCTGCTCAGCGGTCTGCATGCACGAATGAGGACGGCATCGCCGGTCCTGCATTCATTCTTTTCATCATGAGCTTTGAACTTCCTGCGTCGACGAATATACTTCCCGAAAACCCGGTGCTTCTCGAGCCGCTCAACGGTGACCACCACGGTCCTGTCCATCTTGTCGCTCGTGACAACACCTTGAACATCTTGTTTCCTGACCTGTTCTGACATCACTGTTTCTCCCGGAGAATGGTATTGACCCGTGCAATATCTCGACGCAGCTTACGCATGAGACTCTTGTCCTTGATCTGGCCCATCGCTTGCCTGAACCGGGCATCCATCAGGTCGCGGGAAAGAGACTTCTTCATCTCCCCCAGATCGACCTTGCTTTTTTCTCTCAGTTCTTTACTCTTCATGGATCCCCTCCCGGAACACGAACCGTGTCTTCACGGGAAGCTTCTGGGAAGCAAGCCGGAAAGCCTCTTTTGCCAGTTCCTGACTTATTCCGTCAATCTCGAAAAGGATACGGCCGGGTCTCACCGGGGCTACCCACTCTTCAGGGGCGCCCTTGCCCTTACCCATACGGGTTTCGGCGGGCTTCTTGGTAATAGGCTTATCCGGGAAAATCCTGATCCACACCTTTCCCCCGCGACGTATATGCCTGGTGATGGCAATACGTGCGGCCTCTATCTGTCGAGCTGTGATCCAGTGGGGCTCAAGGGTCTGGAGACCATAGCTGCCGAAAGACACGCTCGATCCTTTCTCGGGACTCCCCTTCATGCGTCCGCGCATCTGTTTTCTGTGTTTAACCTTGTTTGGCATCAACATGATGTCTCTCCCTTACACACTGGCCTCTTCACGCTTCTTCATGACCTCGCCGTGGAACACCCACACCTTCACACCGATGACACCGTAGACGGTGCGTGCTTCAGCAAATCCGTAATCAACATCGCTTCGAAGGGTATGGAGGGGAACCCTGCCTTCCCGGTACCATTCGCTCCTGGCGATCTCTGCCCCTGCAAGCCTGCCCGCACATGCGACCTTGATGCCCTGAGCGCCCATTCTGAGCGCCTGGGTCACCGAACGTTTCATGGCCCTGCGATAGGCAACTCTCCTCTGAAGCTGGCTCGCAATGCCCTCAGCCACGATCTGCGCATCGGTTTCCGGCCTGCGGACCTCTTTTATCTCAAGCATGATCTCCTTATCCACGAAACGGGCCAGATCGTTTTTCAGCTGCTCCGCTCCCTGACCCTTTCTCCCAATAACGAGCCCGGGTCTGCCGGTATGGATAATCAGCTTCACCTTGTTGGCGGCACGTTCTATCACGATGTTGGAAATGCCGGCGTGGCTCAGGCTCTTGGTGATAAAATCGCGGATCTTGCGGTCTTCCACAAAGAATTTTCCAAATCCTTTGTCAGAGTACCACTTGGCCTTCCAGTCTTTGGTAACCCCCAGCCGAAAACCATACGGATGAATCTTCTGTCCCACAGACAACCCCTTTCCTAGAACTCTTCAAGGACAACAGCTATGTGACTCGATCGCTTCAGAATCCTGTTCGCCCGTCCCTGTGCCCTTGGTCTCCATCTCTTCAGGCGCATCCCCTCATCGATCTGAATCGATTTCACGTACAGATTATCAACGTCCATCATGCCGGTCGTCATTGCATTGGCAACGGCTGAATTCAGCACCTTGGCAATGATCCGTGCCCGTTTGGTACCGAGGAGATTGAGCATCCGCAACGCATCGGAAATCGGCTTGTTTCTCACCTGGTCTGCGATGAGACGCGTTTTCTGCGGAGAGATCCTCGTGTGCCGTAATACTGCCCGCGCCTCCATCTCTAGCGCCCCTTTCTCTGAGATTTTCTATCCGCTGCATGCCCGAAGAAGGCGCGGGTCGGGGAAAACTCCCCGAGCTTGTGTCCAACCATGTCTTCGGTGACGTACACGGGGACGAATTTCTTTCCGTTGTGCACGGCAAAGGTGAGCCCGACAAATTCCGGCAGGATCGTTGATCTCCTCGACCATGTCTTTATGACCTTTCGGCTTCCGGAATCCTGGGCCTCCAGAACCTTCTTGATCAGGTGGTCATCGACGAACGGTCCCTTTTTCAGTGAACGAGACACCGGCTATTTCCTCCTCTTCACGATATACTTGTCAGAGGGCTTGCCTCTTTCCCTGGTCTTATGTCCCTTTGTGGACACCCCCCAGGGTGTCATAGGGTGATTTCCCTTCACCCGTCCCTCTCCACCGCCATGAGGATGATCGACAGGGTTCATGGCAACCCCTCTGACCGTCGGGCGGATGCCGAGCCACCGCTTCCTTCCTGCTTTCCCGATGGTAATATTCGAGTGGCTCACATTTCCCACCTGACCGATGGTTGCCTTGCATTCCGAGAAGATCTTCCTCACTTCTCCCGAGGGCATCTTGATCTGGACATAGGTCCCTTCCTTTGCGAGCAGCTGACCATAGGTCCCTGCGGAACGTATGAGCTGACCACCTTTGCCGGGTCTGAACTCGACATTGTGGATGAAGGTTCCCAGGGGAATGGACTTGAGGCTCAGAACATTGCCCGGCCTGATCTCAGCATCATCTGAGGCAATGATGGTGCTGCCGAGAGCGAGCTTGTCCGGCCAGAGGATGTAGCGTTTTTCCCCGTCTGCATAGTGAATCAGTGAGATACGGGCTGACCGGTTCGGGTCGTACTCGATGCTCACCACCTTCCCGGGCACCCCGACCTTGTCCCGCTTGAAGTCGATGATCCGATAGAGTCTCCTGTGCCTTCCACCCTGATGCCGTACCGTAATGCGGCCCAGGTTGTTACGACCACTGTTTCTCTTCAGGTAACAGGTGAGCGATTTTTCGGGAACGTTCGTGGTGATCTCTTCGAACGAAGAGACCGTCATGGCTCGTCGACCTGCCGATGTTGGTTTGTAGCTTCGAATGCTCATCTGCTATACCCCTTCGTAGAACTCGATGCTCTCGCCCTGAGCCAGCTTCACGATCGCCTTCTTCCAGCTCGAACGCCGATAGTTGTGCATACCCCACCGCTTGGTTTTTCCCTTGACAACGATGGTTTTCACATCCTCGACATGCACCTTGAAGAGCCCTTCCACGGCTTTCTTGATCTCGATCTTGTTCGCCTCAATGGGAACGGAGAAGATCACCTTGTTGTCCTTCTGTCTGAGCATGGTGCCCTTTTCAGTGATGAGCGGCCGTTTCAACAGCTGTGTGTAGTCCTTCATTGTTTCAGCCTCGCTTCTATGTATTCAACCGCCTCCAGATCCATCACCAGGCCCTTATACTTCAGGATGTCGTAGACATTGAGCCCTTTCACATCCAGGAGTTTACTCTTGCTGTGGTTCCGCGAGGCCAGCGATACATTCCTTGTGAGGGTTCCCATGACGACCAGGGACTCCCGCATGCCCAGCGAATCAAGCGCATGGAGATAACTCTTCGTCTTCGGCTGCTCGAAGGAAATCCCCTCGATCACCCTGAGAACATTCTCGCCCAGCTTCATGCTCAGCGCCGAGCACAAGGCACGGTTGCGCACCTTCTTGGGGAGCTTCTTTGCATAGGTGCGATTGTTCGGGCCGAACACCACCCCACCGTGTCTCCACAGGGGTGATCGATTCGTTCCAGCACGGGCACGCCCGGTTCCTTTCTGGCGCCAGGGTTTCGCCCCGCCGCCGGACACCTCTGACCTGCTTTTCACCTTGGCGGTTGCAGCTCTTCTGTTCGCCTGCTGCCAGACCACCACATCATGCAGGAGGTGGGGCTTGACCTCACAGGCAAAGACTGAATCGTCCAAGTCAATCTGCCTGACCTTTTCTCCGGTAATGGTGTACACGTCAACAGTGGGCATTGCTACACCTCTTGTTTCTTCAACATGACGATCTGACCTTTGGGCCCCGGGACAGCACCCCTGAGTGCAACGAGATGTTTGTCTTCCTGAACATCAACGATCGTTATCCCCTTGATCGTAACCTGCTTGTTCCCCAACTGCCCTGCCATCTTCTTGTTCTTGATGACACGACCCGGAGTGGTAGCGGTTCCAATGGACCCGGTTTCCCTGAGGATGAGGGAGCCATGGCTCGCAGGAAGTCCCCCGAATCCGTGCCTGCGCACAACACCCGCAAAACCCTTTCCCTTTGATATACCGGTCACCTTGATAGTCTCGCCCTTTGAAAACACATCGGCGATTTTGATTTCCTGGCCGACATCGACCAAACTCACATCGTCACAGTCAACCTCTCTGAGGTGGTAGAAATAGCCTTTCCCCGCCCGATCCTGGTGAGCCTTCAGGGGCTTGTTCACGCGGGTCGATTTCTTGGATACAAATCCAATCTGAAGGGCGTCGTATCCGTCACGCTCCTTGATCTTCTTCTGAATCACATAACAGGGCCCGACCTCCACAATGGTGACGGGAATGATATCCCCCGCTTCATTGAAAATCTGGCTCATCCCGAGCTTTTTTCCGAGAATCCCCTTAATCATGACTATCTCCACATCCCTTAAAGCTTGATCTCCACATCAACCCCGGCCGAGAGGTCCAGCTTCATGAGCTGGTCCACAGTCTGCTGCGTGGGGTCGAGGATATCAAGGAGCCGTTTGAATGTCCGTATCTCGAACTGATCCCGTGACTTTTTATCGACATGGGGAGACCTCAAAACACAATACTTCTCGATCTTGGTCGGAAGAGGTATCGGTCCGGCAACTCGGGCTCCTGTTCTGCGTGCCGCATCAACAATCTCCTGGACAGACTGGTCGATCAGTTTGTGGTCATAGCCCTTCAATCGTATGCGTATCCGTTGGGTCTCCATTCCTGTCTCTCCTGTTCCTTTACTCGATGACCTTCACGATGACGCCGGAGGCGACGGTTCTGCCGCCTTCACGTATCGCAAAGCGCAGACCCTCCTCCATCGCTATCGGAGAAATCAACTTCACGTCCATCGTCACATTGTCC
>DSBG01000024.1 GCA_011046135.1 Deltaproteobacteria bacterium
GATGAACCTGGCATCGGCAGAGGCGAGGAAGACACATGCGCGGGCTATATCCTCGGGATCCATCATGGCGTGCATGGGAATCCGTTCGAGCAGGGTTTTCGGGTCCCGCTGTCCTGAAGAGATCATTCCCTGGATCAGCGGGGTCATGACATATCCCGGGGCTACCGCGTTCACCCTCACACCGGTATCCGCCCACTCCCGTGCGAGGATCCTGGTGAGCATGTTGACGGCACTCTTCATGGGGCCGTACATGACCAGCGGCAGCGGGGTAATGCCCGCCATGGAGGAGATGTTGATGATGCAGCCGGATGCCTGGCCGGTCATGATTGGTCCTGCCTGCCTGCAGCAGAGGTAGAGCCCCTTGAAGTCAAGCTCGAAGATCCTGTCAACGTACTCGAGATCGAGATCGCATATGGACTGGGCTGGATGGGTGGTTCCGGCATTGTTTACCAGGATGTCCACCCGCCCGAAAACTTCAAGGGTCCTTTCGAATATCAGCTCAACCTGTTCTCTCTGGGTGATATCCGCTTCGATGGCCACTGTTTGAACACCGAGGCGTTCAATGTCCGAGCACGCCTGGTGCACG
Source organism: Deltaproteobacteria bacterium (assembly GCA_011046135.1). Taxonomy (GTDB): domain Bacteria; phylum Desulfobacterota; class Desulfomonilia; order UBA1062; family UBA1062; genus DSBG01. Next base: position 587 of record DSBG01000024.1, read on the forward strand.
AATTCAGCGTTGATATCGGCTATTACGGCCGAGGCCCCTGCACCTGCAAGGGCCTCGGCAATGGCCTTTCCAATGCCCGAACCGCCGCCGGTGATAATGGCTGTCTTCCCGCTGAGCTCGGGCATGTCCATAGTCCTTCTTAGCGTTCTAATCCATCAGGCTCGGCAGCCAGGTGAGCAGCGCCGGGAAGATAATGCACAGGATCAATGCTCCCACCTTGAGGAAGCAGAACGGGATCACACCCCTGTAGATATCCTTGAGGTTGACATCCTCGGGGGTAACACCCTTCATGTAGAAGATGTTGAGGCCAAAGGGCGGGGTGATATACCCGATCACGGTGGCGAGACTGAACAGGAGCATGAACCAGAGCTCGTCTATGCCAAGGGTTTTGAGAACCGGCATGAACACGGGGATGCAGATCATGCAGATGGCCACAGGGTCGATGAACATGCCCAGGATGATTGTGATGAAAAGCATGATGAAGATGGCGCCGTAGACCCCGAAGGGGATATTGGCGATAAACTCGCTGACCATGGCCGAGGTCCCGGTCACGGTGACGAGCGTTGAGTAGCAGCCTCCGCCGATCACCAGCCACATGATCATGGAGGTTACCTTGAAGGAGAGCTTGAGCCCGTTGAAGAGGTTGGGCATGGACAGCTGCCGGTTCGCCAGGGCGATGATCAGGGCGCCGATGGCTCCGAACCCGGCCGCTTCCGTGGGCGTGGTGATTCCGGCGTAGATGCCGCCCAGCACGATGACGATGAGCGCAATGGGCATGAGCACCGGCGGGAAGGCCCGTATCTTCTCAGAGAGGCTCGGAACTTCCTCAGGAGGAAGGACAGGGCCTAATTCAGGGTGCACTTTGCACTTGATCCAGATGTAGAGGCAGTACAGGATCGTGATCAGGAGTCCCGGGACAATGCCCCCCAGGAAGAGCTTTCCCACGGAGAGCGAGGCGTATCCGCCCACGATGATGAGCAGGTTGCTCGGCGGAATGATCGGGCCGAGCGCTCCTCCTGCCGTGATGCAGCCCACCACCATTTTCTTGTCGTACTTCTTCTTGATCATCTCGGGCAGCGCGATGAGCCCCATGGTCACGGTCGCCGTGGCACCGATGCCGCTCAATGCAGCGAGGATGGCGCTGATGATGGTGGTGGCGATGGCGAGCCCCCCGTGGAGCTTTGCCGTCCACATCCGCATCACGTTGTACATGGTGGTGGCAATCCCTGAGAACTGGAGGATCGCTGCCATGAATACGAAGAGCGGGATGGCGATGAAGACCTCGGTATGCGCCTGTTTGAAGGTGGACGAGACCACCATGAACAGTGAGACTGGACCGAGGAAATACCACAAGAAGATCACCGAGAGCCCCACCAGGGCAAAGGCAACGGGCATTCCTGTCATGAGGAAAATCAATAGGGATGCAACAATAATGATGGAAGTTATCATGGCGTCAGACTCCTGTCTTCCCGTTGTTCTTGCCCAGGACGATGGTGACGTTCTTCAGCAGCTCTGAGATGCCCTGGAGGAGAAGCAGAAAACACCCCAGGGGCAATAGGAACTTCATCGGGTAGTAGGGAGGGGCCCAGATGGTGGGAAATGTTTCCTTCACGCTGTAGGACATCATGAAAATGTCGAATCCCTTGATCATGAGCACGGTGAGCCCGAAAAAGAAAACTGACGAGGTGACGATGTCGAGAATGGCACGTTTTTTCGGGGCCAGGTTCAGGGTGAAGACATCCACGGTCACATGACCCTTGGTCAGCAGGGCATATCCTCCGCCTAAAAAGGTGATGGCGGCAAAGATCATGATGTTGAGGTCCCAGGCCCAGATGGTCGGCTGTTTCATGACATACCGCATGAACACTTCGTAGGCCGTGATGCACACCAGGGGGATGAGCAGCCAGCACAGGATCCTTCCGACCCACTCATTAATGCTATCAATGGCGCGAATAATCCACTGCATATGGTTTACTCCATGATTGTGTCGTTTAGGTTGCTGCTTTAAAAGAGCAGGTGTGGGATCAGAATCCTCCCCCACCTGCCGGTTCCTTGAGAAACTTACTCCATGGGCCTGCCGACGAACTTCATCTGCTCCAGAAGAATGTCGACGCCCTTCTGCATCCTGGGGCTCTTCCGACCAACCTCGTCCCACAGCGGACGCACGAGCTTACGTGCCTCAGCCTGGGCCTCTTCGGTGAGCCAGGTCTTCTGGACCGAACCCATGTTCTCGGCCTGGTGCAGGGACTCCTTGGTCTCTTTGATGTAGCGCATGCTGCTGTCCATCAGGATGAACCGGGTCCCGAGGTCAACAAGGGGCTTCATCTCATCGGGCAGCTTGTTGAATGAATCCTTGTTGATGAGGAACGACAGCGCGATCTGCGCAGCCGTGGGGAAGGTGTAGTACTTCACCACCTCGTGAAATTTCACGTCCATCAGCCCGGAGGCGTCGTAGATGGCGCCGTCGATGGTGCCGAGCTTCATGGCCATGTAGAGCTCGCCGCCCGGGATGGTGACCGCTGATGCTCCGAGGGCCTCGACGTACTTGCCGTAGATGCCGAGCGCCCGGATCTTCTTGCCTTTGAGGTCCGCAAGGGTGGTCACCGGGAAGTTGGTGTTGAAGTGGTAGTAGCAGCCGGCGGCAGCCGGGTAGTGCATGATGTTGTGCTCGTCATAGGCCTCTTTGATCACCTCGCCGAGACCACGGTTGAAATAGGCGTCCCAGTACTCGTCCCAGGTCTGGTGACCCATGGGAAGCCCGATCTCGAGGTCGGTCTCAGGGATCAGCCCGGTGTAGAACCCTCCGTAGGACACGGCGCAGTCAAACACGCCCCGCTCCAGGTAGGTCACGATGTCTGCTACCGAGCACATGGCACCCGGGGGCAGAATTTCCACCGTGAGGCGGCCTGCAGTGATCTCCTCGATGTACTTCTTCCACTCTCTGCCGTGCATCATGACCGTGGTCTGCACCGGGTAGGATGCCTGCATCTTCCAGACTATCGGCTTTTCCTTGGCGGCAAATGCTGGAAGAGAAATACCGAGGGCCATTACGAGAACCAGTAGACAAACAATTCCCCTTTTCATTGTTTCCAGTACCTCCTGTTTTTTTATATCGAGTTCTTGTGTACGCAACCCCATGGTAAAGTACGTCCCCTGATAGGGAAAAGCAAACAGTGTACCAAGAGCTGTCCAGGGTGAATAAATGACCGGTATATCAGAAAGTTGAAAGAATCTGCTGACACGTTCATGGTCACCGGGACACAATAAATGTTGCACAATGGTACGCCTCGTTCTGTTTTGGGACAGGACAGGCGCCGTTTTTGGTGCAGTTCTCTTTTCCCTGGCGCCATAGACATATATGAGGAAAACGGGCCTGGGTCAAAGACATTTTATGATGTTTTCATGGGTATCAGGCCCGGGATCGAAAACCTGGTATGCAACTTGCTCAAGCTCTATACGCCGCAGAATCGTTGAGACTCGATCTGCTCTTGGTGAAGTTCCTGTTCGATTCATTGTTATCTGCGGCATGTTCATTCATACGAGAATGTTACACTACTGTGATCATACTACAAGGAGGAATTCATGTTCTCTAAAATTCTCCTGGGTGTTGATGGATCGGATCCATCAAAGAAGGCTGCTCAGTATGCCATTGAGCTCGCGAAAAACTGCGGGTCAACCCTCCTGCTGGTTCATGTCGTGAATCTTTCCGCGTTCAGCAATGTCATTGCCAACCCCAGAGACATTGCAAAACACGTCTACGACAAGATCATGGAGGAGGCCCATGGGTATCTCGATGCCAAGGAAGAGCTCTGCAGTCAGAACGGTGTGGCCTGCGAGAAGGTTCTCGAAATCGGGCACCCGGTGGACGAGATCCTCAAGATCGCTGAAGAACGCGGCGCTTCCCTCATCGTCATGGGATCCAAGGGAAGGACAGGGCTCGGGGGATCTGTCTTCGGCAGCGTCTCCTACGGCGTCCTCCACAGAGACAAGAACATTCCGGTCTTCGTGGTCAAGAGCTGACCCGTCACCCTTTCTAGATCCCGGATCTCACCTTGGACGGTGCACGAACATGATTCGCCGATACTCTCTTCGGAGAGAGACACACCCTGCCTCCACACCGAGCGCTCTTTTGACTGCTGGGGGATTTTCCTTCGGTGATGTTCCAGGAGTCGAGGGAAGACGTGTTCTTTTTTTTACCACACTGGTGTTGCAACTATGCCAGGCTTTGAGTGGGTAACTTGTGTTGTTTCGTTCACAGTTCTTTAAAATTACGTGTTTTCCATCCTCACACCCCCCTGGTA
>DSBG01000075.1 GCA_011046135.1 Deltaproteobacteria bacterium
CTGGTAAAAGGCATGCCAAAAGCCGGCAGCGGGTACACCATCGGTATTCGAAGCACCGATGGCAAGGTGGAGGCCTACAGCCCCGGAGCATTCAGCCTGAAGGCCGCATCTTCGGCCGCAGCAACCACACATTCCGGTGTGGTGAGCGGATCTGAGGCAACAGCAAACCTGCCCGCGTCCTCGTCTTCAGGTTCTTCGAGTGCTTCGGCGCCGATCAACACCCACACTGCCCCCCCCGGGCAGTATCCCGCAGAGCGCAGTGACCCTCCAGGGTGCCCCGCCTGACAAAGGCACCTTTGTCCAGCGTCTTACAGACCTGCACTTCACCAATCCTCAAGCGGGGGTTATATTGGAAAAGGGCCGCACCTATACCATCAGCTGGGACAATATAGGCGATATCGACTCGGTCAAGATCCAGCTCAATGACCTTTTGAACCAGGCATCCCACTGGGTATCGCAGGGCCCGGATCATGTCATCAACAATACGGGCACGTATCGTTACACCGTGCCCGCAACCCTTCCCGACAGTGCCTTTGCCCTGCAGATCATGACCCCTGACGGGAGATACAATAACAAGAGCAACCGATTCTATATCAGCCGGAGCGATACCGACCTCTTCCTGAAAGGGAGCCCTGTCAAGAGAATACACAACGAAAAGGTTGGAAATAGAAATCGTTATATCGAGACGGAGATCTGGCTGGAGAACAAGGGCACCAGGAAACTGAACACGGTCAAGGTCGCCTGGCAGGTCGTTAAGGAACCCATTGGAAACTGTGTCGCACAGGGGGAGGAAATATTCACGGACATACTCCCGGACACCTGGTATAAAAAGAAGTTATCTCTTAACTATTACCATGTGGGGTTCAGCGGCACTAATCATAAATGGGGAAAATTACAGGAGGGTGAACGCTATGTACTGAAATTCAAGGCTGACCCGGGCAACACCCTGGGTGAGCTGGACCTGGTACTGGACAACAACACCTACCAGATCGAGGCTCTGACTCCGGAGACATATTATGATCCATGAGAATATTTACAGCAACCCTCATGGCACTGATTTACCAGGCAGCGCATTACAGCGGTTGCCGCGCAAAAACGTACCAGTTGAGTGATAAGATCAGCACCATTGAGATGTGATCTCATTGTTGTAAAGGAGTAAGCCATGAATAAGAATATATTGCTGGGCATTGTCTTCCTGGCAGCGGGTATCGGAGTGGCGGCCTGGGGGTTCATGAACCTTTCAACGGCCATGGAAAGCAGGTCCTGGCCGATCGCTGAAGGAAAGATCGTCTCTTCGCAGGTGGTCAAAAAGGTCGAACGCTATACCGACAGCAATAATCGCCGTCGAAACAGGACCATCTATGAAGCCCAGGTGCGCTATGATTATAAAGTCGACGGCCGTTCCCTGATCGGCAGCAGGGTCACCATGGCCGATTCAGGCAGCAGTTCGGAGAGCCGGGCACAAAAAATCAGCATGAGCTACCCGGCCGGAAGCCCCTGCACGGTGTACTACAACCCGGACAAGCCCGAAGAAGCCGTACTGAAAGCCGGCATAACCTTTGCGACACTCATGTTCCCGGCCATCGGGATCCTGTTCGCCGTGATCGGGCTCGCGATCCTGAGTATGGGACGGAAATCATCGCCTCCCGGCCAACTCTGATACCAGACGAAATATCACGAGGAGACAACAGTCGATATGGTTCGATCCGAATGCTCCAATATTACTAAAATAGTTTATCAACACCTGTCCCCCTATCCTGTCACCTACTCGAGTTCAGGGGCAAAGGTTATGAAGACTGCCGGCAACCAGCGGAGAAATCTCCCCGGAACAAAGGCCGAACGGTTGAACAGAAACCCTGCTGCGCATTGCCAAGCAGGAATATTTCCATGTAAAGGAGATCGCAAATGAAAACAGCACTGCTACAGAACAGGTTTCTCACCCTTGTCATCCTCCTCGTGTGCTCCTGCCTGCTTGTCGGGTGGGGATCTGAGGACCCCAAGCGGGACGACTCCAGCACCACAAAAAAACTTGAGAGCCTGCCCAGGGCACAGGGCCCGCGACCGGTGGTGACGATCTATGAGTTCCGCTCTTCCGTGCCCGAAGTGTCTGCCGCAGCAGCAACGGACATGTTCACCACGGCGCTGATCAAATCCGGCTCCTTTGCCGTGGCCGAGCGTCAGCGGCTCAGCGAAGGTGTCCTGCGCGAAAAACAGATGAACGCCCAGGGCATGACCACGGGCGATTCAGCAAATCAGCGGCTCAGCGGTGCCCAGTATATCTTTGAGGGCACCGTCAGCGAAGCAAACCCTGAAGAGAGCAAGACCGGCCTGGGCGGCACCTTCAAGGGGCTCGGGCTGGAAACGAGTGGACAGAAAGCCAACCTCGGCCTGGATGTTCGGGTGATCGACGCCAATACGGGCGTGGTCCTCGATGCGGTCAACGTGCGAAAGCCTGTCAAGCAGAGCGGTTTATCGGCCAAGGGAGTCGGTTCCTTTGCGCAGAAGTTCACTAAAAAGAGCTTGGGCGGTGCCGATGCGAGCGTTGCCCACGAATCAAAAGAAGGGATCGACCAGGCACTGCGGGCGTGCATCGAGCAGGCTGTCTACGAGCTCGTAAAACGCTACGGGGGATAGGCCTTGAAACGATTTGTCTGCATCGGTCTGTGCATGCTTGCAGCAGGCCTTCTGGCAGCAGCTTCTATCCATGCCTCTGCCCCCTGGGCATCACGCTGGCACGTGGTGGAACTCATGCTCGATTCCCGTCCATATCCCGGCGCCATTCCCTACCGCAACTCATGGCTCAACACGAGCCATCACATACAGGGCGGGTATGCCGTACTGTACAGTATCGAGCTGATCCCGGGGAGAAGCTACACCCTGGGACTGTCCTGCCCGACCTATGCCAGGGATGTGGCCGTGGTGCTCTTCGACCGATGGCCGGGCTCGCCCGGAGCCCGCATGGTCACCCTGCCCATGGGTCCGCTGGTGCGCACCAACACGACATCGCTGGAGTACCGCTGGAACCTCGGCATCTCGCCGAAAAGCACGAGCACCCTGCTCTATGTCTCTGTCGAAGGCCGGCCAACCCAGCGCGAACACATGGAACTGCCACACACGGTCTTTGTGCGATCCACCCCGACGAAACCTTCCTCTCGGGTGGGCCAGGGCATCACCTATCTCCAGGGCCCGCAGAATCTCGTCCTGACCGGTGAACGCGAGCAGGTGGCCTATCTCGTGCGTAAACACGAGGTGGAGCGCACGTCCGAATTCGAACCCACATCGATGGTACTGGCCATTCCCGGGGACCTGGTGCACAACGGCTGGTTTACCGATGGGCTCAACTACTGGAAACCTCACCGCACCTATGAGGTGAACCACGATGTCAAGACCTTCTCGCTCGTAAAAGACGGGCTTCGCATCTTCAGCACCGTGAGCCACGTGCGAGAAGGTCTCATCCAGCAGCTCGATGCAGATGTGAGCGATGCCGACACGCTGATCCTTCGGGCCGATGTGCGGGTCGATGCCCAGGCTATGGGTGGCACCGGCCCTGGAGGACATGACGCACCGATCGCCATCGCCGTAGGTTATGAAACCGACAACGGAGATGAGACTGTAAAAGAGAACATCTTCTGGCAGGGATTCTACTACCTCGAACCGCAGGAGCCCAATATCGGCAAAAACGGGCAGAAGGTGCCCCAGGGCCTCTGGTACCGGTACATCATGAACCTCATGCAGATCGAGCCCAGGCCACAGCGGATAAAATTCATCGCCCTGGAGGGTTCCGGCTGGCCTCAGCGTGATGGAGTGGTCACAGACGTGCACCTTATCGTGAAGAAAACCCCGCATGATGAGTCCGGGGAATAAAGGTTTGACAAATCAAAGGCTACGGAGACAGGAGAACAATGAGATGAAAAAATATGTGATTGCACTACTGCTGGTCATGTTCGTGCTGGGTGGAGTTGCCCTTGCCGGTCCCCTGGACCGCACGAGTGAACCGCGAACCAACCCGGCTGTGGACGACATGCTGCGCATCCCCGGGGTGGTTGGTCTGAACCGGAACGAGGCCCTTGCCACGCTGCAACAAGCGGGCCTGAACCCCATCCTCAAGATCGTACGCGACGAGAACAGCAAACACCAGGGCATGGAAGGCAAAGTGATTGAGCAGGATCCCAATCCGGGTGGCGTTGCCATGATCGGCTCCAGTGTGTCGATCAAGCTCTACCTGCCCCCGGGATACGAGGAGCCTCCCGCGGATATGTGGCAGAGCGTTCCCAGCCAGGACCAGTACGAGACGTATGACGAACAGTGGTAGAAAGATGCGCACGGGTACAACCCTTCAGAAAGGAGAACGATATGGTCAATAAAATGTGTATGCTGGTTGTTGTTTTCTTCATCACACTGTGCCTGAGCACTGCCTTTGCAGCAGGCCCCAACATGAATCCCGGCAAATGGGAGATCACCACGCAGACCGAAATGGCAGGCATGCCCATGAGTATGCCGGCAGTCACCCACACCCAGTGTATCACGGGAGATGAACTCATCCCCCAGAGCCAGGAGGCCAACCAGGAGTGCCAGGTTTCAGACATAAAATTCTCCGGCGATACCGTGACCTGGAAGATAGTCTGCTCCGGTCAGAATGGCCGTATGGAGGGCACTGGCTCGGTCACCTACAGGGGCGACACCATGGAAGGGACCATGGACATGATCATCTCAGGCGCCAACATGCAGGTCACCAACAAGATCAGCGGCAAACGTATCGGCAATTGTGACTGATCCGGAAATGGAGGGACATGGAGGGGTCAAATCTTTATTCTTGAATAGATGTGACCCCCATGAGCCAATGACCTCATTGCCGGGGAGGTACATGTGCATATACCCC
>DSBG01000002.1 GCA_011046135.1 Deltaproteobacteria bacterium
CTTGCAATGAACTATGCGGGACTCTGTGGAAAGCTCGCACAGGATGAGGAGAATCCGGATCGTAGAATCGAGCTGGAACAGATGGCAGAGAATCTGAAGCGGGTGCCCTGGGAACCTGCACAGACCTTCTGGGAAGCGGTACAGGCTTTGTGGATCACCCACATGCTCATCATGAGCGACGAAAACTATCCAGGTCCCGGCGTGTCCTTCGGCAGGATCGACCAGTACCTGTACCCCTACTGGCAGCGGTCGATTTCAGAGGGCATGGATCGCGAGTTCGGCAAGGAGATCCTGAAGTGCTTCTGGATCCACGCCAACACCGCGTACGATGCCATGATCAGGATCGGCAACCAGGGCATCACCGCAGGGTACGGACAGCTCCTCACTCTCTCGGGCATGGGAAAGGGAGGGGTGGATCTGACAAATGACCTGAGCTATGCCATGCTTGAAGTGATCGACGAGATGACGCCCATTCTGGAACCCAAACCCAATGTGCGGCTCCACCGGAACAGTCCCGATGAACTCTTGGACACGGTAGTGGATATGATCGCCACCAGCCAGGGGTCTCCCTTCCTCATCAACTTCGACGAGCGCTCCATGGCCGGAATGATGGTGGAGGCAAAAAAGGCGGGCGTGACGCACCTCATCACCGAAGAGAATGTCCACGACTATGCTCCGGTTGGATGCCTGGAAAACACCATGCAGGGGAACGACCGCTCGGGAACCGTGGACAACAACCTCAACCTGCTAAAGGCCGTTGAACTGGCGCTCAACGACGGGAAAGACTTCTTCGATTTCATCGACCCCATCACGGGCAAAAAGGAGCAGGTGAAACAGGCAGGACCGAAGACCGGCGATCCCCGACCCTTTGCAACATGGGATTCATTCTGGAGGGCCTATGCGGATCAGACGCGCTTCATCATCAAGAAGTGCGTTGATCTCTACGAGAAGTCCGAATCCATCAGGGCACGGTTCTGCCCCACACCGTACCTCTCCTGCCTGGTCAAGGGCTGCGCAGAAAAGGGTCGCGACATCACCCAGGGGGGTGCAGAACTGAATTTCACCACCCTGGAGGCCGTGACCTTTGCCACCACGGTGGACAGCCTGTTGGCCATCAGGCACCTCGTCTACGATACCAAACAGTGCACCATGGACGAGCTCATCCGGGCGTTGAAAGACAACTGGGAAGGTCATGAAGTGCTCCAGGCAAAGGCGAGGTTCAAGGCCCCGAAATACGGCCGTGACGATGACGATGCCGACGATATGGCGCAAAAGGTCATGGAACTCTGGTGCGGGGAAACCTGGAAGTACCGGACGCACTCCACGAACAGGCAGTTCCGCCCCGGCATGCTCAGCTGGAACTACTGGGTGAGCGATGGGTTCATCCTGCCTGCAAGTCCGGACGGAAGACCCAAGGGACGTTTCCTGTCGAACGCCATCTGCCCGAGCAACGGAGCAGATATCCACGGCCCCACAGCGAACGCAAACTCCGTGGGCAAGGCCCTGGGAGGAATGGCGCCCGACGGAATGGGAGACTGGGGAAGCTACTGCAACCATCTCCCCAACGGGGCGAGCCACACGATCTCCATCAACCCGTCGCTGCTCAGAGATCCGGAGCACAGGGAAAAGTTCAAGGCCTTTCTTCGAGGGTATGTGGAAAACGGTGGCACCTGTCTGCAGCTCAACATGATCGATGCGGACACCCTCAAAGACGCCCAGAAGCAACCCGAGGACTACCGTTCCCTGCTGGTTAGAATCACGGGATACAATGCCTACTTCACGAGCATCGGGCGAGAACTTCAGGATGAACTGATCGCCCGCATCAGCCACGAAACCCTGTAATGATGGAGCGCATATGAAGGGTCTGATCCTCAGGATCCAGCGGATGTCCACGGAAGATGGTCCCGGCATCAGGAGCACGGTCTTCCTCAAGGGGTGTCCCCTGAGCTGCATCTGGTGCCACAATCCCGAGAGCATTTCGCCCAAGGCACAGGTTCACTGGGTGAAAACCCGGTGCATCGGTTGCCTGAGCTGCCTGGATACATGCCCGGAAAAAGCCCTGACCGGCAGAGACAAAGGGATCTCCATTGATCGAGAAAAATGCACGGGCTGCCTTCTCTGCACCCAGACCTGTCCTTCAACGGCGCTGGAGGCATACGGGACCCCCTCTGAGGTCGAGGATCTCGTTTCAGAACTGATCAAGGACAGGATTTACTTTGAAAAATCAGGCGGCGGGGTCACGCTCTCTGGCGGTGAACCGACCATGCAGCCGAATTTTTCACTGGAAATCCTGAAGTCGCTCAAGGAAAAAGGCATCCACACTGCACTTGACACCTGCGGCCAGTGCTCATGGGAGACACTCGAAGAGCTGCTTCCCTACACAGATCTCGTGCTCTACGATCTCAAGCTCATGGACAAAACGCTGCACAGAGACTATACCGGGGTGAACAACGAGCGGATCCTTGAAAACCTGAGACGGCTCGGTCACTTCCTGAGGGAACATCCTCAGGGGAAATCGCTCTGGATCCGTACACCCATCATCCCCAGATACACGGCATACCAGGAAAACATCCGTGCAATCGGGACGTTCATTCGTGGGATGCCCGATGATATCTTAGACCGGTGGGAGCTCTGCGCCTTCAACAACCTGTGTACCTCCAAGTACGACGGGCTGGACATCGATTGGCGGTGCAGAGAGCTCGATCTCATCTCTCAAGACGAGATGCAACAGCTCACAGCGGTGGCACAAGATGCGCTTACGCATGCAGGGATCGTTCATGTGAGTGGAGCGACCCGAAAAGAGAAGGGAACCGTCAAACCTGATCGGCCAAGACTCAGCGTGATTCCCGGCGGCAGTCGGTCATGACATGGCAGGGAGGAGCTATGGAGCAGAAAAAAGTGTTCACCAGTTTCGATGAGCAGGATATGAAGGAGTTCGAACCCGAGGCCAAGGTGGGTCTCATCGCCACCGTGAATCCAGGGGGCCTCCCCCACATCACCCTGATCACCGCGCTGCAGGCAAAGACCTCCCAGCAGCTCATCTGGGGTCAGTTCTCAGATGGCCTCAGCAAAAAACACGTAAAGACGAATCCCAAGACCGGCTTCCTCATCATGACACTTTCCCGAAGCCTGTGGCGGGGAAAGGCACTCTGGACTCAGGAGCAGACCCACGGGGAAGACTACGAGATGTTCAACCTCAAGCCCATGTTCCGCTACAATGCATACTTCGGTATCCACACGGTACACTACATGAATCTCGTGGAAACCTACGGCAGGGAAAGCCTGCCCATGGTGAACATCATCCTGGCATCTCTCCTCACCAAGCTGGCAAAATCGTCTGCATGCTCTCGAAACCAGCGCCGAATTCTGAAGCCCTGGGCCGAAGGGCTGTTCAACCGACTTGACAGTCTGAAATTTCTCTCGTTCATCGGGGAGGACGGGTTCCCGGTCATCATCCCCCTCATCCAGTGCCAGGCAGGAGACAGCACCAGGCTCGCATTTTCGCCTTTAGCGTATGGAAAAGAACTTTCAGTGCTGAAAAAAGGCATGCCTGCGGCTGTTTTCGGGTTGACCATGGACATGGAGGACGTGCTTGTCAGGGGTGTGTTTGGCGGGGTTGCCACCTACCGGATGACGAACCTCGGGGTGCTTGATATCGAGTGGGTGTACAACTCCATGCCGCCCGTGCAGGGACAGATCTATCCCGAAGTCGAGCTCAAACCGGTGATGAATTTCTGAAGGTGTATCCCTGGGAGCACCTTCGGTTGAAAGCTGGAACAGCCTATAGAGCGGCGTTTTGACAGGGAGACATAGAGGGAACGGACATGAACGGACAGGCAGCGCTTCTCGAGGGGAAACCGATCCAGAACCGCTTTGAACGCATTAAACAAACTTTGCTCGGTTCGCCCGTATGGCTCTGCCCTGAGCGGGCCCTGCTTGTCACCGAGTTTTTCAAGAAATTCGACAAGCCGAAGGAACCCATGGTCATCCGCAAGGCAAAGGCCCTTCGGCATCTGCTGAGGAACAAGACGGTACGTATCTATGATGATGAACTCATCGTGGGAAATCCGGGCACAAAACGAAAGTCCGCCATCCTCCAGCCCGAGCTTGCCAGTGTGTTCATGTGCGAAGAACTCCTGTGGATGGACAGGCGGAAGACCACCCCGCTGTCCATTTCCTTGCCAGACCGGTTCAAACTCCTCGTGACCGTGATTCCCTACTGGCTGCTGCGCAACATGAGTTACCGGGCCTTTGCCGGACGCAGGCTCCACCTGATGCGCTATGTGAGAGAACAGAGATATTGTCAAATGTTGTGGATGGAACGTATCCATTGGTCATGCTTATCAAGCCGCCATTTGTAATTCGCCGTCCACAAAGACCTTCTTTTGAAGGACAAGTGGTATAAGGTTATGTCCTTTTAGTTTCTTCCATGTTCTCTGTGCTTCCAGGGCAAGTTTGAAGACCATGGTAAGGGTTGCTTTTCTAGAGCCGCAGCCCTTGGTTCGCTTGGTCCTGAGCCGTACCGTTGCAAAGGTCGATTCTATGGGATTGGTGGTCCGAATATGAATCCAATGCATGGCCGGAAAATCATAAAAAGTAAACAGCTCTTCTTTATCCTTTGTCAGACAGGCCACAGCATTCGGATATTTTGCCTCGTATACTTCGATGAAATGATCATATGCCTTCAAAGCATCTTTTCGGCTCTCGGCCATATACATCTCATGAATGTGCGCCTTGGCTTTTGGTTGCAGGCTTTTAGGCATTTTGTCCAGAATGTTGGCTGTCTTATGCACCCAGCAGCGTTGTTCGCGGGTCTGTGGAAAAATCTTCCTGAGCGCTGCCCA
>DSBG01000048.1 GCA_011046135.1 Deltaproteobacteria bacterium
ACCCAGTGCGGCTGCAGGGAACTCTACCGGAGAAAAGGTCGTCCGTGCACGATGACGGATCCTCCCTACCAGACCTGCATGCTCATCGGGAAACCGCTTACTGATTTTCTCCTCGATCACAAAACCGGGGTCTCCCATCGAATCACTCCAGGAGAAGCCCTTGACCTTCTTGATACATTTCACCAGGCAGGGTATGTGCACACGGCATTTTTCAAGAGCACGCTGAAAGACCAGTTCTATGTGATCTGCAACTGCTGCTCGTGCTGTTGCCTCGGATTCGTTTCTCTGCGGGCAGGTATACACCAGTTCATTTCATCGGGATTCATCGCAACGGTGGACATGGACACGTGTGATGGGTGTGCTACGGCATTATCGGTATGTCCGTTCGAGGCAATCGATATTGTTGACGGGAAATCACATCTCAGGAGGGACAGGTGTATGGGATGTGGGATATGCATTGACAGGTGTCCGAACCATGCAAGGACCCTGCTACGCGATGAATCGAAAGGGAGGCCCCTGGATGTGGGACAACTCTCTGCGCATGGATACAAGGAGAAAGGCGAGAGAGACATGGGTTATTGAGAGACAAGAAAATCATTTGCCATACACGAGTAATTTCGATTATTATGACAGGATTGCGTTTGTTTTGAACTATCGGATGAAGGGGGACTTCTGTGAGAGAGTCGACAAGGAAGCTTCTCAAGAAGCACGGGTGGAGAATCGATCGTGCCCTGCACAACTACATCTACTTCAGCTTTTATTACCCGTACGTGTTCTTCGTGTACCACCTGTTCAGGATTCTTGCCACCTACTTTGCCTGGGTCACGCCGATCAGGGGCATCATCAGGTTCGCTTTTGTCCGCTACCACGCGAAGATACTCTCCTTCGGTGATACGAGGAAGATCTTCGAGCTCAATGAGGATGTCTCTGCCGTCTCAGAAAAGAATAAAAAGATCGTCCCGTACACGTATGCCTACAAGATTCTCCTCAAGGATCCGGAGTTCATTGCTGTGATGGATTGTCCCTGCAAGAAAGCCATGCACGCTCCTGAATGGACCATCAATTCGTGCATCAGTGTGGGCAGAGACGTATCGCAATTCTGGCTGGAGAGGTGCGGAGAGAAGTACCATGCACGCAGAGTCACGCAGGCAGAGGCTCTGGACCTCATCCAGAAATTCAGGAAGGAAGGATATCTCAATCAGGCGTTCTTCAAGGTCGCCACAGGCGGAACCATGGGGGTCATCTGCTGCTGTCACATGGATACCTGTGTGAGTCTGCAGGCAACACGGTTTGCAAGGAAATTCGATCAGACCGCTTCCATGGCTGCAGAATCGGGCTACTCCGTCGTGTGCGATGAAGCACGGTGCAAGAAATGCGGTACCTGCGAGCGCATCTGCATGTTCGGCGCCATGACGATCAATGATGGAACGAGGTCGTACGACAGGAAGGAGTGCATGGGGTGCGAACTCTGCGTCGAGCACTGTCCGGAACAGGCGCTGAGCCTGTACCGGGATCCCGAGAAATCGGTTCCCCTCGATCTGGATGTTGTCAGGGCGGAGTACCGGTAAGCTCAGGAAAAGCCTATGTAATTACAGGAGGGATCTATGGAACAAGTGTATGATGTCATTGTTGCCGGTTCCGGACCCGGAGGAGCCACAGTGGCACGTGAAATGAGCCTGCGGAACCGAACGGTCCTGCTCATCGAGCGTGGAGGGAACTGGCCTTTCATGGGAAACACCCTCTCCATGGCGATGATTCTCAAAAACTTCGGACTGACATTAAGCAGGGAACTGAACGTTGTCGTCATCCCGAGCAACTATGGAGGCGCATCCCTGATCTGCTGCGGTTGCGCTGTTCTTCCCCCCAAGGCTGTTTTTGACGAGGTGGGCATCGATCTCACCAGAGAGGCTCAGGAAGCCAGGTCAGACATGGCCATTGACGTGCTCCCCGATGAGCTTGTGGGCAGGACCAATCTCCGCCTTCTCGAGTCTGCCAATGACCTTGGCTACCAGTGGACCAAGATGGAAAAATTCATCAAGACCGATCGCTGTGTGGCTAAGTGTGGAGACTGCATGCTGGGATGTCCAAAGGATGCGAAGTGGACGGCACGAGAATTCGGTGAAGAGGCGATAAGGAATGGTGCCGACCTCCTCCTGCACACCACGGTGACCGATGTCATCAGGGAAAATGGAAAAGCCGTGGGCGTCAAGACCAGGAGCTTCGGCAGAGAGAAGTCTTATTACGGAAAGCGGATCGTCTTATCAGGCGGGGTATCAAATGTGGGGATCCTCCGCAGGGCAGGTATCGAAGAAGCAGGCCGTTCCTTTGCAGTGGATTTCCTCCAGTTCGTTGGCGGCGTCATTCCGGGGATGAACACCACCCGTGATCAACCCATGAGCGTCGGGACTCTGGAACACTACGAGTCCGATGGCATCACGATCCTGCCCGTCTTCCCCAACTGGGCAATGCAGTCCATCATGGCCCTTCTCAAGGGCCCGCGATCCCTGCCACGTCTGAAGGATGCGTTTCGCTTTACCGGGATCATGGTGAAGATCCGCGATGAGCTTGAAGGTGAGATCTATCCCGACAAATTCCTGTTTCCCTTCTCCAAGGCCCCGACAGATCAGGACAGAAAAAGGCTTGATAAGGGGGTTGGGATTATCAAAAAGGTCTTGAAAAAGGCAGGCGCGCCCGATGACTCGATCATAGCATTCAATCCTTCCGGTGCACACCCGTCCGCTTCGTGCAGGATTGGAATGGTGGTGGATACCAACCTCGAGACGAGGATCGAGAACCTGTACTGCTGCGATGCGAGCGTGCTTCCGACCTCCCTGGGGCTGCCCGTGGTGTGGACAGCGGTTTCCCTCGGCAAGAGGCTTTCTAAATACCTGGATCGAGGGTTGCAGGCTTCGTGAAAGAGGCTGAGGCGAGGCACGCAAAGCCGAGTTCCCTCCTATCCTGTTCGTCCGGACCATGAAGCGGGGAACCCCCTCTGAGGAAGTTCCAGTCAAGTCAAATTTTTACAGAACTTATAGGGCAGGAACGAATTTCCTGAACAGGAAACACGATGCACTCACTCTGTCAGGAGGAGTGCATCGTGCATGTTGATCAAGGATGGATGCACCCTTCAAGGGAGCAACATCGTCAGGAAGAGACCTGCCGCGGCTGCGGTTCCGATAGTGCCGGCAACGTTCGGTCCCATTGCCTGCATGAGTATGAAGTTATGTTTGTCTTCTTCAAACGCTACGGTCTGGGCCACCCTGGACGCCATGGGTACGGCAGATACCCCCGCTGCACCGATCAGAGGATTGATCTTTTCCCGTAAAAAGAGGTTCATGAATTTTGCCAACATGACCCCGGAGGCTGTACTGAAACAGAACGCAATCAATCCCAGGAAAAAGATATAGAGTGTCTGTTCACGCAGGAATACGTCCGCTGGCATGGTTGCCCCAATGCACAGTCCCAGGAAGATCGTTACCATGTTGATCAACTCGTTCTGGGCTGTTCTCGAGAGCCGCTCGACCACCCCGCACTCCCGAAAGAGATTACCGACCATAAACATCCCTATCAAAGGGGCCGAACTGGGGATCAACAGGCAGATAATGAGTGTCGCCACCAGGGGAAACCCGATTTTTTCAGCCTTGCCGACCTTTCTGAGCTGCTTCATCCTGATCGTGCGTTCCTTCCGTGTGGTCAGCAGCCGCATGATCGGCGGTTGAATAATCGGCACCAGTGCCATGTAGGAATATGCAGCCACAGCGGTCGCGCCCAGGAGCTGGGGAGCGAGTTGTGAGGTGAGGAAGATCGTTGTTGGGCCATCAGCCCCTCCGATGATCCCGATTGTGGCAGCTTCTGGCAGAGTGAAGCCCAGGACGAGAGACCCGAAAAACGTCACATACACACCGAATTGAGCCGCCGCTCCCAGGAGCAGCGTCTTGGGGTTGGCGATCACCGGAGAGAAGTCGGTCATGGCACCTATCCCGAGAAAAATAAGCGGCGGGAGGATATTCCAGCGTTCAATGGTGAAATGATAGAACACCCAGAGAACATTACCCTCCTGCATGAGGTTTGCCATGGGAATGTTGACGATCACAATACCGAAGCCGATCGGGATCAGGAGCAATGGTTCATAGTGTTTCCGGATAGCCAGGACGATCAGGGCGATCCCAATGCACCACATGAGGATATTGCCGAGCGTTATGTGGGTAAAACCCATCTCATTAAAAATGGTGTGAATGAGGGTGTACTCCATATGCAGGTGACGGTTCCTCCTGTCCTGTTTATTGAGAGAAAAACGAATGACACGGTGCTGACCTGATCATCTCAAGACTCACGGTTCCTTATTCTCGGCAAACCTTGTCTGGAAAAAGCCAACGAGTTTAGAGAAAATCAGGATGCCTACCTGGAGTATGACCAGGGAAGCGAGCACACCTCCAAAGCCGACACAGAACACCTCGATCGCTCTTGACCACTCGATCAATGAAGGTTCCCCCTTCCGTACTGGGTGATCAACCCATTCATAACCACATATAAGTGCTGGATATCAGGTTTCTCCTGTCTCCTGAGCACCGGGGCACAGGTTTTTCATCGTCTGACTATTCCATGACGACCAGGATCTGATCTGTCTGAACGGTATCTTTCTCTGTTACAGTAAGCTCTCTGATTTTTCCCTTGCACGTAGCGCAGATGGGATTTTCCATCTTCATTGCCTCGAGGATGAGCAGTTCCTGGTCCTCAACCACGTCATCACCAACAGCTACCAGAACTTCAAGAATGGTTCCGGGCATGGGAGCTACTATGGTAG
>DSBG01000046.1 GCA_011046135.1 Deltaproteobacteria bacterium
CTCTTCGAGGACGAGCATGAGCTTCTGGCGCTCGACCACCGGCGAGGAACTCTCCCGGGCAAGGGTCTCCATCACCCGGGCAGAGAGCATCTGGCCAAGGTCCGGATACGATCCCGGATTCAGGCTCAGGTCTTCCAGGTCCCAGACAGCGATCGCTTCCTGGTCGGGGGGCGGGGGTGTTGTGGCGCACCCGAAGGAAAGGGTGACGAACGCCACAACGCACACCACAAAAGCGCGATTGATGCTCATGCACTCAGCCCTTGATGAGGGCGGGGTCGATCTTCTCCACCACCTTGTCATCCCGTTTCACCTGCCGTGCCTGCTCCACGATGCGGCAGTAGGCAAGATCCGGCTCCACGCTTGTCACCTCCAGTTTTGCCACGGTCTTCGGGGCTGCCTGAAGCTTTCTGCCCTTGTATTCGATCACCCCCTGCTCCTCGATCACCTCGAAGGTGGTGCCCAGCACCACCCCCTGGTTTGTGCCCAGGTTGATCATGACCTGGGTATCGGATACATTCACGATGTAGGCCTGCAGCGGATACTTCTGCATGATGGTTGCAAGGATGTCACGGTTGAGGTCTGCCAGCTCTTTCTTGAGGGACGTGGCCTGAGCCAGCTCGCTGGTGAACACCTTGGGAATGGCGCTCGTCTCGGTGTCGATGAGCCTGAGACTCATCATGGTGGCTCCGGGCACATGGATGAGGGACCCTGTGCCCATGATCTTGGCAGCAAGGACACGCCCGAGCCTGAGGGCCGTCTCGGGGTCGGCCAGGTCTGAGGACCCGAGGTTCAGCTCTTCGAGGAGCCGCTCGATGAGAACACGCTCGACCACCTTCACCCTGCCGGATGCATTGAGCTGGTCGGCAAGCTGGGAGGTGATCACGGTGGAGAACCCATCGCGCTCGCTCAAGGTTCCGGATTCCTGGAAGTCGACGAAGGAGAGCACCATGGGCCGGGAGGTCCAGATGTCCTCATCTTTTGCGGCAAGCTTCTTCTGGGTCCGGTAGCGCTCGGCGAGGTCCTTGATCAGCCTGTCCATGCGCTCCTTGCGCTGGGCATCGCCCTGGATGGCCATCATCTCTGTGGCCCGCTTCGCCAGGGCCAGGGCAAAGACATCGTCCCTGCTCACGGACTGACCCTGCCGGTAGAGGTCGAGGGCCTTGCCCCAGTCACCCTGCTTCTCGTAGGTAAGCCCCTTGTTCGTCATGGCCTCCACGTAGTAGGGATCGAGCTTCACTGCCTGGTCGTAGAGCCCGCGCGACGTGTCGTACTGACCCACACTGGCATAGAGCCTTCCGAGTTTGTTGTTGGCCGTGGCCTTCTGGAAGTCTTCGGCCGCCTGCTTCTGAACGGCCTTGGTGTATTCCGCCTCGGCCTGCGCCTTATCGTTCCGGCTGTAGAGGATGTCCCCCTTGACCACGTTGACATAGCCGCGATCAGGCGCCTTCTGCTCGACTTCGGCTGCCAGCTGCAGGGCCTTGTCGGGTTCACCCTTTACCGCATGGACGCTCGCAAGCCCTTCTTTGCCCAGGACCTCTGCGGGGCCCGTCTCATTGGACAGGGCCGTGAAGGTCTTCTGGGCTTCGTCCACATCGCCACCCTTCAGGGAGGCATAGCCGGCGATCATCCTGGCCGATGTGTCAGCCGGATCTTTCTTGATCACTTCTCCGGTAATGGCTTTTGCAAGGTGCGTTTCGTTTCGCTGAAGGGTTCTCTCCGCAAGCCTCACGAGCATGACATTCGTGGTCTTTCCGCCCCCCTGGAACGAATCCAGGAGTGTGAGTCCGGGGCCCACGATGCACGTGGTGGGAAGGATCAGCCGCGCATCGTAGAGGTCGCTGATGCCTTTATCATCCAGCAGGATGGGGAAGGAGGAGCCTGCCTCTTTGGTGAACTTTGCAACGGCGTCCTTGGGGGAACGGGTGATGGCCCACACCATGAGGTCCGCCTGCTGGTACTTCCGGGTCAGGCTGTCCATGGTGAGCATGAACTCCTGGCTCGGCCGTGACGCGGCATCGAAGAAGTACAGGATCACCATGGGCCTGTCCTTGAGGGCAGACAGGTCGTAGACTGTCCCCTGCAGATCCTTGAGCGTAAAGCCGGGCACGGCTTCGCCCACCTTTGTCCCGGCCAAACCGTGTGTTCCCAGGAGCATGAAGACCAGCAGTGCTGCCAGGGTATACCGTATCTGTCTTGAACTCATCTGTTATCCTCCTTGCAGGGTAGTCATCCTGCATGTATGTCCGGCTTCAGGGCCGGTGCAGCGTGTTCTCCTCATGTTCTTCTTTCGTAATAACCGTGTAGCCTCCACAAGGCAATGTCCGGTTCGTTTTTTCCTCTCAGAGCAGGCAGAGGCCGCATGGCCTCTCCGGGGCACGCCCGGGACGTTCTCCCCGGTGATCCGGGGGAACGGGTTGGATTCTGTGTCATCATCGGCTCGAGTCCTATTCCACCGGCACGAGGCGGACAGCCAGGGGAATCTCTTCGGGTTCGTTGAGCTCGAGCTGGGCCTCCCACTCATAGAAATCCGGCAGACTCAGCCTCACCTCGCGCTTGCCCACGGGAACTTCGACGGCCAGCGGGGTCTTTCCCACAAACGCACTGTCGATGTAGACCTGGGCACCGACGGGGCTGCTGTCCACCTTGAGGATGGCCTTCGGGAGCTCTGGCGCCTCGCGGGTGCGCTGCGGTGAAAACAGGAGAAAGGCCCCGAGGGCAAGGACAACCACCAGTGCAATGGCCACTGCAGGCACCAGGAACTTTGTCGATCGTTCCGGGACCCGGGTTTCGGGAAGCGGGGCTTCCCGGGCTCTCAGGAATCCCCTGAAGGCCTCCGCCATCTCGGAGCCGGTCTGGAAACGAGCCTCGATCTCCCTGTTCATGGCCTTCATGATGAGCTCCGAGAGCTCGGGCGGGATCTCCGGGTCGGCATCGCAGGGCGGAGGCGGTTCATCCTGGGTGATGGACCGGAACACCGCGGCGAGGTTTTCGCCGGTGTATGGCCTCCTGCCCAGGGCGATCTCGTAGAGGATCACGCCTAAAGAGTAGAGGTCCGAGCGTCCATCGAGCTTCTGCCCCATCACCTGCTCGGGAGACATGTAGACCGGAGTGCCCAGGATCTGGCCGGCCTGGGTCTGCTGGGTCATGGACGGGTCTTCGATGTGGGCGATGCCGAAGTCCGTGATCTTCACCTGGCCGCTCTCGCCGACAATGATGTTTGATGGCTTGATGTCCCGGTGCACAATACCCCGGGAGTGGGCATAATGCAGACTCTCGGCCAGCTGAATAGCAATGCTGCCAATCTCTTCGGGGGTGAATTTCTTCTCCCGGATGATCTCGTTTAAGGGGGTTCCCTCGAGAAATTCCATGGCGATGTAGACCGTCTCGTGGTCCTGGCCGATGTCGTAGACCGTGACGATGTTGGGGTGGGAGAGCCTGCCGATGGCCATGGCCTCCTTGAGAAACCGCTGGACGAAATCTTCGCTGGTCACCCGGTCTTCACGGAGCGCCTTGAGCGCAACGATGCGGTTGATCTGGGGGTCGTGCGCCTTGTAGACCACGCCCATGGCGCCGCGGCCAACCTGCTCCACGATCTCGTACCGTCCGAATTTCATTTTCTGCTGTGTGCTGTCCATGGTTCTGTCGTGTCTCCCTTTTCTGGTGAGGGTGTGAAGCTGCCTAGTCCCTGTGCGGGGTCTTTCTCAAAGGGTCCTGGATAAAGGCGAAGATGGTTTCTTTCGGGATCAGGAAGCCCATGGAATCCGTCCCGCGGTGCCTGCCCTTGACCACGGCCACGAGGTTCCCCTGCTCGTCGAAGACAGGGCTCCCGCTGCTGCCGGGATAGACCTTCATGCTGGCCTGCCACAGGGGGTTCTCGTCGAGCAGGCGGGGGGGGCCGTTGATGAATCCGGAATAGATGGTCCCGCCGAGGTTCTCGGGACACCCGACAGAATAGATCCGCTCCCCCATGCCTGCGACACGGTCTCTCCCGTTCAGATGGACCTTGCTTCCAAAGGACATCTCCACATCGATCAGGGCGAGGTCCCGCCCGAAGTCGATCTTGATGATCCGTCCAGGAAGCGGTGTCCCGTCAAAGAGCGTCACCCTGATCTCTTCGATCTCGAGGAGGTTGTGGGCAGTGCTGAGGATCAGGCCCGAGGTGTCGACCACAAAACCTGAGAACTGATACGTGCCGCTTGCTGCCTGCGCATCGAGGCACACGACGTTCTCGACCTGTCTCAGCACATCGGCGGGTACTGTTCCGCTCGAGGCACTCACCTGGGCCGATGACCCGTTGAGATACCCGGAGAGAAAGTTCCACAGGCTCTGATCGTGGTTTCCCGGGGGAGCGCCGTTACGGGTATGTGTCGCCTCAACCCGGGTCGCCAGGGGTGAGTAATGCTGGAGCCGGATGTGCCACGCCTCGGTCTGGCTGGTCGCACTGATTTCCACGGCGTTGTCCCCGTCACCCTTCGATGAGACCGTGAACCCGGAATCTTTCAGCCAGGTGCTCACGATCTCTGTCATCTCTGCCCTGGTAAGGGCAAAGACCCTCGACTCACCGTGCGCAGCACTCCCGGGTGCTGCCATGAGAAAAACGAAGAAGAGCGCGATGGGCCAATACCGTACTATCGTCATTCGATCAGGACCAGCACCACGGTGATGTTGTCTTTTCCGCCGGCGCGTTTTGCCGCTTCGATAAGTTCTGTCCCCATTTCCTCCAGGTCGGCAGATGTACTGAGCACTGAAGCGATGGCATCGTCATCCACCATGTCGCTCAGCCCGTCTGAGCACAGGAGAAAG
>DSBG01000065.1 GCA_011046135.1 Deltaproteobacteria bacterium
CCTCAAGGATGCTCACGAGCTTGGACAGAAACAGGGTGATGATCAGGTAGACCAGGGCAACCACCGTGTATGTCTCGAAGTAGGCGAAGCTCTCTGCAGCGAACTCCCTGCCCCTGCGCAGCAGGTCTGCCACCGCAAGGATGGAGACGAGAGACGAGTCTTTGAGCAGGGCAACAAACTCGTTTCCCACGGGTGGCAGAATGGTCTTGACCGCCTGGGGCAGAATGACATGGTACATGGATTGGGAAGGGGTCATGCCCAGTGAGCGGGCGGCCTCTGCCTGTCCCTTGGGAATGGCCTGGATCCCCGCCCTGAAGATCTCACCCATGTATGCGCCGTAGCAGATCGCCATGGCCAGCACCGCACTGGTCATGGGCGGCATCTGTATGATCCGGCCAAGGGCGAAATAGATGTAGAAGAGCTGCACCAGCAAGGGTATCCCCCGGATCACCTCCACGTAGAGCGAGGCGATGCCGTTGATGAGAGGGTTCTTTGAGATTCTCCCGAGTCCGGTGAACAGACCGATGATCAGGGCAAGAACGATGGAAAAAATGGTTACCTGGAAGGTGACGAGGATCCCGTCCGGCACGAATTTCATGATGGCCAGGTAGGGATCCTGTTTGAAGATGGCGAGATAGGCTATGATGCCGATGGCACCGAAAAATGCTATCCGCCACGCGGTGAAGAGGCCGATATCCTCCTTTTTCGGGATAGCGGCCCCGTCGCCGACGTCAATAGTTACTTTTTTTTGTTCTCGCACGTGCTCGAATCTGGTTTGTTAACGCAGCCACTTTTTCTCGAGCTCTTTGTCGATCCCCTTGGCCTGGACCGCCTTGATCCCTGTATTGATTAGATCGAGGAGCTCCTTGTTGCCCTTCTTCACCACGATGCCGTAACTCTCCTCGGTGAAAGGCTCACCAACGATCATGAACCGCTCCTTGTACTCTGCCCGCTGAAGTGCATAGTCAGCTGCAACCGGGGTGTCGCACACAACTCCGTGGATCCTGCCTGATGCCATGTCCTCAAAGGCCAGTCCGATCTCGTCGTAGTTTTTGAGCTCGATGCCGCTGACCTTCTTCACCTCCATGGATCCGGTGGTTCCAATCTGTGCACCGACCTTCTTGCCCTTCATGTCTGCCAGCGTGGTCACGCCCTTGAGGTCCTTGGGCACGATGAGCACCTGGCCTGCATTGATGTAGGGCAGCGAAAAATCAAAGGTCTTCTGGCGTTCTTCGGTAATGGTCACCGACGAGATCACGGCATCGTACTTCCCGAGGTCAAGACCTCCGAAGATGCCGTCCCATGCGGTGTTCTTGAACTCAGCCTGAAACCCCGCTTCCTTGGCAACTGCATTGAGGAAATCAATATCGAATCCCACGATGTTCTTGTTGGCATCGACCATTTCCATGGGTGGCCAGGTGGCATCCGTTGCCACCACGATTTTCTTGATGTTCTGGGAATGAGCCTCTCCGGGCCCCAGCGCCACCATGCATACGCCAAGAAAGAGAACCAGTGCCACAACGAAACTAAAACGCCTCATAGATTTCCTCCCGCTTAAGTATAGTTGTCATCATGTGAAACCAAACACGTGATCTTTTCCGTGAGTATCATACTTTCTCCCCGGCGTCCAGCAGTTATACACCATGAAATCAGGGCTCATTTCACCCCTGGTTCCCTGTATTTCCTTGACAGATCCGCTTCACTCCTCCATAGTTGCATCGATCATTTCAGCGCGCATTCACAGGGAACAGGGATATGACCAGAAGGCCTGCAAAGAGGAGAAAAGAAGAAACCCGAGACAGGATCATCTCTGCAGCCTGCGACCTGTTCAGCAGGTTCGGCTATCACAACACCCAGGTCATGGATATCGTGAAGGCAGTGGGCATGTCTGCCGGAACGTTCTACAACCACTTCAAGGACAAGCGGGAGCTCTTCGAACAGATCACCATGGAGAGCCTGGAAAGCCTGCGGGTGACCGTGAAGCTCATGCGGCAGCCGGTTGATATCTGGAGTCCCCAAGAGCGGGCACAGACCCTGCTGAAGACCTTCAATGCCGTCTTCGACTATGTGGACAGCAACCCCCAGCAGCTCCTCATGATCCTTCGCGGAAGCTTCGGGGTGGATACCGCCCTCGACTGGAACGTGTGGAACTACTTCCAGGGTTTTGCGCAGGACGCGGGTGAAGACATCGAGCGGTGGATCAACGACGGGGTCATCGAGGGCATCGACCCCATGATGTTCGGCACCGCCGCCATCGGCATGTGCCTCCAGCTCATCCACAGCTACCTCGTGGAGAAAAAGTTCACCCGCGAGGACATCATCGAAAACCTCATCACCATGGTGCTCGCCATGTTCGAGGCCTACCTCACCGTGGAAGGCGAACGGGTGCTGGAGGAGCAGCGGAAAAGTCAACTCCAGAGCTCCTGATCACGAAGAGAACCAAACACGCTGACAGTCCTTTCAAATCCGGCCTCTGCTGCTGTCACATGACACCCGATAAGCACTGCTGTCTGTGAACTCATTGTTTCAATAAATTTCCCCTTGACAAAGAAATAAAGATAATTACTATTACAAAAAATGAAATTTCATTACTCCTAGTGTCGCTGACACAGTTTGAGGGGTTTAGTTATACCAACAGAGGAGGAAATACGCGTATGAATCCAGACGACCTGTTCCTTTTTCCCAGGCAGTGGATGGATGACGAGGCCACGAGCGTTTCCGACCTGGTGAAGCAGTGGGCGGAAAAAGAGATCCTGTCGAAGCGGATGGACTACCGCGAGAACTACGGAACGTTCTTTTCAAAGAAGAGGGCCACGCTCAACCTCACCATCGGCCTGCAGAGGCTTATGCTTCCCTCGGAACACGGCGGATTCGGGTGGAACACCCCTGCACACGCACCGGGCATCCTCACGATCGCGAGCGATATCGGCAGGGCCGATGCCTCAATCGGCGTATCGTCGGCCCTCATGTATGCGGTTTTCGCCACCCACACCATGGAACACAACCTGAACACGAAGCTCTGTGAAGCACTGGCACCGCTGTTCATGGCCGACGAGATCAGAACCCCTACCCTGATCCTGCCCGGTGCCGGTTACGCCGAAAAAGAGACGCCGCTCTTCAAAGGACGTTCGATCCTGGTTCAGGCCACGTCAGTCAAGGGGGGATACCTGATCTCCGGAGAAAACCTCAGGCCGTTTGCGGCAGGGGCGATGGCAGACCTGTTCTGCGTGGTCTGCGCCGGAAAGAACGGCACACCCTGCATCGCGTTCATCCCGGGTGATGCCCCGGGCATACGGCGCGGCACGGCGTTCAAGACCACGGGACTCAATGCCCTGGAGAATGCGGACATCACCTTCACAGAGGTCAAGATCGCCAGAGAAAACCTCATGGAGGGTGAGCCGGCGGTGGAAGAGCTCTACACCTGGCTCAATCTGCTCCTGGGCGGGGTGAGCCTCGGTGCGGGCATCAACGCCTATGAAATCTTTCGCGACTGGAGTGAAAACCGGGTGATCAAGGGAGAAGGGCTCCTGAAGGAAAATCCCCTGTGTGCCTGTGTGCTTGCCGATGTCGCGGACGAGATCGCCACGGCGCGGCTCCTGCTCTATGACCTGGCCCAGATGATCTCGAGCCCGGGTAGCTGGGGAGATGCGAGTGCACTGCACCTCTTCACCTACGCGGCGATGATCGGGTGCCGGGTGCAGCAGGGCGTGCTGCGCGCCATCAACCGCGGCATGGAGCTCATGGGTTCGGCAGGCTATGCCAAGGAGTGGCACGTGGAAAAGCACTGGAGGGATGTGAAGACCATCGGGTCCCTGCTTTCCGGGGTGGGAGCGGAAGGTCCTGTCAGAATGGACACCGCCAGGTTTTTCTACGACTGCAATGAGATCTGAAAGGGAGAGAGGCCATGAAGCATATCGATGAATTCTCACGTCCCGAGGAATACATATCCCCCTTCGACAAGCATTTCCGCACCGTCCTGAGGGGGGTCCTCGAAGAGACCGTCATGCTGCACAGACGCGAGTATGACGAGGACTGGAAAGAACACAGGCTCATCGAACCGGCATTCGACAGGCTCATGGGTGAACTCGGGCTTCAGAAATCGCTCTTTCCCCAGGATCACGGCGGCTGGAGTCTCGCCAACTCCGATTCGGTGTTCAGAATCGGCTACATGCTCTGCGAGGAGCTCGGCAGGGCTGACACCGGTTTTGCGGTGGCCCTTGGGGTCACCTTCTGGCCCATGCTCGTGATCATGGTGGAGCCCTATGTGAACGATCGACTCATTGCGGAATTCGCCCCCCTGTTCTGCAGCACCAACAAGGCCGTGTTCGCCGCCAATGCCATGACCGAGCCCCAGGGCGGGGCCGACATCGAGAACCTCGGACTGCTGAAAGGAAAGACCATCCGCACCACAGCAAGGCTCGATGGCGACGAGTGGGTGATCAACGGGCACAAGCTCTGGCCCACGAATTCAGGCGGGGTATCGAAACTCTTCGGGGTACCCTGCACCACGAAGCCTGGTTCAGCCGACCCGAGAGACTTTGCCTTCATCTTTGTACCTGCTGACCTGCCCGGAGTGACGCAGGGCGGGGCCTATGAAAAGGCGGGTATGGCGGCCGACAAGAACGGGGACATCTGGTTCGAGGATGTGCGTGTGCCGTCCTGGTACCGGGCCCACGGTCCCGGCAGGGATGCCGAAGCATTCTACCAGCTCATCTCCTTCGGCCAGGTCATGAGCTGCGCGTTTCTCACCGGTGCAATGATGAACCTCCATGAACGGCTCTTTGA
>DSBG01000033.1 GCA_011046135.1 Deltaproteobacteria bacterium
ATTTTCCAGCTGTTCCCCCGGCTTGGTGTGACAAAATGACAAAAATTATGACGAAAGCGTTTGCGATCTGGAGTTTGGATCGAGGATGTCGGGTAAATAATCATCAAGAACCGAGGGGAGAAACACACTGCGGAAGCTGTTCTGCAAGGAAAAAAGCAGGGTGAGGGGGGAATGCTCAGGGGTAAGCCGGTTCTTTTGATATGCTATCTCTTGAGAAAGACACGATAAATGAGTTCGCACTATGGAGCAGGATGCTCTCTGCTACTTTCCAAGACTTTGCCCGTGCTGGTATTCCATGTCGTACTCGGTCTTGCTGATGAGGTACTCGAGAAAATCACTTTTCAAAACAACGGTTTTTTTCCGCAGGGCGCTTCCGGCAGAGAGTATTTTTTCAAAGGGTGCATGAATGAGTTCCCGAGTCCTGTCAATGAAGGCCTGAGTTATCAGAATTTCAGGGTCTGGCATGAGCGTGTTCTCATCATCCATACCATGTGTCCTCTTTCCCTAGTGAAGCTGGGGTATCTTCACGCCAGAATCCTTGCTGAAAAGATCATTCATGAGCCTAGCCACAGTCCTAAGGACAGGCTGGCGAGAAAACAGAAGCTTTGTCTCTGCTCTTACACTGTACTTGAGCTGTGATGCAAGAGAAATGTTTTGTGAGGTACGTGGGATCCCCGTGTCTACGTCGAACTCAGGAACAGGAGTAGATCGAACACGAGTAGATCAGTAGATAACAGCAGCGAGGTAACCCACTACCGAAGAGGTATCTCCCGTGATATGGCCCGAATGGGCATACTTGAGGATCTTGGTTTGCAACCGCGAGAGTTTCTTGGCGTACAGAAGTGATGTCATGATGGGGCCTCCTCCACAGGCCTCAGCGTAGGTTGATTCGAGGTCTTTGCTCAATCCTGCGATGTCAAAGGAGGCAATCTTTTCCGCCACGCGGGCATCCATCTCCTCCGCCTTCGGGCCAGAATGGAAGTGGGAAAGGTCGGAACTCGCAACCACGAGAACATCCTGCGGATGAGGAATATGCTTGTACAGGCTTTCAGCAAGACGTTCGCACGTGACGAGATCCTGCTGTCCCAGGATAAGGGGGCAGAGTTTGAAAGAATCGAGGGCCATCTGCAGAAACGGAAGCTGGATCTCCAGGGCATGCTCGCCTGCATGGGGTTTCGAGTCGTCCCTGATAATCTGTGAAGACAGAAGCTTTCGGGAGAGATCCTCGTCAACCTCACACAGCCCCAGAGGGGTTTCGTATGCACCGCGAGCCCAGAGGGAGACATGGGGAAAAAATGCACGGTGTGAGGGACTGATCACCACCACGGTTGAG
Organism: Deltaproteobacteria bacterium; assembly: GCA_011046135.1. Lineage (GTDB taxonomy): Bacteria > Desulfobacterota > Desulfomonilia > UBA1062 > UBA1062 > DSBG01. Next base: position 1,334 of record DSBG01000033.1, read on the forward strand.
TAGTCATGGTTCATGATTGATTTATATGCATAGGCGGCTACCTGTCCTGAATAAAGGTAGCCTGCATGTGGTACGATGATGGCGACCGGGGCATCGGGAATATCGGGGATCGAAGCCTGGTCGAGATATGACTTGATTGTCTCCTTCAGCGTCGTGGGGTTTCCCGGGTACCAGCTTCCGGCAATGATTGGTTTCCGTATTGGCCCAGCCACGATAGCCCTCCTTTGTGTGCGCACCGTTTCTCGTTCAGGAAAGGTGCCCCTTACAGGGATCAGGAGTAGCGCTCATTTACGCCAGCTCCATGTATCTCCCGAGCCAGCCTCAACGGAGAGGTTAAATTTTCGGGCCTCGTTCCTGTTCTGGCGCTCTTGAAAGAATTAAGGGAAGAGGGGGATGGAGTCAAGTCCCGCGTTCTCGTCGAAGCCGAACATGATGTTCATGTTTTGGACGGCCTGGCCTGAGGCGCCTTTGGTGAGGTTGTCTATGACGCTGACGATCACGACCCTGTCAGTCGGCTCCACCTTTGCAAGGGCAATGATACACCTGTTGGTGCCCCTGACATCCTTCGTGGAGGGGAACGAATCACTCAGTATGTTCACGAAGGGGGAAGTCTCGTAGTATCGTTTTAAGCACTCTCTGAGCTCTTTTTCACTGCGGGTCGTTCTCAGGTAGATTGTCGAGAGCATCCCCCGAGTGATGGGAAGCAGGTGGGGTATGAAATCCATGGTAATGGATTTTTTCGCGGCTCGAGTGAGCTCCTGCTCCATCTCGGGGATGTGCCGGTGCGCCCTGCCCACCTTATATGCCGAGAACGATTCACCCACCTCACAGATGTGGGTTTTCAAGCTCAGACCCCTGCCGGCACCCGATACACCGCTTTTACTGTCCACAATGATTCCATACGGATCAATGAGGTTCGATTCGAGGAGCGGAACGAGGGGTAGGAGCACCGAAGTGGGATAGCACCCAGGATTTGCCACGAGCTGCGCAGATTTTATCTGTTCACGGTAGACCTCGCTCAGTCCGTACACTGCACTGTCCAGCAGGTCATGGTAACCGTGTTCAGCATACCAGAGGCTGTAGGTGGCGGGATCCTTGATTCGGAAATCTGCGCTCAGATCGATGACTCGAACCCCCGGGACGATCCTGGAGATGTAGCCCATGCTTGCGCCGTGCGGCAGGCAGCTGAATACGGCATCGCAGCGGGTTGTAATGGACTCGGCATCGAATTCCTCAAGCACGGCTTCATAGGTGCCTTTGAGGAACTCGAGGATATCTGAGACCTTCCTTCCGTTGTGCTGGCGGGATGAGCAGTACGCTATTTTGACCTCGGGGTGAGCATACAGGAGTCGTATGAGTTCTGCGCCGGTGTACCCCGTTGCCCCCAGGATACCTGCTGAGATGGTCAAAGAGAATTACCTCTTGGAGAACTGTGGTCTCTTCCGGGCCTTGTGGAGTCCATACTTCTTACGCTCAACCATTCTGGGATCGCGTGTGAGGAAACCGGCGGCCTTGAGCCTGGACCTGTACTTTTCCACGTCGAATGCTGCCAGCGCACGAGATATTCCATGGCGCAGGGCGCCTGCCTGACCAGAAATCCCACCCCCGCTCACCGTGGCAAGGATATCGAACTGGCCCTTGGTCTCGGTTGTATCAAAGGGCTGGAGGGCAGACATTTTCAGGGTTTCTCTGTCAAAGTACTCATTCAGGGGTTTGCCGTTGACGATGAACTCGCCTTTGCCGGGGGATAACCAAACTCGCGCGGTGGAATTTTTCCTTCTTCCCGTTGCATACGTCTTTTCAACCATCATGATCCCCTCTTAGAGTGTGGTCTCTTGCGGCAACTGAGCCTGGTGCGGGTGTTGTCCGCCTGCATAGACCTTGAGCTTCTTGAACATCGCTCTTCCCAAGGTGTTTTTGGGGAGCATTCCCTTGACCGCATGTCTGATGATCTCTTCGGGCTTCTGATTCAGGACCTGCCGGGCGGTCTTTTCTTTCAGACCACCCATATATCCGCTGTGACGGTAGTATATCTTCTGGTCCCATTTGTTCCCGGTGAGCTTTACCTTTTCCGCGTTGATGATCACGACAAAATCACCGACATCGGTGTGGGGTGTATACTCGGGCTTCGTTTTCCCTCTGAGAATAGAGGCGACATCCGCAGCGAGCCTTCCGAGCACCTGATCCGTGGCATCAACCACGAACCACTGCCTGGTCACCTCTTCTTTCTTCGCACTGAATGTACTCATGCACGCTACTCCTTACAGATAAATAGGGCTCGGATATATCCGAAGACTCATCAGATGTCAAGTGTTGATGCGTGGAGGTGAGAAGAAAGACAGATCAGTGCAGTGGGCTGTCCCGAAAACACAACCGTTCAGAGCGAACATGCTGAACCTCAATGCACTGAGTGTTTCCATGGAGCTGTGCTGTTCGTGAGAAAAATTCCCCCTGTGACCAGGATCAACCCCAGGAGAAGAGACAGGTTCAGCTTCTCCCCGAGAATCAGGGCAGCGAGGGCAATGGCGCTGATGGGTACAAGATTGATGAACACTCCGGAACGGGCAGGCCCGATGGCCTGTATTCCCTGGTAGTACCAGGTGAAACCGATGGTCGTTCCGAAAAACGCCAGGTAAAAAATTCCCAGCCATACCATCATGGGGTATGAGGAGATCTGGTGGACGATTCCTTCAGCCAGGGCAGGAGGAAGCAGGAACAGGCCACCGAAGATGGATGAATACATGATGGCGATGAGAGGACTCATGCCGAGCATTACAACCTTTCCGACGAGCGAATAGGCCACCCAGCTCGCTACGCATCCGAAGATGAGGAGCTCACCAAGTCCGACGGCTCCGTGGAGGATGGACGCAACGTCTCCCTGCGTGATTGCGATTATCGCTCCAGTGAGGCAGAGCAGAATGCCGAAAATCTTCTGACCTCCCAGCTGTTCTTTGAAGAGAATGGCGGAGAACAGCGCAAGAAACACAGGGTTGTTGGCAATTATGATGGAGGCTCTGCTCGCCGTCACGGTCTGGAGGCCTGCAAGAAACAAAACATTGTAGGCGAAGACTCCGGTCAGCCCCAGCAGGATCAAGGGAAGAATCTGTGTTTTCTTCGCTCTCGGCAGTCCACCGGGTGTGTTGAGGGCAAGGATCACCAGGCAGATGGAGGCAAGGAAGAATCTCAGAAACGACCCGGAAAAGGGACCAACTACGGGAGCGATGGCCCTTCCTGCGACGAAGGTTCCCCCCCAGAAGATTGCGGTCATAACCAGTTTCAGATAGATGATCATCGAGAGCACCCTAGCAGGTACCGAGTCCGCCCGCAACAGGATGGCGTCTCATAACAATTCTCGCCGCTGTTTCCGACTCAGACAGGGAAGTGTGCTCTCTCGGAAC
>DSBG01000112.1 GCA_011046135.1 Deltaproteobacteria bacterium
GGCAGGAACAGTGCTGCAGCCCCTGCATTCTGTATAAAGGCAGAGAGAAACCCCACTGATGCACAAGCAAGGCCGATGAGTTTCGGCTTGTCGTTCCCGGCAATCCGCAGGAGCGAACGTGAGAATTTATCCAGGACGCCGGTCTTTGCGAGTCCCTGTCCCATGATCATCACGGCCATCATGGAGATCACGGCATTACTGGAGAACCCCGAGATTGCCTCCATGGGCTTAACCATCCCCAGCCAGCCAAGGGTGAGCATGCAGAGTATGGCGATGATATCAATCCGGAACACTTCGAAGGCGAGGAGGACAATCGTGACGGCCAGGATGGAGAGCATCAGGAGGATCTGACTGTCCATTACCATGTGTGTGCACTCACTCCTGGATTTTTTCCGCTTGCGCTGCGCAAAGAACCGGGTTCAGGGGACCGTGTCGTGAAGGCATCCATGGCCGCTGAATCACCGGTCGATCCGCCGCGCCCCCCTCACACGGTTGGTCTGCGTGAAATGAGCCAGTAGGTGATTCCCAGGGCGAGCACCACGGCCGCTGTCGCAAAGATGTACTCGGCTTTGAGCTCCGTGAAGTCGAGGATGATCACTTTACGGGCAATGGCCATCAGCGCCGTTGCGATCACCAGCTGCACGGGGAAGGCCCTCTCGGACAGGTACATGGTGATGTTCACGAAGATCTCGATGGCGATGAGCACGGCGAGGAAGGCACCGAAGGTGGCCAGGATGTCGTTGATGTTGAGGAGCATGAAGGGGTCGCCCAACAGGCGCTTGTACAGGACGTAGAACACGTCACCGATCCCCCACACGATTACGAACACCATGAGGATTGCGAGAAGGCGCAGGGATATTCTTATGATCCTGTGGAGAAACCGGATGACGGGATCCCTGTGTTCGGAATACAGATCGTGCCCTGGTTCGTGACAATAGAAGGATTTCGGTTCTTCATGCATACAGCACCACCTCGATGCAGGGATATCATACTATAAATGGCTCGGGCCTCTTTTGCAAGAATCTTGGGGGAGATCCCGATTCTGAAGCTTCCCTGTTGCACGAACGATCGGGCAAGAAAGCCGATGCGACGGCACTGCGTCTCAATCACACAGGAATTTCGCCCCGGAAGAGGTGGATGCATCGATCTCTTCCCAGACGTCAATACCCTCACGAAGGCCTTTCAACCTGTATCCAGACAGGGAAGTGATCGCTCGCTCGAGTCGGTTTCTGTTTGCCGGCGTCGATGACGCGCAGCCCTTTCGTGTAGATATGATCCAACCTCAGAAAGATCTTCGAGGTCATTCCCACCGAAGCCGTTGCCAGAACGAGTCCGAGGGGCTCAAATCGCCCGGCAACCGTTGAGATCTCCTTTTGCCCGACGGTATTGAAATCTCCTCCGACAATCATGTAGTCAGCCTCCTGTCCTCGCGAAATGTACTCGACAAGGGCATCGACCTGATCGAGTTTCTTTGTACGGCGAAGCAGGATGGTCTCATTGTGCACATTGACGATCTTGATGGGCTTGTTTTCAATGGTAATGGTTGCTGAAACCGCGATACGACGCTGCTTCCTGACCGGGTTTTCGTGGGGCAGGAGAATCTTTGCCTCATCGGTGATCGGCCACCTTGAAAGAATGGCGTTGCCGAATTTCTTGTTGTACCGAGGGTGGATCACCGCAGGATAATAGACGTAGTTGTACTTGAGTGTTCGGGCAATCTTCTGCGTTCCCTCCAGGTCCATTTCCTGAAGGAGGATGACGTCGGCATCGCGCAGCCTCGGCGAGGAACAGAGTTCCTCTATGGCGAGGTCGATTTCTTTCGCATAGGCGATATTGAAGGTGACTACCGTGAGCGTGTCCTGGAAACGGGGCGAGGGGTCTGCAAGGTCCTCCCTGTACTTCGGGGCATCGGTCTCGAGGTAGTTCATGTGCACCGCACACGAGGTCAGTGCATTTCCCATGAAGACACTTACGATCAGGAGCCAGAAAAGCAGCGATCGGGAATTCGTGAGTACGGTGTTCCTCTCTCTCATCAGGGGATCATCCTCTCGTTCTTATTTCAGGACCGCGGGGGCCGGAGCCGCTCTTCTCAATAGGAGAAGAGTTCATAGTGGATCTGGCCGGCAGGGACATGGTCCCCGGTCAGTTCAGTCTTGATCTTTTCCGTCATGACGGGTGGCCCGCATATCAGGAATTCATACTCCTTCAGGTCGCGCGGAAGGTATTTTTTCAACAGGTCGACCGTGATGAACCCCTTTTCTCCCGCATAGTCGTCTTCGTGGCTCAGGACATGGATGACATTGACGTGTTTCATGCCCTCGATCTCATCCTTGTACACGATTTCGTGGGTGTACTTGTTGCCATAGAAGAGATGCAGTTCCCTGCCAGGCTCATAGGCAAGTTCATCGAAGAGCCTGGTGAATGGGGTGATCCCGATGCCCCCGGCAATCATGACCACGGGGCGGTCATGTTCAAGGGCTGCATGGGTGAAGACGCCAAAGGGACCCTCGAGGTACACCGTTTCCCCCTTCTGAATCCCCTGCAGCAGGGTGGTTGTCTTTCCCAGGGCTTTGACCGTTACCGACAGCTTGCCCGTGAGTCTGTCGTAATGAGAGACCGTGAAAGGACGTGCGTTCCCCCAGAAACCCCATCTCAGGAAGATGAACTGACCCGTTATGGGCTCCATTTTTCCCCCCACGGGCTGCATGGTGATCCGTGTGACCCCGGGACCAACCTGTCTCACGTCTGAAACGAGGTGCCTCTTCACGAAGAGGCCGAGGCGTGTCGCGATCCTGAACAGGGTAACCAGGGCGAGTATCCCCGCAAGAAGCCACCAGAACTGCCCAAGACGTGTCAGCCCGATCGTGGAGCCGATGGGAATGCTGTGGATGAACATGAGCAGCAGGAGGATGTAACTGCCCAGGTGGAGGAAATACCAGGTCGAGTAGCTTCTGAAGGACGGCCGGAACAGGCTGCTGATAATGATCACGACGAGCAGAGCCAGAGAGACGATGCCTATCAGAACAAAGACGTCGAAGGAGAGTGATATATTCAGCGAGAACAGGTTCCAGTCATACTTGTCGAGGTAGTACAGGGTGATGAAGACTGGGTGGAGCACAATAAGGAGTGGCAGGTAGGTGCCGATCTTCCTGTGCAGGCCGAGAACCCAGATGAGGTCAGGGACAAACCGGGAAACCGCCCCGCGGAAACCCAGGAGAACCTGCCAGAACATGAGCATTCCCCCGCAGAGGGCCCCGGTTTTGGCGAGTAGCTTGTATGCGTTAAGACGGGTGCTAGGCTCGTCAAACTGAACGAACATGAGCGGGAAGACCACGCTCACCGCGAGCACCAGGAGCAGGATGAGTTTCTGTCTTTGCAGCAGCCGCATGCTCATGTCCTCAATAAACTCACATGGTTCATCGCACTCTCACTGCGCCATGGTTGGGGAACCACAATGATTGCTCACTACCTGATATATGTGCACAAGTCCAATCAGGAGATGAGCAGCCCCACAGCAACAAGCACAGGGGTTGCGATGGTGATGATCACGTTCATGCCCATGAAGGGGATGAGCTTGTCCCTGTTGTCGGAATGTCTATAAGCACCGAAGGCAGCAGGTGCGGCGAGCACGAGGGTAGCCATGCCGAACAGGCTCGCCAGGGGCAGGTGTCCCAAGCATACGCCGGCGGCCAGAGAGAGATAGGTCAGGGCGAGAAAGGCAGCGTAGATATAAGCACTCCCGCGATTTCCGATGACGATGGGGTAATGTTTCCTCCCGATGCTCCGGTCTGCATCGACGTCGGGGAACTGGTTCAGGAGCAGCAGGTCGCTCACCAGGAACAGCGGCACGAGAGAAGCGAAGAACGCTGACCATGAATACACCCCCGTGAGGGCTACGTGGGTTCCCATGACCATGAGGGGGCCGAACCCCAGGCCGGGTGCGATCAGGCAAAGCAGCGGATGTCGAGTGATATAGGGGGTGTAGGCAATCACGATGACCAGCCCCAGGACCCCCAGGGGCAGAAGGGCCATTCCCCTGACAAAAAGGAAAAAGACACCAATCAGTCCCGTTAGGGCGAACGTTGTCACCGCAGTGATCAGGGCGGATCGAGCCATCTCAGGATGTGCCGGAAGAGTGCCGCTCCCTCCGGAAAAGGGAGTTCTCTCGGTCCTGAGATCGAGCCCGCTTTTGTAGTCACTGTATTCATTGAAGGCGTTCACGCTGATGTGCGCACCGAGCGCACCGATGAGTGCAAGCACGGCATGGAGGACGTCGACGGATCCCGATGTCCAGGATGCAGTACCCACCCCCAGGAGGACGCAGGCCGGTGTGAGGATGAGAAAAGGCGGACGCATCGGACCCAGGATATTTTTCACGAAGCTCATGAATTGTGCCTTATTACCCAGAATGAAGAGAGAGTCAAGATCGTATAATCCCCATGGGGGTGCATGGATCGACTCCGGCAGAACTCCAGGCAGGACTTCACGGCAGACTCGTCATCCCTGCATCAGCAGAAGGCTCAGGGCCATGACGGCCATGCCGGCGATGAGCCCCATGAGGCTGTCATGTCCTTTGCCGTATGCCTGACTGGTCGGCAGGAGTTCATCGAGGCTGATGTACACCATGATGCCCGCAACCCCCCCGAAGAGGATGCCCATGACCTGAGGCGGGATAACTCCTGCCGAGCCTCCA
>DSBG01000070.1 GCA_011046135.1 Deltaproteobacteria bacterium
GTATGCAGTCGCATCGTGCAGTTCCGCCAGATCGATATCTTCAGGGCCGAGGCCGGCTATATCGTATGCCTTCTTCGATAGCCGCTCTCCGATGTCTATGCCGTCAATGTCGCGAGGGGTCGCAGAACCAAGTACAGAAGCGAGGATCTTCACGGGCCGCCTGCCGTTGCCGAGCTTTCTCAGGTAACTCTCCGAACACAGGATGGCCGCTGCGGCCCCGTCACCCACCGGTGCGCACATGGGAACCGTGAGCGGGTATGTGACCGGCCTGGCATTCATTACCTCCTCAACGGTCATGGCCTCCTGGAACTGCGCATTGGGATTGAGTGAGCCGTGGAAATGGTTCTTGGAACAGATCACGCTCAGCTGTTTCTTGGTTGATCCGTATTTCGTCATATGCCAGCGCGCGCCCATGGCATAGGCATCCATGAAGATGCTCCTGCCTTCACCCGGGGGCGTCTCGCCCTCGGGCATCTTGAAGTCGATCTTCTCGTTGAGTTCCATGAGCATGCTAATGTGGGACTCGAAATTCTCCACGTCCATGCACGTGGCATAAGCGCTGAGCGACATCGCCTTGTTCTGGTGGGTAATCTTCTCAGAACCCAGAGCAAGGACAACATCATACATGCCCGCCCTGATGGCCGTGTACCCCAGGTGAAAGGCTGTGGATGCTCCCGCGCAGGCGTTTTCGCAGTTCACGACCGGGATACCGGTCACCCCGGAATCCCACAACATGACTTCGCCCCTTATGGAATGCTGGTTCGCGAACATTCCCCAGAAGGTGTTCGCTACAAAAGCTGCCTGGATGTTGTCCTTTACAAGCCCTGCATCAGCCAGCACCAGATCCAGGGAATCCCTGGCCATTGCCCTTACCGAACCGTCGAGATACTTGCCGAAACGTATCATACCGACACCGATCACATAGACATTATCCATCTGTATCTCCTTTTCATTATTGCGCAAGATCCCCCTGCTTTTCTTATATCGATCTGATCCCGCCCTCTCGCTCAGCTCCCGTACGGTAACTCCCCATTGAGAATCTCGTGGCCGACGGCCAGCGTAAGAGTCTCATTGGAGCCATCCTCTATCCTTGTGGAGGTGATATCGCGGAAGAGCTTCTCGATGAAGTACTCCTTGGTGAGCCCGTTGCCGCCGAAAAGCTGCACCGCGTTGTGTGCCACATCGAAGGCGACCCTGGAGCAGTAGATCTTGGAGGCCATGGAGTAGGTGGTGTTCGGCGGGAAGCTCCAGAGGTTGTAGGTCATGACATTGCGTGAGAGCTGTCGGGCGGCTTCAATGCCGATAAACATCTCGGCGAGCCTTCTCTGCACGTCCTGGTGTTCACAAAGAAGCTTGCCGCCCTGGATACGTTCTTTCGTATATATCAGCGTTTCCTCGAATGCAGCCCTTGCACCGCCGAGGCACATGATGGCCATGTGCGCGTTGGCCGCCCCGAGGACCAGGTCGGTCATCTGCTCGTAGGAATCGGGCAGGGAGAATATGCGTTCCTTGGGTATCCTAACGTCATCGAAATAGAGTTCGCCCTGGGGCAGGTCACGCTGACCTATCTTCTCCAGTGTCTTCCCCCGTGAAACCCCGGGGGCGTTCAGATCCGCCACGGCGATGCCTCCCCCGGCCATGCCCATGGATGCATCAGCACCGAAGAAGAGGAGGGCCATGGACGCAGTGGTGCCGTTGGATACCCAGGCGGCCTTCTGACCGTTGAGAATCCAGTCATCTCCGTCTTTCCTGCCCACCAGTTGATGGGTGATCTTCGGGTTGTGGAAGTGTGGCTGATAGGGCGTGAGTATGTCCGAACCGTGCTCCGGCTCGGTGATGGCCCAGCAGCCTAGCATGGAGCAGTCACGGTCGTTCACATAAGGCGTTATCAGCAATTCCTGGAGCTTAGGATATTCGGCAAGGATCATATTGGCGAAGAAGGTCGGAAAGACGTCCACACCGCAGGAGACAGCCAGGCCTATGCTCCCTGCCGCCATCTCCTCGAAGAAGATATGGAGACCCAAGGGGTCCAGCCCGATTCCGCCGAACTCCTCGGGGATAAAGATGGTGTGGTAACCCAGCTCGTGCGCCTTCTGCATACAGGTCCAGTAAGGAGAGCCCTTCCGGGCCACCTCTTCCGCGCTCATCCTGTCGAGCTCCACGGAAGCCGGTCGTATGACCTCGGTGGCGAACTTTCGTACCGCCTTTTTCAGTGCCTCGTGCTCCTCGGTCATTTGTATAGGTTCTGCACTGTGCAGATCGAGAAAATCATATGCCATACTGTATGCTCCTTATATTTTTGTTGTTTTTCATCTAAAAACTGAAGACATTGGCTGCATCCTTGCTGAACTCTTCGCGCAGTACGCGGTCGAGGTTCTTCTCGGAGGCGGTTTTGGGGATCTCGTCAACTACCTGAAGGTACTGCGGTATATATCCCTTCTCGAGGGTCCTTGAGAGTTCCTCAAAGACTGTTTTCACCTCGATAAACGCGCCCGGAGCCGGGACCACTGCAGCCACGATGTCGCTCTCACCCGGGGCCCCCGATTCCGCAGGGATACCGTAGACACAGACATCACTCACATAGCCGAGGTCAGCAAAGGCCTTCTCCACGTACTCGGGCAGGATGAAGTCGCCCTGGCGGCGGAGCCCTCCACCCTTGCGGAAATCGAAGAAGAGCCAGCCGTTTTCGTCCATGTGACACATATCGCCCGTACGCAGTACACCGCCTCTGGTCTTTTCCTGCGAGGCCTTCTTCTTGCCGAGATACTCCACCTCAACATTGCCCTGCTTCTGGATGACGACCAGTTCACCTATTTCATCCGGATCGCATTCAGAGTCGTCTTCGCGCACGATCTTCATATCCATGACCCCCTCAATAGGCTTCCCGAAGGAGCCTATGGGTCCGGTACCCGGGGCATTGTGCGCAAACCCGCCTTCCACTGCGCCGTACCACTCGTGAATCTTTACGTCGAAGCGCCTCTCAAAGTCTTCCCATATGCTGCGGGGGGTACCGGCACTCAGGACCTTGCGTACCGGGTTGTCGGCATCGTCGGGTCTTTTAGGCTCGCTGTAGATGCCCATCATCATGCCTCCCAGGAGGGAGAAGGTGGTACACCCGTGCCTCCTGCAGACATCCCACAGCCTGCTCTTGGTAAACTTGCGGCTGATGACAGAGGGGATGCCCAGCATGAGGGACGGCACCAGGGTTACGGACTGGGCATTGCCATGGGTGAGCGAGAGCCCCGTGTAGAGCCTGTCGTCAGAGGTGTACTGCCAGATAAACTGGGCGAGCATGGTGAACATCGGCATGCGGTTCGCCTTTATGACCACGCCCTTGGGGTCACCGGTGGTTCCCGAGGTATAGATGACTTCAAAGGGTATATTGATTTCGCGGTTCCAATCGTCGGGCAGTCCGATTTCCGGACCGTCAAGGATCTCGTTGAGAGAGGGGTGATGGTTCACGACCGGTTTCCTGAACCCCTGTTTGTGGGACACGCCGATCACCCTGACGTCTTTCAGTTCGGCCAGCGACTTCTCCACATCTTCGGCGAACTCGCTGGTGTAGATGATGCCTTTTGACTTCGAATCCCTGATCTGGTAGCTGAGTTTGCCCCCTTTGGACCTAGGGTCGATGGGCACTACAACGGTCCCGGTTATGGATGCGGCAAGCATGGTATACAGAAACTCAGGGTGGTTTCGCATGACAAGGCTGAAGCGATCCCCCTTGCCGATGCCGGCGGCATGAAGCGCTCTGGCCACCCTGCACCCGTTCAGGAAGAGGTCCTTGTAGGTCACGATCTCGTCGGCCAGTCCTTTCCCGTTCTCAAAGGTGACCACCGGGAAATCCGGCATCTGTTCACACTTTGCCTGTACTTCATCACAAAACAGTCCGGCTACACGTTCCAAAGACATAATTCCTCCTTGTATCTTGATGTTTTTCCTGCCGAATTCCCTGCTTCCCCTCCCCGGCTAACAGATGCCGCGTTCCTTCATGTACAGGGGATACAGCTCGTAGGCTGGTTTGAGCACGGGCAGGAGTTTCATGATCTTCGCTATGTTGCCCTTTGATTTTATCTTGCGCTTGGCCAGCGCCACAGGCAGACTGAGGTCCTTCATCCAGAAGGCGTGACACACATCACCGGCAAGCATCATGGTGACATCTGCCTTGAGGCCCTGCTCCCCGAACTCGACCCCGTCCGGCCCGACCCAAATAATGGCGCTGGGATCTGAGATTTCAAACTTGATCTGAACGCCCGCCTCCTTGAGCGAATTGCTGAACTCGGGCCTTCCATTGAGTTCCTTCCAGAATCCACCCAGTATCTCATACAGGTTGTTTGTATCCTTGAACACCGACATAGCTCCCTCCTATCTGAAATTTCAGGCATCTTGTCTCCAAGTGTCTCAGCCTTCCTGAAGAGGGAAGATAAACCGCAGGGATTTCTTCCACAATGTGGGGTCAGGCCAAATGTATTGTTCTTAGAGGTCATATAGTATTACAGGCTCAAGTTTCGCACCCCTTAATCTTAAGATGGGAGCATAGGGCCTGATCGATTGAGTCGATGAAAGGGGATAAATCGTCTTCAATTTGCAAGAGTGCGAAGATGCACTTGAGTGAATGTTTGA
>DSBG01000102.1 GCA_011046135.1 Deltaproteobacteria bacterium
GCAGTTCGGTAGCGATCTGCGCTCAGCTCATGAGGATCTACGAGGCCATCGAGAACAGGGTCCCCGAAACCGCCCGGGCCGCCACCGTCGAGCACATCGACTTCATCGAGAAGACGCTCCGCAGGGCCCTCAAAGAGGAAGGGAGAGAGCAGAGGTAGGGGGAAGCTGCGCACTGCAGACTGAAGGCGCGGAAGGAAGCGACCTCCCTTCCGCGAGTGCAATTCGTTCCCGATCAATGACCGCCCGCCTCACGCGGCAAAGGTGAGCGTGGTCCCCGACATGTTCAGGATGAACTGCTCAGGCATGACCTGTTCCATGTGCATGATGGCCTTTCTCCCGGTGCAGTGGGTGGGGATGACATAGGTCGGCCCCATCTCCTTGAGGTCATTGGTGGTCTGCTCGATGATGGGCTCAAAGAAGGGCCCGCTCAGGTGAAACCCCCCCATGACGGCGTAGAGCTGGCTGATCCCGGTGATGGACATGGCGTGGCGCACCGTGTTGACAATGCCCGCGTGCGCGCAGCCGGTGAGCACAACGAGCCCCTTTCCGCGGACGTTGATCGCCAGGGCCGTGTCGTCCTCGATGGGATCCCATGACTCTGTGCCGTCCACCACGTGGTGGGCGATGGGGAAGCCCTTCTCGTAGGCCGTCTCCCGGGGGATCTGGCCGAGGAACAGGCAGGTTCCCCCGAGCAGGGGGTAGGGCTCAGCTGTTTCCACGAGATCGAAGCCGAGATTGTTGACCGTGTCGCGGGAAAATTTCGGGAAGTGTATCTTGAACTCTTCTGCGAGCTTCAGGTACCTCGACTCGCCAAAGACTCCCGGGTGAGCCACGAAGGGGATTTTTCCCTTGTCGCGGGGGAGCATGTCCGCAAATCTCGCCAGGGCACCGGTGTGGTCCGAGTGGCCGTGGGAGAGCGCCAGGGCCTCCACGCTGCCCAGGTCGGCAGTGAGCAGGGCGGCGTTTCTGGCGGCCCCGTCTTCGGAGAACCCGAAGTCAAAGAGCACGCTTCTGCGCTTCTCACCCTCGGTCACGGTCACCAGGGCGGAAAACCCATGTTCTGCGAGGATGGATTTCTTGATCTCCATGCCTTCGATGGGTGCGGCTCTGGTGATCACGGACGAGTTGTCCATGGCCGTGATGTCGATGTAGTTGTCCTGCAATGTCAGGATCTCCACCTTGTCTACTGCGTTCAGGTTCATAGATTCCTCCTCCATAGAATAGACATCATTTTGTAGGAGGGGCTTCAGCCCCGAAATTTTTCAGTCCGGAATGTTCATCGGTCCTGAAGGGCCTCCTACAATTTGGTTCCGGTTGGCCGTAAACGGCCTCCTCCAATGATGAGGCGGCGCCTAGTGGTCGCAGAGGTTGTCGCCGGTCTGCAGGTCTCCCGAGAGAAAGCTCTCGATGACGTGCTGCGGGTCGTTCTGCTGTGCGCCTACCACCACCTGGATGCCGCGCTCCGCGAACAGGTCCTGTGCGCGGGATCCCATGCCGCCTGCAATGATCATGTTCGTTCCCTTTTCGCCGAGCCATGCCGGCAGCAGGCCGGGTTCGTGGGGCGGCGCATCGAGATCCTGCCTGTTCGTGATGGTTCTGCTCTGGGGGTCGACGTCAAAGAGGGCAAAGGATTCGCAGTGGCCGAAGTGGGAACTGAGCACCCCGCCGGTGACCGGAATCGCGATCCTGACGGACGTGTCCCCGCAGATCTCTTCGGCCTGGGGAGCCTCATCGCTCTGCGTCTCGACCTGGCCGCCGTGCGCCTCGGCCTTGCCCTGCGCTGCGTCCTCGCGGGGCTCTGTCTCCAGCTCCATGAGCACCTTCACGATCGCTGAGAAGGCCTGAGCCGCTTCTGATGCGGAGTGTGTGTAGATGAAGGGAGTTCCCTCGTCCGAGGCTTCCATGACCGCGGGGTCGATGGGGACCTTGCCGAGGAAGGCCACGCCCATCTCTTCTGCCATGGCCTTGCCGCCCCCGGTCTTGAAGATGTCGACTACCTCCTTGCACTTGGGGCAGACGAACCCGCTCATGTTTTCGAGCACGCCGATCACGGGTACGCCCACCTTGCTGCAGAAGTTGATGGATTTACGCACATCGATGGTGGAGAGGTTCTGCGGCGTGGTGACGATGATGGCGCCGTCGCTGTCGGGAATGAGCTGGGCAGCCGAGAGCGGTTCATCACCGGTTCCCGGGGGGAAATCCATGATGAGGTAGTCGAGATCACCCCACTTCACCTCGGACAGCAGCTGCTTGAGCACCGCCATCTTCATGGGGCCCCGCCAGATCACGGCGTCGTCCTTCGTCCCGAGGAGGAAGCCGAGCGAGATGACCTTGAGGTTGTCGGAAAACGCTATGGGGAGGATATTCTCTCCATCGTGGGCGATGCGGCGCCCCTCAAGATTCAACAGTGTCGGGATGCTCGGCCCGTGGAAGTCGATGTCGAGCAGGCCCACCTGCTTGCCCTCAAGGGCCAGGCCTACGGCGATATTGGCGGCAACCGTCGACTTGCCGACCCCGCCCTTGCCGGAGAGGACCAGGATCTTGTGCCTGATCCTGGTCAGGCGGTCTTTGAGCAGCAGTTCCTGGGCATGGGTCTTCTGCTCCCGCTCGGACTGCTGGGCGTGGGAAGGGCATCCCTGTGCACTGCAGCCCGTGTTTTTCTCATCGCAGTTCATGTGTTGTGCTCCTTTCGTTTCTCTCGTTAATATGTGGCGGCTACCCGGTTGTCAGGTGCTTCTGCAGGGTGTTCCACACCGCGGTGATATCCTGTGCCACCGGTTCCTGGGTATATTCAATTACGCTCATCCTGTCAACCTGGGCCCGTGTGATGGCTGAATCATACCGGACCCTGCCCACGCTCTGCACCCCCTTGGTGAGTGCCAGGGTCTCTATCTCTGAAGTCATCTGCTCGTTGAGGTCCCACTTGTTCACACACACCGTAGTAGGGATTCTGAAGTACTC
Organism: Deltaproteobacteria bacterium; assembly: GCA_011046135.1. Classification (GTDB taxonomy): domain Bacteria; phylum Desulfobacterota; class Desulfomonilia; order UBA1062; family UBA1062; genus DSBG01. The sequence goes on from DSBG01000102.1 coordinate 2,962, forward strand.
CGTCAACTCGGTGACACGCATGAGATCGTGCTGGCCGGACTGCGTGGGTTCGGTGACCACGAGCACGAGGTGTGCCCCGGTCAGCGATGCGATCACCGGGCACCCGATCCCGGGCGATCCATCCGAAATGATGATATCGTGCCCATTGTGTTCAGCAATTTTCTTGGCCTCCTGCCTCAGAATCGTGACCAGCTTTCCCGAGTTTCCCTGGGCAATGCCGAGCCGGGCATGAACCAGGGGGCCGAAGCGGGTATCCGATACACACCACTGGCCGCTCAGCGCCGGCTCGAAGGCAATGGCATCGCTCTGGCACAGCCGCGAGCAGACCCCGCAGCCTTCGCAGAGTACCTCGCGAATCGCAGGAATCCCCGGAGATTGGCTTTCTGCCACCTCAGGGTACACGATGGCCTCGAACCGGCAGTGCTCCACGCAGAGTCCGCACGCAGTACAGTTTTCCTGGATGATTCGGGCCTTTTTTCCACCCGAGAAATCGTACTGGTGCCGGGGAACCGGGTTGAGCACCAGGTGCAGATCTGCAGCGTCCACATCGCAGTCTGCGATGACGGCGCGATCGGCCAGGGCTGCAAAGGATGCAACGAGGCTCGTCTTTCCGGTTCCACCTTTTCCGCTGATGACAACGAGTTCTTTCATGGCTTCACCGCTTTCACTGCTCAAAATGATTCATGACGAAAGTGATCCTGTCCCAGCAGGAAAGGAACAGGTCCCGGTAGTCCTCGGAAATCCCGGTTATCATGACCCCGCGCGAGTAGGCTTCCGCAATGGTCCTGTCGTCCGGGATCTCGAGCACGATATCGATCCCCTCGTCGCGGCAGTAGTGGAACACCTCGTTCGTGCCGATGTCGCTCCGGTTTACCCCCACGGCAAAGGGGATCTGCAGCACACGGACCATCCCGACCGCGAGTTCCAGGTCGTTGAGTCCGAAGGGCGTGGGTTCGGTCACCAGGAGCACGAAGTCGGTGTCCTTGATGGCTTCGATCACCGGACACGAGGTCCCCGGAGGGGCATCGATGATGGTGATGTCACACGACCCTGCCGAATCTTTGACCGCCTTGATAACCGGCGGCGACATGGGCTCGCCGATGTTGAGCGTTCCCTTGCAGAACTTCAGGGTGCCGCTCGCACCAGACTCCAGCAGCCCCACGGGCCGTTCGATCTCATGAATGGCATTTTCAGGACAGAACAGGGTGCACGCCCCGCAGCTGTGGCAGAGTTCGGGGAAGATGAGCACCTCGTTCTCGATGACCACGATGGCCGAGTATTCACAGACTTGAGCGCAGATCCCGCACCCGGTACAGAGGTTCTTGTCAACCTCCGGAACCTGGACCGTCACCTGGGTTTCGGTTTCGATCACGGGCTTGACGAAGATGTGGCAGTTGGGTTCTTCCACGTCGCAGTCGATCAGCGCCACGGAAGCGCCTGTTTCCGCGAGGCTGCAGGCGAGGTTCGTGGCAATGGTGGTCTTTCCGGTTCCACCTTTTCCGCTGGCTATGGCAATCTTCACCGTCTCGGTTCTCCTCGATGCGTTATGGTATGATGCGAAACAGGGCTCGTTCCCGGGGGTCGCTCCCGGGGAAACGTTATCTCCCGCCTGATCTCCCTGGGCCGCGGCCCTGGCCCCCAC
>DSBG01000034.1 GCA_011046135.1 Deltaproteobacteria bacterium
ATGCCGGGATCAGTATCTGAACTTTCTACACGCACAGGACTCTCCGAGTCACGGGTGAGAGAGGTCATTGCGAAGCTCAAGCGCGAGGGGGCAGTCAGCCGCATTCTCTCACAGGGAGAAACCTACCGGTTGTTTCCAGCCATGATCGAACTGAGAGACTCCACGGTCATCAGCGCCGAATGTCCGCCCGAGCTCTTCTCCCTGTGGGAAAAGCTGATCATGGAGGACATGCCCGAGATCATTCCTGTGCTCAAGCAGTTCAACATACCACCCATGCTCCGGGTCATCCCTGTTGAAGAGACCGTGGAATCTCTCAATCGGGTGCTCGACGTGGACTCTGCGCGGTCCCTCGTCAGGGATGCCCGTCTCATCACAGCCATCCCCTGCCCCTGCCGCACACAATCACACATGGTGGGGCGTGGAGAAAGCTGCAGAGCCCCCAGAGGTGTAAACCTCTGCATGCAGATCAACGGCTTTGCCGAAGCGACCCTCGATCGAGGACTGGGCGAACGTCTCACTGCCGACGAGGCCCTCCGCAGGATCGCGCTGGCAGAAGAGGCGGGCCTCGTACACACAGTCCGCAACAACGTCAAAGAAGACATGTTCATGTGCAACTGCTGCTCATGCTGCTGCACCGCCATGCTCATGCTCAAGACCTTCGGATATGACAGCGCCTATGCACCGTCCCGCTTCCGGGCTGAAGTCGATGAAACCCTGTGTACCGGGTGCGGTGCATGCGAGGCCCGCTGCCAGTTCGATGCCATAACCGTCGACGAAGTCGCATCCATCTCGACTGAAAAATGCTTCGGCTGCGGAAACTGCGTGCTGACCTGTCCGACCGAGGCCCTGATCCTTGAAGAGATCCGCCCTCTGGAGTTCATCAGGAATACCTGAGGACACAAGGAGGAATCATGCCTGCTACCCTGATCAAGAATGGTACGATAATCGATGGAACCGGGAGAAGACCCTTTCCCGGGCACCTCCTCATGGAGGACGGCCTCATCGGGGATCTCCTCCCCTCCGGAGGGGATGTTCCCGACGCCAAGACGGTCATCGATGCCTCGGGGTGCGCTGTCTCTCCGGGTTTCATCGACATGCACTCCCACGCAGACTGGCTGCTGTGTCTGGAGGAAAATCCGGAACTCCTCACCTGTCTCATCGAACAGGGGATAACGACCGTTGTGGGGGGCAACTGCGGATTCTCTCCAGCACCGTATCGTGAAGAAACCTTCTTCAGGTTCCGGCAGCACACTCCCCTGCTGGCACGGATACCGGACTTCACGTGGCAGGGCATGGGTGAGTACCTCCGCCGCCTCGAGGAGCTCGGCTTGTGTCTCAATCTGGCCGAGCTTGTCGGCCACGCTTCGGTGAGGTTTGCTGCTGCAGACACCATGCGGGGAAGGATGCGGACGGAAGAACTGAAATCGTGCCTCAATGTGCTCGACAGATCTCTGGACGAAGGTGCCTGCGGGCTGAGCTTCGGTCTCGGGTATGAGCCGGGAATGTACTCGCCGCTTGATGAACTCGAATCTTTCTGCAGTATCGCGCGCCGAAAGAACAAACCCGTGACCGTGCACCTCAAAGCCCTCAGCGTGCTCTCCCCCACCTACCCGCTGACAACCCTCGAAGCCCACAATCTGCTGGCTTTGAGAGAAATGGTAGACGTTGCACGCAGGACCGGGGTGCGCCTCCAGCTCTCACACTTTATCTTTGTCGGCAGAAACAGTTTCTGGACTGCTGAGCGGGCCATCCGCATGGTGGAGAAAGCTCGCAGCGATGGTGTCGATGTCATGTTCGATGCCTTCCCGTACACCTGTGGTAACACTACCATCAGCGTGATGCTTCCCCACTGGTTCCTGCAGCATGCGCCACAGGCATACCGGAACACGTGGCTGAAGCTGCGGCTTCGGGCCGAACTGGAAATCGGGTTCCGGCTCGTGGGATTCACGTACAAGGATTTCCAGGTCATGGACATGGCTCTTGCCGGATACGAGGATCTCAACGGGTTGCGCATCAGCGAAATCGCAAAGAGATGGCGCATGAGCCCCTTCGACACCCTGCTCAGAATCTGCGAGATGAGCAACGGCAGCACGCTCATGCTCTTTCACACGTACAGCGGGGAGCCGGGCAATAACCACGTGATCGAGGAGGTCCTCTCTCACAACCTCTGTCTGTTTGAAACCGATGTCATCATCAAACCCACGGGCTACCCGAACCCTGCAGCCATGGGGGCCTTTCCGCTCATCTGTGGACCCCTTGTCCGAAACAGGAGACTCTTCAGCCTCGAGCACGCCGTGTATCATTCCACCGGCGCAAGTGCACAGCGTTTCGGTATTGCCGACAGGGGGGTACTCCAGTCCGGAAAGGCAGCAGATATCGTGATCTTCAACCCGGAGACGATCTCGGACACACCACCGGTGGGCTCAAAACCGCCGGGAAAACCCTCGGGCATCAACCACGTTTTCATCAACGGGGTTCACGTTGTCAGAGACGGCGTGTATGACTCATCAAAAAGGGCGGGGCAGGTTCTGAAGACCTGAACTGTGGGGTATCTCCGGCTCTGGTTTTTCAAAAAGGCTCAGGATTCCGAGTTCTTCTACAGTGCTGAGAGGCATCCATCGAGGCTGAACCGGACCACTTCTCCTTGTACAGGACAGTCGAACTCCAGCTCACAGGCAACAAGCTTCAACCCCTCGGCATTTTTGTTTCCTGTCCCGTAGCGAGGATCACCCATGACGGGGTGCCCAATCTGATGGTAGTGCCTTCTGATCTGGTGGAGTCTGCCGCTCCCGATCTCGACTGTAAGTGTGCTCGTGTTGGTAGCCTCATCGTACGAGTCAAACACATAGCTGGTGCTCGCGCTCTTTCCGTCCAGGGGAAGGTCGATGCTCCCGCGGGTGCCCCGAAGAGAAAGATTTCCCAGCACCTGGACCCGGTACCTCTTCCTTACGCTGTTCTCCCTGAAGAGCGCAGAGAGATCAGCTGCCGCCTTTTTCGTGTGCGCAATGAGAACGAGGCCCGCAGCCTCTCGATCGATGCGGTGAACCGGAAATACCTTCCTCGAATTTTGAAAGGCGATCTCAACCTGCCGCAAGAGCGAACAGTGATCTCCGTAGTTCGTTCCCTGGGTAAGAAGTCCGGAGGGCTTCAACCACACGCTGTAGGCGGTCCGATCAGCAATAAGAGTTGGTTCTGGAGGAACCACGGAGAGAAGGTGAGCATCGTAGAACAGCTCCAGCCTGTCACCCGGTCTCACGACTGCAGAGGATCTCCTGACTCGGCTCCGCCTGCCGCCGGCCTTTTTCATCCATACCGCCCCCTTGGCCATAGCATCCTTGATCCTGGTTTTCGTGAGTCCGGTATGGACTGCAAGGAAATCGCTCACGCGCCCAGGATCACCTGCTGCTGTTTTCGTGAAGACGATTCTTTCGTCGCGCTTCATTCCCAGTCCTCTCATGCAGTCTCTTCAGGGACTCGATTCCTGCTTTCTACAGAACTCAGGGAGAAGAGTAAAGAGCTCATGGCGGCAAGGGAATGATTCATTATGCACCAACAGCAGGGCTCCTCGGGTGGTGTCGGGTGGAGATGAATCATTTATGCGGTGATTACCGTCTAATTGAACGAGAAAAGGAGATACCCATGATGAAAAACATATTCAAGGGCTTGTTCCCACTGTTCGTTCTGTTTCCTGCAACAACTGCTCTGAGTTCGGCTACAGCCCTCGAAAAGGCGACCTTTGCAGGTGGCTGCTTCTGGTGCATCGAATCTGTCTTCGAGAAGATCGACGGGGTGAGGGACGTAATCTCTGGCTACACCGGAGGAACCGGTTCGAATCCAACCTATGAAGAGGTCTCGACAGGAAAAACCGGGCACCTGGAGGCAGTTCAGGTAAGCTACGACCCTTTGAAGGTCTCCTACAGAGATCTGCTCGATGTGTTCTGGCGACAGATAGACCCCACGGATAAAGGAGGTTCGTTTGTAGACAGGGGCTCCCAGTACCGAAGCGCCATCTTCTACCACAACGACGAGCAGAAGAAACTCGCTCAGGAGTCGAGGGAGGCGTTGGAACGTTCCGGAAAATTCGACAAACCCATTGTCACCGAGATTCTCGAAGCAGCTGAGTTTAACCCTGCAGAAGAATATCACCAGGACTACTACAAGAAGAACCCCATCCGCTACAAGTTTTACCGGAGCAACTCGGGACGTGACCAGTACCTGAAAAAGACCTGGAAGGACGAGAAGATTTTCTCTGTAAAGGGCCCTCGCGGGCGAGCCTACGAAAAACCCTCCGAAGAGACCCTCAGGAAAACCCTGACTACGCTCCAGTACCAGGTGACCCAGAAGGAAGGCACAGAACAGCCCTTCAACAACGAGTACTGGGACAACCACCGGGAAGGAATCTACGTGGACGTGGTCTCGGGAGAGCCCCTCTTCAGTTCGAAAGACAAGTTCAACTCCCGGACCGGGTGGCCGAGTTTTACCAGGCCTCTGGAACCTGAACACATCATCGAAAAGAAAGACCGGAAACTCTTCATGGAGAGAACGGAGGTCAGGAGCAGGCACGGCGATTCCCACCTCGGCCATGTCTTCGATGACGGCCCG
>DSBG01000181.1 GCA_011046135.1 Deltaproteobacteria bacterium
ACCAGGCCTCTGGAACCTGAACACATCATCGAAAAGAAAGACCGGAAACTCTTCATGGAGAGAACGGAGGTCAGGAGCAGGCACGGCGATTCCCACCTCGGCCATGTCTTCGATGACGGCCCGGCACCCACGGGACTGCGCTACTGCATCAACTCCGCCTCCCTGAGATTCATTCCCAAGGAGGAACTGGAACAAGAGGGCTACGGTGAGTATTCGAACCTCTTCCAGGATAACGCCGAGTAGCAGTCTCATCAAAAGGAGAGAACACGGATGATGACCTTGACGGGGCAGATATGTTTTCTTTTCCTCGAGGATATCCCATGGTGACACTGACAGATAACGCCAGAAGGGAGCTTGAACTCTTCTTTGCCGCCAGACCTGTGCGTCCAGTACGTATCTACGAAGGGTATGGCTGAGGGGGATACAAGCTCATGCTGGCTCTGGACGAGCCGGGAGAGAACGATGAGATGTTCCAGACAGGCGGGTTTCAATTTGTCGTGGAAAAAACACTCATGAAGGCCCTGACCTCGATCACCATCGAGAGCACTGGTCATGGGTTTCTGGTTGACTCATCGAACAAGACCCGGTCTGACTTTCAGAAAAGATGTGTTCCAGGCGAATCGGGGGATTAAACCCATGGGTATTCAGCAGGAAAAAACACCACGTCTTACCTTTCCGATGTGAAAAGGGGGTGCATACCCATCTGACACGAGTACGCACCCCTTTGGATTAACCGAGATAAAGAGCAGATCAGTTCTTGCCGCCCTTTCCTGTTCCGCTGGCACCCGAGCCTCTGCCGGAAGATCCGCCGGACCCGCTGCCCGAATTGCTCCCGCCTGAACCGCCCGATCCACCCGCCGATCCGGCACCCATGGATCCCGAACCGACACCTGAAATGCCATCTGATGCGCCCGAAAATCCTGCATCGACCTTACCCTTTTCCGCAGATCCGAGATCCACGGCATCCGCTCCACTCCTGATGGCATGGGCATACCTGTTCGCAAGTTCATCGGGAGGAACGCTGCGCACCTGATTCATAAAGGTGTTCCTCATCATCTCCATGTCACGGGCCTGGTATCGGTGTTCGATGGCCTGGCCCACGGCGTCTCTCGCGAGTTCTCCGCTGACGCCACTCCGCACCATTTCCCGGGCAGTCAGGAAACTCTGTTCACAGAGCTGTCTGGCCTGATCCCTGTCCATGTCCCGGGTCCTTGTCTGCAGCATGTCCCTGATGGCATCCACATCGCTCGTGCTCAGCCCGGCTGCCATTGCCTCTGCAATACTCTCACCGATTGCAGATGAACGTGCCTGATCCGGGGCAAGGGTTTTCGCCCTCTCGTAGGCAAATGAATACCGCGAGCGAGTCTGCTCCATGGCCTGGAGGATGCGATCCTCGTGAACACGCTTGGCAATCCCCTCCCGGGCCTTGTTCATAACGGGCTCTGCAGGAATCCCTTCGCCAAGGGCATTCTTCACGATCTCCTGAGCCCTGATCATGTTCTCCACACGGAACCGGTTTTCCATCATGAGCCGTGTCATCCTCAGGGCATCGTCTTCGCTCAGACCTGCCTGGATCATCGCCCTCGTGCTTGCCTTGAGTTCCCCGGACACACCACTCCCGAGGGCAGTGTCGATCTCGTCTCCGAGTATTGGTGACGAGGCCAGGAGAAGTGTGAATATGAGCGCGCATACTTTCTTCATGATCTCTCTCCTTTTTTTTACGTGATTGATCTGATAACGGCGGGAACGGGCACAGGTTACATCCCCGGGATGTATACACAGTTGTATGACCCGTATTCGTCACTCTCTTTGTATGCACATTGGGGAACATAAACCTCGCCGTCAACAATGAAGAAATAGGTGAATTCTTTCTCTGCGGGCAGTACGATCTCCCATGTTCCACGGCCTGTCCTTGTTGCCTCGTGAAGGGTATATCCATCCAGTGAAGATGCAGCATGCACGTGCGTTGCATCGGGATGCCTGAGGAAAAGATGAATTCCATCATCTCCGCTCCTCAATGAATGGTGGGCACACCCGGCAAGCAGGATCAGGAGGGCGGCAACAAAGATGCATGTCTTGACGTTCACGCGGATTCCCCTATGAACAACACAGAGTTCTCACCATCGAAGTCATCCCTCTCCCTCAGGAGAACAGTCGGGTCCAGGATGCGCTCATCTCCTTCGAGAAGATACACGAAGCGGTGCTCTCCCCTGGAAAGATCAAGATTCAGCTCCCAGTAGCCTATCTCCCCGACCCTGTTCATGGAGACCCGTTCCCAGCCGGTGAAATTCCCCGCGATCTCCACCGAGCTGGCCCCCGGCTCGTAAAGGACAAATCGGTGGGACGTCACGGGGTGCGCCACGGTCTCCTGGTGCTGCGAAACAAGGGCTGCCGTCAGGATCACGAGGGCAGCGGCCATGGTCATGAACGCCAGGTTCACGGGGCGCAGGAGGGAAAAGAACAGCACTCTCCTTGCAAAAGGCACTGAAACCTCTGGAACCGCTTCCACCACCTCTGAACGCAGCGTCTTCTCGAGCAGGAGAAATTCCCGCGCCTCGTTCGTGAATGCCTCATCTCGGTGGATTTCCTCCACGAACTCGATCTTCTCGTCGAGACCGAGTTCGTCATCGATGAACTGGCTTATCATGTGCTCTTTCATGGCTTCTCTCCCTTGAGGATCTCTCTGAGTCGAATCCTGATCCGGTGCACGCGGACCTTGACGTTCGCTTCGCTCATCCCCATCATGTCTGCGATCTGCCGGTAGGAAACGTCACCTCCGATCACCAGCGAGATCAGGTTTCTATCATCCTGGCCAAGTTGTCCCAGTGCCCGCAGTACGCTCTGGTACCCCTCCCGAACCATGAGGGTGTGTTCGAGGTCGATCTCGTGAACAGCGTGCTCCTCTTCGAAGACGACCTCTCGAGCCTGCCTCCGCGTATGATCCACGAACGCATGGTACGCAATCTTGTACAGGAGCGCCGGTGAATTTTCGCGTTCCCGGTAGCGTTCCAGATACCTGGTATACGTCTCCTGCATGATGTCCCACGCCAGTTCATACGTCCCGCACATGCGCATCAGATACGAGAACAGCCTGGCCCTGTTCTCCTCGAACATGGAAGAAAGATCGTGCATGGTATCTTTAGAACGTTTCCCCTTGATCATGGTTACACGCAGAAAATTGTTCCATTCTCATTGAAATCACACATGTTCCACTGCTGCATCCTCTTAGCAGAGGTGATCCGTACATAATCACCACGTTCATCGAGGCGTCACCCTGCCCAGGACATTGATCATGATCTTCGGCTTGACTGGACTGTCCGTCTCGAGAATGATCCTGCCGGCATACATGCCGGGATCGTCCTTCGTGTTTACGAGCCTCAGCACATAGGTGACATGATCCTCTTCATTTCGTTCCTCAAGGATGAAGGTGAAGTGTTCATCGGATTCGGCAGTTGTGTGCGTGATTCTGAAGGGATAATCTTTCCGGGGGGTAATGGTGATCTGCGTGGAGATGGATTCCCCGACCTTTCCCATGAGCCGTGCCCGTTCAGGAGAGATTTCCGCGAACTTCTCCACATGCCCGGCGATGGCCACACTCAAACCGGGCTGGGTGAAATCGTTGGTTATGATGCGGACGACCTCCCTGACCGTTCTGCCCCCGTAGCCGCTCGTCTTGAAGTTCACCGTGACCTTTCCCTCCTGCCCGGGAGGGATCTGCTTCACACTGGAAGCAGCCGTGCACCCTCAGCCCGATTCCAGCTTCCTGATGACGAGGTCAGACGTTCCTTCATTGCGGAGCAAGAAATCATGGGTGATAACGATCCCCTCCACAGCCGGGGGAAACTGATATTCCGTCTCCAACAGCACGGCCCTGGGTTTGGGCTCGGATGCACACCCGAAGGTGGCGAGGCAGACGATACCCACGCAGAGCACAATCGTTCTCATCGATCCTCCTGTCTGGAATATGGTGCACATAACGTCGTATTTTCTCTTTATCATGGTAGTTTCCGCACGCCCTTGTCCTGCACCGTAATCAATGTGTCCTCATCACGCCTGAGGAAGATCCAGTACAGGAGAAAGAGAGATACTAAGAGGAACGAGCTGTCCCTCAGCAACGTCAGCAGGGTCATCTCGTTTTCCGTTGATCTCGTGGTGAAGCAGCCGCAGGCAATGTCGAGACCCCGGGCCAGGTTGAAGATCAGGGCACTGGTAAAGGTGAGAAGGAGCCCATTGACGATCACCACTGTGCCGGGCATCCACACATTCAGCAGCAGCAGGATGCCGATGACGAGCTCCAGCCAGGGGAGGATCAGTGCGGTCAGGTTGATGAACACAGCAGGCAGGATCTGGTAGTTGAACACGGCCCCGGCAAAGGCCCCGGGATAGAGGATCTTGTGGATGCTCGCGTAGATGAACACCACGCCCAAAAGTACTCGTGCACCATGGTAGAGGACTCGCATGGTCATGACTCTTCTCCTTCCCCTGAGATCCCGGCTGCTTTCTCTACGGGCATACCCTGTTCCAGCCACAAAG
>DSBG01000138.1 GCA_011046135.1 Deltaproteobacteria bacterium
AGCTGCCCATGGAGGTGCCCCGGGGATGCTATGTCTACCTCGCGCGAGAGGTCAAGCGGGTGGTGAACAAACCCGTGATCGCCTGCAACAGGATCAACGACCCCCTCCTGGCAGAACAGATCCTCCGGGAGGGCAGTGCGGACATGGTGGGAATGGCGCGAGGACTGATCGCCGATCCCGATCTGCCCCTGAAACTGAGTCAGAAAAAAACTGACGAGATTCTCCCCTGCATCGGGTGCAACCAGGGGTGCTTCGATCATATCTTTCACTGGGAACCGGTGGCCTGCATGGTAAACCCCCGGGCAGGCCGTGAAGGCCAGATCCCTCCTCTATCCAGGACCTCCACGCCAAGAAAGATCCTCGTAATCGGAGGCGGGCCGGCCGGGCTCAGTGCTGCTGCAACGGCTGCTGCACTTGGCCATGAGGTGTCCCTCTATGAAAAAACCGGGGAACTCGGCGGCCAGCTCAATCTGGCAGGCGCCCTGGATGAGAGAACAGAGTTCATCGCGCTCAAGAACGCCCTGGTTCATCGATCACAAACGGCGGGAGTGGCGATCCACACTGGTATCGAGGCAGACAAAAAACTCATTGATACATACAATCCGGATGCCGTGATCCTTGCAACCGGGGGGAACCCCATACTCCCCCGAATACCAGGCATCGATGGGCCCCATGTGGTACAGGCGTGGGATGTGCTTTCCGGCAAGGCAGCGGTGGGCGAGCATGTCGTAATCATCGGCGGAGGAGCGGTGGGTATCGAAACCGGCATCTTCATCGCCAAGATCGGCACACTGGATCCCGAGGCTCTCCATTTCCTGTTCCTCCACCAGGCCGAGGACACGGAGACCCTCCGAGCTCTGTGCACCAGGGGGATCAAGAAGGTGAACATCGTCGAGATGCTGCCCAAACTGGGCAAAGACATCGGGATGTCGACACGCTGGGTGGAATTGAAGATGCTGAAGCTCTATGGCGTTGAAACCCTTACCGACACCATGGTCACCGAGATCACCCCCGAGGGAGTGATCGTGAGCAGGCAGGGGGATGTGGATCACATCACCTGTGACACGGTGGTGGTTGCCGTGGGAACAGCTTCATACAACAGCCTGGAATCTTCCCTCCGGGACAGCGTTGACCAGTGCTTCGTGGTTGGGGACGCGCAACGCCCCAGAAAGGCCTATGAAGCTATCAGGGAGGGATTTGAGGCAGCTCTCAAGATCTCGTAGCGATTTTTTCATGGCACGATGAACGAACGCCACTCTGATCATCGAGATATTTTGATATGGCCGAATGGACCCTGTTTTGTCCGGTTGACAACACCACCTTTGATGGTCTTATGGTGATGAGGGTACAGGCCGTTGTGCATGGGTTCTCGTGATGAACAGGGAGAGCATGTTTAGTTGATGAGCCATCCACCACTTCCAGCACTGCACGATCGTGAAGGGACCAGCGTTCCTTCCTCTCTTCCCCCGATCATCGATGCTCATGTCCACGTCTTCCCTGATTCCATTTTCAAACCCATTCGAAGATGGTTTGATGCCTTTGCCTGGCCAATACGATACCGGCTTTCCTCTCCGGAGGTCCTGAATTTCTTGTTGTCCAGGGGCGTGAGCCATGTGGTGGCCCTCCAATATGCGCACAAACCGGGAATCGCCCGGCACCTGAACAGCTACATGGCGGAACTGTGCAGCACCTTCAACGGGCAGGTCAGCGGCATGGCCACGATCTTTCCCGGCGAGGACAACAGCGCGGAAATCCTGAAACACGCACTTGCATCCGGCCTGAAAGGTGTGAAGCTCCACGCCCACGTGCAGTGTTTCGACATGAACGGCAGGGACATGGATGTCATCTACGAGGTATGCGCCTCTGAGAACAAACCCCTGGTTATCCATGCCGGAAGGGAACCCAAGAGCCCAGCGTACAAGTGCGACCCCCATATCCTGTGCAGCGCTGAGAAGCTCGAGTCCGTGATCAGAAACTTCCCAAACCTGAGGGTTTGTGTACCGCACCTGGGTGCCGATGAATTTCTAGCATACAAGAACCTGATAGAGAACTATGAGAATCTCTGGCTGGACACTACCATGGTCTTGGCCGAGTACCTGCCCATACCAAACCCTGTGCAACTCGATGAAATGAGACCGGACAGGATCCTCTATGGATCTGATTTTCCCAACATCCCCTATGCGTGGGATCGTGAACTCAGGTGGTTTACCCGAAGCACGCTTTCAGACGACCTGCTGGAACGTATCCTTGCGAAGAATGCACAGACCTTTTATACTCGGGAAAAATCTGAACCAAGTCTTTCTCGTTGATGAGAACCATAAGGCACAAACGATCTGACACTGTGTTACGAGGAGTGGATGGAGACACCAGCATGGGATACGAAAACAAGACCATAGGGCAGCTGATCAGTGAATTGAAAGAAAACCGCCAGTGGCTGGTTGAATTGGAGAGCTTGATTCCCAGGCTGCAGCAGGCTCAAGAGGCACTTTCTGATTTCGAGGAGAAATACCGTATCTATTTTTCCCTCAGCAATGATGTCATGCTGTCTTTCGACAACCATCTCTGCGTCGTGAGCGTGTCTCCGAACGTGGAAAGGCTTCTCGGCTATACCCCCGAAGAGCTGATCGGGAGTACCCTTCCTGAACTCGTTGTCCTGGACCCCAAAGACCAGGAAGAGGCTTGCGATCATGCCCTCCATGTGCTCTCGAGGGGAGTTTCCTATTCTTCGATCTACCAGTTCATCTCGAAAGACGGGGTGAGAAAATTCGGAGAGGTGACCGGGATTCCCTTCGTGAAGGAGGGGCGCATTGTGGGGTTCATAACCGTGGCAAAGGACATCACGGAGCGTGTAAACGCCTGAAGGATCGTGGGGCTCTGTAGATTCCACAGAATACATCCTGACTGGACTGTATGGATCGGAAAACACCGTTAAAAACTGCATCACCTCAAAAGATCCACATTGTCCCTGCGGCAGGAGAAACCTTTACGTATCACCTTTGCGTCTCGCTCTCCTCTATCAACGTATAATCCCAAGTATCACCGTGCTCTTATCTTCGCCGAAATCCGCTATCACCATATCCGGGGTTCTCTTCTTCGTTCCCCACAACCTACTTTTTTCCTTGCCACGAGATCATTTTCGGCATATGTTGTCAGCTGGACATACCACCAGCCTAATGAGGAGCCCTCATGAAGGACATCCTAAAACCCCTCAAGACAGACAGTCTTGTGGAAGTATTCATTTCCCGGTTTGAGGACTTGATCCTCACCGGCACGATTGCCATCGGCCAGAGGCTCTCCTCGGAGCGGGAGCTCGCACTGCAACTCGGCGTGAGCAGGCCTGTTGTGCACGAAGGACTCGTAGACCTTGCCGCAAAGGGCCTCGTGACCATGAAGCCGAGGGTCGGCACCGTGGTGAACGACTATCGGAAGGAAGGGTCGCTGGCCATCCTGGACTCTCTGATCCATTACCAGAAAGGGGGGCTCGATCCCAAGCTGCTGGACAGCCTTCTTGAGATCAGAACTCTGGTGGAGACCGAGACTGCGCGTCTGGCCGCCGTCAACCGAACACGGGAACAGCTGAAGGCATTCCATGATCTCGTGAAACAGGAAGAGGCTTCGAATCCCCGAGACACCGAGCACATTACCAGGCTCGATTTCGCATTCCATCATGCCATCGGCATGGCATCGGGCAACCTCGTCTACCCGCTGCTCATCAACTCGTTCAAACCGGTCTACATGAACTTCACCTCGCTCTTCTTCTCGAACCCCGAGATGGTTCCGGTGACGATCGTATTCCACTCCCGGCTGGTCGATGCCATAGAATCCAAGGATGCAGATACAGCGCTCGAAATCATGAAAGAGACGCTCAGACACGGCGAGCAGCACCTGAAGATCATGCTCGACCGCGGGCAGAGGAGGTAAGCCATGAGCAAGGCAGAAGCACTGCAGGTTAGCAGTAAAATTAAGGAACCAAAGAATCTCTCTGATCGTATCTCCTGGCTTCGAAATTACTACTTCCAGGGAGCAAACCGTGCATGGAACAATGAGTTCACGGCCTGGACCACGGGGACCCCCTGGGATGTGCTGTTCGACGAAATGACCTTCTACATCGTGCCCGAGACGTACGCCTTTCTCCAGACGTTCCGCTCGTCCACGCACCAGGCCGCAAGACCGGTGAAGCTCCACCCGAGTTTCTGGACATGGAGCCTTCCCGAGAGAAAGGCGTGGTTCGTCAAGGAAGTTGTGGTGAACTATCTTCCCCAGGAGATCCTGCCGGGAGATTTGATTGCAGGGGCGCGGTTCAACATACAGACCTCCATGTGCTGGACACAGGAGGAGGCCAGGCACAGAGATGCACTCATCTACGGAAAGCACGGAGCACGTGCTGCCATGAAGTGGTTCCACGACCACGGATACGGCAACTCGGGGGCGACATCCGGTCACCTCGTCCCGGGC
>DSBG01000164.1 GCA_011046135.1 Deltaproteobacteria bacterium
TTACAAAAAATATCAAGTCTCAGAGATTGGCGGCGATTTCCAAGACTGCCATTGCTGCCAACCATGAGATAAACTCACCATTAACCACCATTGTGCTCAAGCTTGATATGCTCACCAACGAGTCTTCCCTGAACAGCCAGACCAAAACTGTCCTGGAAGAAGTAAAGCTCGAGGCACTCAAGATTCGCAACGTGGTCAAAAAGATGCTCGAGATTTCTGATGTCGTCGAAACAACCTACGTTCACTCTGAAAAAATGCTGGATCTCAACAAGGCAACCGCACGTTCACGTCGCTCAGATCCTCCCGAGCCTCTTCCGAAGACCAGCACGAAAAGCATCGGTGCTCCCGGATTTGAAGAGTACCTCGAAAACAATCCCTCCAGGATACGGCCGGAGCGAGAGAGTTCCTCTGCGAACAAAACGAATTCCGTTGTCGGATTCGAGGACTATATCGAGAAAACCACGCAGAAAAAACACGTCTCCAGGAATGAATCATCGGAAGAATCTGTATCGGGATTCGACGAAGCCTTCTCCGAAAGACCCTCGGCAGAACCCGGAGGATCAGCCCTCGCCGCTTCTCAGGTCAGCGTGAACGATATCCCCGGATTCGAAGATTATCTCGAGGATTAGATTCCCGTATTTTTTCAAACCCTGAGTTCATCTCTGGACACTGATTCATTTTTTCTTACTATTCAGGATAGATCACACGTGCAGAGGCTCAATGCAGGAGGGAGAGAATGAGAAGCCTGGTAAACGAAACCGGTTCCATCACGTTCGGAATGTATCCAGACAGGATAGATCACGTCAATTACGAGGAGTACCGTCTTGAGACCCCCATGGGTATTCCCGTACCGAGGATACTGAGACAGATTATGGCAAACCAATTTCACTTTACGGGAATTATCGGACCGGAACTCATTATTGGCATGGCGGTGGTGGACCTGAAGTATTTGGGGAACGGCTTTGTCTACATCTATGATCGAAGGGCAAACACCATGACCGATATGCGAAAACTCCAGGCAGGCAGTTGTGGTGTGTCCATTGATCCTTCCCCGGACACGGGAAGAAGTATTTTTACCTCTCCATCTCTTGTCATCAAACTCAATCAGGACCGCATCTCGGCTCGGGGTGAGGGGTTTGATATCTCTGCCACGCTCGATCTCAGTGGCACTCATCCCCTTCGCATCTGTTCTCGAGCGGGATATCGTGGATGGGTCTACACCCAGAAGACGACACCGGTTCCTCTGACGGGATCCGTAAGGCTCCGGGATCGCTCATGGGATATTGCCTCCCCTTCATACATGGCGCTCATCGACTGGACCTGCGGATACATGAGAAGGCAGACCTTCTGGAACTGGGCATCGACGGCTTGTACGCTGCCTGATGGAAGATCACTCGGGTGGAATTTCTCGTGCGGGGTAAACGAAACAAGCTTCACGGAAAACGCCTTCTGGGTCGACTCTGCGATGACAAAGGTTGATACGGTGAATTTTGTCTTCGAACCCAACGATCTCATGAGACCGTGGCATATCACCTCCTGCGACCAAAAGGTTGACCTCACGTTTCATCCTGCATCACGCAGGGGAGAGAAGATATCCGCGCTGGTACTCTCATCGCGGTTTACTCAGCTCCTCGGGGTTTTCGAGGGAACGCTACGGTGCGATGACGCCAGCGAAATCGTCGTGAAAGACTGCCCGGGATTCGCGGAAGATCACTATGCAAAGTGGTGATTTTCATTCAAGATCTGGTTTAACCAGTCCTTGTACATAACCGACAGGGTCATGAAATCCTTCTCGTTATCAACATCGAGGGCAGCACCACCTACCGTTGTTTCAATGATCTGGGCCCGAACGCTGAGGATGCTGGAAAAGAGCCCCCGCATCTTCTCAATCGTGATGGGATAACACACCATCTGCGCGAGAGAATCCAGCCCGATGGTGGAGAGGCCTGCAGATATTTGCAGGAGAAGGTAAAAGAAGAGCGTCTTCCCCACCTTTCCACGACCGAGTCGTATGATTTCTGCAAGGATCCTGAAAATATTGATGATCTCTCGCTGGTACCGGTATTCGTAAACTTTCAGAATGAGATCAATCTGGCTGATCAGAAGAAATGGACGAGCCATGTGCAGATTGTTCTGCCTGAAGTTGCCGTCCCTTGTATGAAAGGTCGCCATCTTGATGCCCGGTCTTCCCTTCCTGGGACCAAAGAGCTTAAGGATCTCCTCGGAGGTGATCCCTGCTATATAGTCGTACTCGTCCATGTCACACAGTGAGATGAATTGCTTCAGTTCTCGGGCCGAGAGCAGGGGGATGTCCCCAGACAGGAACAGCACATGCTTGTTGCGATATTGCTGAATTATTTCATCGGTGAGGACCATTGTGTCCCGGTATTCAGGGATGGTCATGAGGAAGCCCTCCCACGCATTTTCCGCAAGGCTCCTCTTTTGCTCGACAATCATCACATCCATGTCTCCCACAGCGTCGAGGAACTTGTCTTTGGGACCGACTACCACGACCCGGGAGATCTCATCACATGCCTTCAGGACTTCGATGATGTGACGCAGTATCGGCTTCCCGGCAACGTCGAGAAGGGCTTTGTTCTGCTTGAACACCTTCCGGGCGGCTCTCCCATCCCCTGCAACAATAACGGCATCCACCTTCATATCCAAGGTATGACCCAAATCAAATTTTTCTGTCAAGCTGTTAAATGGGTTCAGAACACCTCGTGGGCACACCGGAAGTACCGGCTGAACTTCTTGACGGAACTGAAACAGAACCCGTTATACGTCACAGAGAGCGGCAGCCTCACCTGAAACTCCTCGCGTCTCCAGGATGAGAGACACCTTGAAAATCCCCTAAAACGCACCTAGTAAGAAAGAGAGAAAGGATGAGAGCATGGAAATGTTCGCGCTGTTTCTCGTGATAATTGGCGTATGGCTTCTGTTGAATCTGGTTATCCTCCCCCGACTGGGGGTCCCCACGTGAATGAGCAAACCACGAGGGACCGAGGATCGGTCCTGCCAGAGAGAATCGTCCCGGGATACCTCACGGAGGAAAAAGGAAACGAACACCTGAGCATGTTTGCTTTTTTCTGATCTCCAGTCACCGCGCCTGATCGGTCAGGGGAAGAGTCAGTGGTTGTATGTTGTGCTCGGAACTTGACACACTTTTCCCGAACTATTAGAGGAGTCCCCTAGGATACGGGAATACCCATGTGAGGGGAACTATTCAGTGAGGAGTGGTATCAGGGGCACCATCGTAGAATCGTGTGGAGTCGCGTGGCCCATCTGCATCGGCTATGTTGCTGTGGGAATCGCCTTCGGTGTTCTTGCGGCTCAGGCAGGTTTCAGCCTTATCCAGATTGCACTGATGTCCGTTATTGTCTTTGCAGGGAGCGCCCAGTTTATCGCGGTATCCATGATCAGTTCCGGCGCCGGAATTATTGCGGTGATCCTGACGGCCTTCATGGTGAATCTGAGGCACGTACTCATGAGTTCATCTCTCTCCCTGTTCTTGAAAGGAACCCATCGAGGACTTCTCTCTGCCTTTGCCTATGGGATCACCGACGAGACCTTTGCGGTGAACCTGATTAGGTTCAACAGGGGCGATTGGGATGTACGCAGAGCACTCATTGTAAACCAGAGTGCCAATGCTTTCTGGATCGTCAGCACCGTGGCGGGCGGGTACCTTGGAGAACTCGTTCCGCCGGGTTCTTTTGGAATTGACTATGCTCTGACCGCAATGTTTCTGTGTCTTCTGGTGTTTCAGCTTTCAGGGAAAATCACGGTGCTCGTCTCTGCGGCAGCAGGGATCTTTTCCGTAGCGTTCTTTCTCCTGCTCCCGGGCAACTTCCATGTTATTCTGGCGTCCATACTTGCTGCAACCCTTGGCGTCTTTCTCAAGACATTCTCTGAAAAGAGCCCCTCGAGAGAAGGAACAGGCCATGTCGTTTGAAGCCTACCTGCTCTGTATAATCGGTATGGGATTCGTCACCTACATCCCCCGGTGGGCCCCGCTGATCTATCTCAGCAGGAGGACGATCCCCGTTCTCTTCAGTGAGTGGCTTCGTCTCATCCCTGCGGGAATCTTGAGCGCCCTTGTCGTTCCCTCTCTTTTCATAAGCAAAGAAACAGGACACCTTGCCTTGTTCCAGGGCGAGTTCATCGTGGCTATTCCAACCCTTCTCCTGGCGTGGAAGACAAAGTCGCTTGCTCTGACCGTGATAGCCGGCATGCTCATGTATCACCTCTGGCAAACGTACGTGTGAAAGAACACAGTCGATGAATCCGGTGGCACTTCGTATCATGAACGTTCCGAGAGAGCACACTTCCCTGTCTGAGTCGGAAACAGCGGCGAGAATTGTTATGAGACGCCATCCTGTTGCGGGCGGACTCGGTACCTGCTAGGGTGCTCTCGATGATCATCTATCTGAA
>DSBG01000178.1 GCA_011046135.1 Deltaproteobacteria bacterium
GGAGGTGTCTTCGGGCAGATGAGCGCCGGAGCCGTTGACGCTTCATAGCTCATTCCCGTTCAAACGGCGCAGGCATCCTCTGCCGCCTCTTTCAGGATGAGGATGCTTCCGCGCAGAAGATCTTCTTTTTATTTATCGAGCCAAATGAAACACTCACACGGTGGGGCAATTTCTCGAATACTGTTATGCGTTATTGAGATGATGATGATGAGAATGCTCTATTCTTCTGTCTGCAAGAACAAGGAGAGGTCATCCACACACCATGGACCCGATTGTGCTTGTGTTCTTGTCCAGAGGAAAAACTAGGAGGCGAACTCACGACGCATGACCGAACCATCCGCGGACAGGGAGATTTCAGCGAGAACCGGCAGGTGGTCTGAGGCTGCACGCGCCTGATTAGTGCGCCAGGGATTCATTGTCTTGAGAGACTTGGATGGATGAACCCAAATGCGGTCAATGGCAAACAAAGGAAATCTGGCAGGATATGTCCGGGGAGAGGGAGGGAAACCAAAAATAGTGTGCAGGTTTCGATGGGCATAGCGGGGCAGAAACCATTCATTGAAATCTCCCATCAGGATGATGCAACCCAGGTGCTCCTCCGTGACCCGTTCCAGGAGAAGTTTCATCTGACGCCTGCGCTCCCGTATCTTGAGTCCGAGATGCGTTACCAGCACCCTGATCCCGACTCCCCGGCACGAAAGCTCCACATCCAGGGCCCCCCTGGGTTCGAAGGTGGATACAGTGAGGTCATAGCGTCTCACTTTGTGTATCGGAAACCTGGTAAGGAGAACATTCCCGAAATACAGGGGTGATTTGTACAGGGTAGGCCCCAGGACAGGCTCCATTCCTGTCGTTTTCCAGAGATAGTCTTCAGTGAGTTCCTCTCCGCTCTCCAAAGAGAACGTCGCTTCCTGCAGGCCGACGATGTCGCAGTTCATCTCCTTGATTACCCCAAGAGTCCGCTGAGGAATCTGCTGAGAGTCCGTCCCGATCCAGCCATGGACATTGTACGTGGCAACCCTGAAACCATGCGTGCTGGTGCAGCTTTCTTCACGGCTCTCGTGCTCGTGACCCATCATGCTTCAAATCCTTGTTCTTCACATTCCTGAACACGTGTCTCTTGAGAAGCACGAGCACGATGACTGAAACTGCAGTGATGACTGCGAGCAGAAGGATATTCCAAATGCCCGGGTCGAGGAGAAACGTTCTCAGGCTGTCGGTAAACAGCGTTATGATTACGATCCCGGGGGTCATTCCCAGGAGGGTCCCGATGAGATAATCGCTGAATCGAATGTGTGATGCGCCGGCAACGAGATTGATGATGGAAAACGGCGCCACCGGGATTACCCTCAGGAAAACAATGCTGATGATGCCCCGAGTTGCAATCACCTTGCTGATCCTGTTGATGTTCCTGCCAGCGATCGGGCGGATAACTCTCCGTCCAAGAAGATACCCGATGAAGTAGATGACAATGGCACTCGACACTGCACCCAGGAGAGAATTGATGCATCCAGAGAGAGGATCGAACACCAGGGCTGTCGCGGCAATCAGAACGGTAACAGGAAAGAGCACCAGCCCGCCGAGGAGAAAGTAGGCAATGACGATGACCGGAGCCAATGGGGAAAGCCGGATAGGCTCCGCCCACGCTGCGAGGGACTTCACGTCGACCATCTCGGCCACGGGTGACCAGCGCCAGAGGATACCGAGGCCCATGAGGACGACGAGGATGAGAACAAACCATTTCAGCCTCGAGTGGCCGGTTTGCTGATCCTCCTTCGGCACGTAGTGATCGAACAGCTCATCGGGATCGATGGGTTTCTCAGGGTCCACGAGCTGTTGATCGGAAAGGACCGTTTCTGGGTTCTCCTGAATCTGGAGATCCTCCAGGGTACGCCCCTCCCCCTTCAGACTCTCGATTGCTGAAATGAGTGAACCCGAAGAGGTTATGGTGTCTGTAACCTGTTCCTGGGCATGCCCCAGGTGCTCGCCCAGGAGTTCCCCCAGAAAACCTCTGATGACCAGTGTGTCACGATCATCCCTGGCCTCGATGGAAAGATCGCACTCGGTGTCCAGACCCATGGATCGATTGCTGAGGTTTGAGGAGCCGATGCGGAGAAATTCATTGTCCGTGATCAGCACTTTCGCATGGACATCGATGTCCGACTGCCCGAGATGGGGAACGCGGGGATAGTACACCTTCAGTCTCGAGTACCGGTCGGCCTTCCACAACCTGTTCAAAATATTCGCCCGCAGGGCGTCCATGGTATGTTCTTCCAGCCACCCCCTGCTTTTCTCCCTGCTGATGAGGACGATCTCCGGACAAGCCTCATCGCTCAGGCGTTCTTCGATTACCGACCCGATGGCATGAGAGGTGAAGAACGGATTTTCAATGTAAACGTAGCGCTCTGCAGCCCTGATGGCATCCACCCAGAGATGCTCGACTTCCCGGATTTCGGGGTTCTTCTCATATTCCGGCATTGTCCGGGAAATCCCGACATCGATGTTCTCCAGCGCAGCAGGAACACGCTGCGGCCAGGCTGGAGGCTGATCTGTCAGTTTTGGACTTCTGGGCCCTCTTCTCGACATGTCCCTCCACCGGGAACGGAACAGATCACCGAGGCTTTCAGCCACCTTGCCCTCGACCACCATCTGGACATCGTGAAAGGGCTTGTAGAGTTTTCCCCGAGGATCCACCCGCCGTGGATCATGTGCTGCATGGTCCTGGTCATCCCATCGCTGGATGGTCAGGTCGATCCCCCCGACAAAGGCAACCCTGTCGTCGACGACCACGATCTTCTGGTGATGCGATGCACCCACTGGAATATGGTCGTCCTGGCAGAAATGAATCCTCGGATGACTCTTCCACCTGAACTTCCAGATCGGGAAGGGTTCCCGTTCAAAAGCATACAGGATGGCGAAATCCCAGGCGAGGATATACACGTGGAGTCCGGGCCTTTGGGATACGACATGATTGAGAAAATCGCTCAGCCGGGTTGGCCCCTCCTTAGAGTCTTCACCGCGGAGCAGCTCTATCTGGGAGTTGATATCCCACCCGGCGATATACACGCTCTTGCGGGCCTGCTCAACGGATTCAACGAATGCAGCGAAATACTCCCGGGCATCGATCATGAACCCCACACGGTTCGCCCTGTCTATCCTCCAGCAGTTCCTGCCTTCTTTCAGGAGATTCTTCATGTATTTTCCATACCTTTTAAGGAGATGAACCCCGGGAGACATGTATTCTTTATACATGTATAACCCACGTTTTCATCATGTCAAGAATCGTTATGTCAAGACTCGTTATGTCAAGACTCGTTAGAAATGTCCCCCTTGTCAAGCATCCACGTGTCTTCTTGTACACGTGTCTTCTGAGAGTTCAGGGGCTGGTTGCATAACGAAAAACAGGCTCTATTATTGTACAGGTGTTCTACGGATGGGGTTGCGCACCACAGGCTGTCGTCCGGTTTTTTGAAATTTGCTACCTGAAGAGTTTGTGCCGCGAGGAGTGTTATGGGTGCGATAGCGCTGATCTAACCTTTTCCCAGCAGAATACCCGCACTACCATGCTCTTTCACCCCCTGGGGATTGCTCAAATCAGTGATGTGCTCCGTCGGGACGGACTCGACGTCACTGTAATGGGCATGCCTGTCCCGCACAGAAGGAGTCCCCGTGGATATCAACGAACCAATGAACCAGGCAGGGTGCAAAAAGGTTTTCTTCGGCCTGGAGTCCGGAGACAACTCAGTGCTCAAAGTCATGAACAAGAACACGACTGTTGATTCTGCAGAAAAAACGCTTACGCACTTCTCACAGTGCGGCATCGAGACGGCTGGCTTTTTCCTGGTGAGATACCCTGGTGAATCCTACGAAACCATTGAACATACTCTCCAGAACCGTCTCCTGAGACTGCGCGATGTGATTTTTTCGCTTTTTTACATGCACTCCAGGACGAGCCAGGGTTCTCTCAAGGGGAACTGCAGTGTCGTATACGAAAAGACGCATGATGGCCTGGTTGTCTCTGTAGAAGGAAGCCTCGATCCGAAGACCTCCCAGATAATCCTCCTCAATGAAGTTGATGGAACATCATTCAACCGCATCAGAATCGAAGAGACCCTACTCCAGGGCTCCCAGATCCCTTCATGGCATGCTGTACAACCCGGATGCAGACTGAAGAGCTCATTGCTGAACATCGGATTCTCGATAGCTTTTGTCCCGGACACGGAGGCATCGGAGCTCAGCATGTACTGCGGGAGAGAGGTTGCCCCTGATCTTGACTGGGCAGGATTTTCACTGGAGGCCACCAGCTTGCCGATCACCTATGAGATCCATATTCATGGCACCCAGCAGTAACATGAACCGCGACAATGTAATTCAAAGGTGCGCACCAGGGTTGACA
>DSBG01000096.1 GCA_011046135.1 Deltaproteobacteria bacterium
GTCTCAATCCCTTCTATCAGGTCGTGGAATCAATCGTCTGTTTCTGTTCTACCTGGCCTACAGGGTTTCCCTGAGGTCTCAATCCCTTCTATCAGGTCGTGGAATCAATCAGAAGAACGATTCGGGGACATGGGAAATTGCTATTCGTGTCTCAATCCCTTCTATCAGGTCGTGGAATCAATCCTTCCCCTGTCGCTGGCCGCATTAGCGGCCAGGGTGACAGAGTCTCAATCCCTTCTATCAGGTCGTGGAATCAATCTCGGACGCGATGATAAAGAGAGAGGAGGAGTGGCGCAACGAAGTCTCAATCCCTTCTATCAGGTCGTGGAATCAATCGGAGGCTCTTGTTGAGATCGTATAGCCGCCCTCATAAACGTCTCAATCCCTTCTATCAGGTCGTGGAATCAATCAGCACCCCCAAAATCGCATGCGATTACGATCTGTTGAAGTGTATAAAACGAGAACCACCTCACCATTACCGAATTACCTCCCTTGTTTTTAGCTTCTGAATCTTGAATGAGATCCTAACCCATTGATTATCTTATATAATAACGCCCCGCGAGAATTTCTCAAGTTGCCATCGCCGGGAATAATGTCGATTATATCATAAATAACAAGATGTTGCATGGCTCATCATAGGGGTGGAGTAAATATTCCCTACCGGTTCTCGCAACTGACGCCTCGTAGGATCAGATTGATTTTTCTGGCAGATAACGCCTGGAACATCGAGTGATATGTTGTTCACACCAGGGCAAACCGGGCATCCCAATCCGGCTCGCCGTAACGGTTGGGGCCGATATTTTGCCGTTTCTGCCAGTCTTTTGCGCACATCAGGTAATACCTCACAGAGTCCTCCCGGATGTCGATCACCTCATTGATCTTTGCATGCAGCTCCTCCAGTTTGACGAGGGTCACCTTGAGTTCAAATACCGATTGCTGAACCCTCACTCCATAGTCGACGATAATCTTTGCTACGTGAGCGAGTCGGGTTTCATCGGCAATGTCGTACACCGCAAGGATGGTCCGTTCCAGATTCGATCTCATCATACGATTTCATACTCCTGTATGGTGATTATCTCGCCAATACCCTGCACAATGGTTTTCTTCAGACACTTTTCACAAAGGGGATAGATACGAATCGAATCACGCTTCCTGTCAATTACCCGGAGGATCCTTTTCTTGAGAAGCTCGAGCCGGTCAGCCTCGAGGATACATTCAAAGACTGAACGCTGCCGCCTCAATCCAAAATCCTGCAGGACTCTGGATACTTCCCTGAGCCGCTTCTGCGCCCGGCTGTCGTTTGTCTTGTCGAACCGTATATCGTAGGTGACAATGTAGATCATCGCATCACCAGGGGAACATAGGTTTCCTGTTCTCCACGTAAAAACGACACAAACTGACGCACCTGTGCGGTGATCGCTTCCCGGTATGTCATCTTGACGTTTTCCACAGGATGATGAAACTCGGTCTCGAGCTTGCGCTCGAATTGAAGGATCACTTTCTGAAGAGCGGGACGGGTGAGCAGCACCGGTTCCTTTCTCGCTCCCATGGTTCCATGCCCATCGTCTCCCATCGAAGTGGCAGGCTCTTCCGTGAGCTCGTAGTCCTGGAAAAGCTCCTGAGCGGTTTCCGAGAATGAGCCCATCCTGTCTTTGAGAACATCGGGCACGTTCGTTGAAGCTGTATCCTCGCTTTGGGGAAGGTCCCGGGTCTCGGAGGAAATAGTTCGAAAGTCCTCTGTTCCCACTATGGAGAGGTTAAACAATGAGAACACAAGTGTATCAACGATGATGGGTCTGAACTCTTCCATAAGATCGAGAGCCAGGGCTTGGCTTCCATAACCGATGGCATGGAAGATTCCCACGTAGGGATCCAGGCCAAGGCGCTCTATGGCACTGCCCACTCGATTGAAAAGAACGGTATACAGGAAGGACAAAACCGCATTGACCGGATCGGTCGGGGGCCTGCGCACTCTCTTGGTGAAACCCTGGGAGGTGACGAATCCCTTGTCGAACACCGAGAAATAGACCCTGGCACATGCTCCCTCGAACCCCCTGAGCTCGGGAATGCCTGGTGCCTGATCGGCCCCCTCGAGAATCTGTCGGAAGGACTGTACTTCCTTTTTGAGATCCCGTTTCTGAAACCGGCTGACTCGCTGGAGGATAACCAGCTGGTTCCTGATCTTTCCCTGCACGACGGAGCGGGCGAACGAGACGCATTTCGTGGCATCGTCCAGCATGCGGTACTGCATTCTCCGCAGGAGCACGTTTGTGTCATAGGGGCCGATGAGTTTTCCGTTGTAGTGGCCGTTCTTGTTCAGGAACACCACGTCGATGCCGTTGCGCAGAAATGTCTTCATTGCACTGGAGCTGACTTCCACGCCCCCAAAAACCACCACCTGCTCAGTTCTGAAGGGAAAGATGGTATGGTAGGTGGCGCCATCTTTCATCACCTTCAGGACATCGCCCTCTTTGAAAATCTTCGTTCCCGGAGTTGTGATATACACGGTAAGCATCGACATCCTCCATTGTATTTATTCAGGGGTATGCCATAATCCCGGTGTGTCTCCCCATCTGCACCCGGTTGTGGGAACCCATGGTCCCTCTCCCTCCCCAAGAGGGGAAGGGAGGAACGGGACCGTGCAGGGAGGCGCGTATGATCACAGCATACTTCCCCGTACCACCTCCCATGCACCATCGGAGACCCATCCGGCAACACCTGCAACGTTGCAGTCGGGGGTATCTTTTCGTACAGCACTATTCAGTTGTCAAAGAACCGGAATCATTGAGGCAGTGAAGGAAAATCGAGCACATCTTTGAAATCAACAAACTCAGCAACAGTCTTAAAAATTGATTCTGCAGTATACTTGCTCACTGGATTGATACCATGCGCAAGGATGGAGAAGTTTCTGCTGCTCTGGATGTTGCGGATCTCTTCCTGTTTCGTAAAAAACTTTTTTCCGGATTCGTCCCCCAACATATGGAGAACCTGGAAGGTTGCCTGGAGTGGAAGCTTCAGTTTCCTGCTTTTCGGATCCATGTATTTTCTTGAAAACTCATGCCTGATGGAAGCTGGTATTTTGTCTGCAGGAACCTTGTCGTTCGTGCACCCAATCACTTGAGAAAACCTGATCTGTCCATGGAGTTCGAGTGCCCGGTATATTCTGGCAGAAGCATCGTCGAACCGCTCATCCCTGAGTCGGCGTCTTGCATTGTTCAGCAAATCATCAACAAGGACTGAATGCATAATAGTAATTCCTTTTGTTGAATTGACCAGTTCGTTGAGGAAATTCTTGGAAATATCGAGCGATGAGGAAAAATCATTAAGTTCCGTGGAGCCATACAGGTGCATGTATCTCCGCAACTCTGCAATACCATCTTTTAGGTGTTTGACAGCGTCTTTATGTCTAAACTGTTCCCAGCAGAGGAATCCATCGGCGAGAGGCTTGACGAATGCGAAATAGCCTTCGATCTCTACGGGGAGTTCTTTCTGAAGGAGAGAATCGATGATACGTGCAACTGAAGAATACCGATGGAGATTGAACAGTGATATGACCTGCCTTCTCTCCTCTTCCGCGAATATTGACCAGGGACTCATCTCTGCATACATTTTCTCGCTACCGTTGATCACGGTCCCGAGCCCCCCCTTGTTTCTTTGCTCCCCACCAACATAATTGAATCTATATGGCTCTCCAATGGTTGCGAGGATAAGGCCTGCTGTCATGACCTTTGTCCCTCCGGTGTAATCGACAACAACGTTTTCAGCCTCGAACCCCATACGGCTCTGCCGTTCCACACACCTCCTTGCCGCCTTGTAACATTCGAACATAGAATTCGGGTCCTCGGTTATTTCATAAATAACTTTGGGCTGTTGAACTTGAGCTGTGATGATATCGCACGATATCTGGATGGAATCATGGGAGGCGAGGAAAATAATACATTTGGGGTTGTGTTCATCAATGCTCTTCTTGAGGGGTTCAGGAGACCCCCCCAAAGACATGATCATCAAGTCAATCATTTGTTCAACTCCCGCTACCGTGCCTGATTAATTCTTCGAGGTATTCCCTTCGTTTGTGCTTTTTGAACGATTTCTCTCCGAGTTTTTCCCGTATGGCTCGTGCAATCAGGGCTTTTTCATCTGGGGTAGATAACTTTTCAATGTTCTGGATTACTGTACCGATGCGGCCCATGTCATCAGGTTTTATCCTCGAGAGTTCTTCGATGAGTTTCTCAACCTCGCTCTTTTCCCTGGCCGGCTCTTTCCTGACAGGTCTGGAAACCGCCTCCTCTCGCTGATCATCCTCAACAGACACGTACTCTTCTGGCGCTTCACCGGGAAAAAATATGATCCACCCGAAAGGAA
>DSBG01000172.1 GCA_011046135.1 Deltaproteobacteria bacterium
CCCCTTCCTCGAGCACGAGACCGTCCTCGAGGCACGCCCCTACACCCCTGTGGCAAGCATCTGGCCCAACTTCATCACCCCTGACTTCTACGCCGGCATCGGTGACATCCAGGCAGGGCTCGCCACCTGGGGCCGCGACGTGACCGGAGACTACACCCTCAATGCAGGGGCCAGGTATTCGTTTGGCTACGACCACTTATCACTACGAGCCGGCACCCACCTCAAAGACTTCGGCCTCCAGGCCTCACGCTATCCCCTGGTGTACGAGGCCGAGCTCACCGGGGAAATCGAGGAATCGCGCCGGGAGTACCGGGTCTTTTTCCGGCACCACGTACAGGACTGGCTCGAGCTCTCCGTCAACAGGCTCGACTACGACCCCCTGGAAGGTCCCGGTGACGTGGAGACCGACCTGTGGGCAGGCCTGCGCCTCGAGGAGGACTTCTCCTCGGTGGGCACCTGGCTCACCCTGGAAGGGTACTCGGGCGGCCGCAGATCGCTCTTCGGCGGGGCGAGATTCATTGCAGGATCCACCATCCTTGCAACCCTTGAGGTGCAGGCAGGAAAGACCTGGGGCGGCTACATACCGGGCCACGGGTCGTTCCGCATCGGCGGGGAAGCCGGGGAGGGCTATTTCACGAGGAGGCCGTCGCGCCTCTTTGCACTCAGGGGATTCCGAGCCAACATCCTCGAGGCAGGCACGGCCATGAGCCTCGCGTCAGAGGTCTACTGGCCTCTGGCCAACCTGCAGCTCGGCTACAGGACCCTGCCGCTCTTCCTGCACCGCCTTATGCTCGGCACCTTCATCGATGCCGGGGTGTGCGCAGACTCGCCGCGCTGGGATGACACCCTCGTGGGAGCGGGCCTGGAGATCGTCACCTCCTTCGAAGTGGCCTGGGGAAACCTCTCGTCCTTCAAGCTGGGCCTTGCCTGGCCCGTGAGACAGCCCGACTACCTGGACGAACAGGGCCCCCTCTTCCTGCTCCAGGTGGGCAGACCCCTGTAGGAGGCCGTTGCTCGTGATCTTCCTGTAGGAGGCCCTTCAGAGCCGATGTTTTCGCGGCTGAAGCCGCTCCTACAAAATCAAATCATCACGCTGTAGGAGGCCCTTCAGGGGCGACAGAATCGAGCATGGTGACGATCCGGAAAGGATCTTTTTCCGAAAGAAACTCTCTGGAAACAACAAAATCCCGACAGCCGAACCGACTGTCGGGATTTTTTACAGTTGCAATGTTAAGGAGCTATTCCTTTCGGAACTTCCTCCGGATACCGGCAAGGCCGAGGAGGCCGCTGCCCAGGAGAAGCAAGGTAGCGGGCTCAGGTACGGGTGCAGGAGTTTTCACGAGAAGGTCCTGAGCGTTGGGAGATAAACGAGCGATGGAATAATCAGCACCCTGATACACATTACTTCCGAGTTCGTTTAGATACTGATCAAGGTACGTTCCCACAGCACTATTATAACCGTAGTTATATACGAACGAATCGCCGTACATGATCTTCCAGATCGCAACCTGGAGTGCGGCTTTCTCAAGAGCAGTTCCTTCTCCATAGGTATCCATGAGCCATGCGGCCTGATACCCGATGGGGTTCCCAATATGATCAACACCTACAAGTGATACTTCATTAAAAGGTCCACTCGGCACATAGGTTGTTGCAAACAGGTCCACACAGTATCCCGAGGACTGAACCCCATCGATGGTAAGGAGAAATTCACCTGCATAGACAGTGCGTGATGTGCCGTCATACGAGAATCTCACCAGATTAGTATTATTAAAGCTGTCGAAACCAGTAACATAAATCGTACTTGCCTGCGCCATGGCGCCAAAGAGAAAGAGGACTAAGATTGCTAGTGCTGCCCTGGAAACTAGTTTCTTCATGGTGTGCTCCTTTATTTCGTCAATTTCATGACAGAAGACTAAGCAATCCACATGCCAAATTCCATTATTTAATATAATCAATTGGTTACTGAATTGTCCTGGCCTTGGCCCGGTAAAATCGTAAAGTTTTCCGACAGCAAAAATGGGGCTCCGGGCCTTCTTAACCCGGGGAAAGACCAGTGGCTCTGCCATGAGCTCCGGGTCCTCTGGCAGCTATCATTCTGTTTATATTGATTATTCTGAATAATTTCCTCAGGTGGCACGGAGACTATGCCGAGCATATCTATTGTAAAAAATATCGACACATCACCCGGACTCTGCTAGGAGAGAGGTGGGGGCACTACATGGAACTGGGCCTGTATGCACTGTGCGCACTGGTGAGCGGGAGCGGGGGCATGGTCATCCTTGCCCGCAGCGGGATCCGCTCCGGCAGGATCATTGCCGTGAGTCTCCTGTTTCTCGCCTTCGTGCAGGCGTGCTCGTTCCTCTTTGTCCTCATGGACAGCGTTGCCGCGCTCCGCCTCGCCTCCCTTTTTCAGCTGTGCGCCATCAGTGCACTGATCGCTTCGGTCATGTCCATGGAGCGGCGCATCTCGAGGAACACGAATCTCGTCACCTGGGCCTACCGGTCCATGGTGGCGCTGTGCGTCCTCTATGCCGCCGGCGTGCTTGCCCGGCCGGAAGCCATTCTCTCCATCGGGGAACAGGGCTTCCCCGTTCTCGGGGCACTGGGCAGGATCCAGTCGATGTTCGTGCTCGGGGGCTCCATCCTCTTCATCTGGATCATGGAGAACCTGCTCCGGTCTTCCGACGAAACGCAGAAACGCGTTCTCAAATACCCGGCGCTGGGCAGCATCGCGGTGGGCTCTTCCCTGCTGCTCTCGTCCGTCTACCGGCTGAGCAGCGGGGCAATCTCCCCCGAGGTCATGGTGCTGAGCTCGCTCATCCTCCTGGTGGGTATCTCGTTTCTCATCTTCTTCTCCATCCGGTTCAAGCTCTTCGAGATGGAGATCTTTGTCTCGCGTTACGTGGTCTACCACTCGCTGACCTTCCTGAGCATCGGGGCCTACCTGGTGGCTGCGGGGCTCATCATCCTGGGGATCCACCGCCTCGGCTTGAGGCCCGGCTTCGTCACCACCGGGTTTGTGGCCTTCGTGGCCCTGCTGGGGCTCGCCTTCCTGGTGATCTCACCGGACATCCGCGGCAGGCTCAGGTTCTTCATCAACACGCACTTCTTTTCCAACAAGTACGACTACCGCAAGGAGTGGGGGGAACTGAGCAGCTACCTGACCATCGCCTTCAACGAGACCCAGATCATTCACGTCACCTCCCAGGTGATCCTGGAGAGCATGTACACCAGGGAACTCTCCCTGTGGCTCGCGGAAGGCCCGCTCTGCCGGTGCGTTTACTCCTTCCCCGGCGAGGGCGACATCCAGGCGATCCGGGCCGACGATCCGTTCCTGGCCTACCTGGAGGCCGAGGGTCATTTCCTGAGAAAAACTCCCCCGAGCGAAGATGAAGCCGACTGGGAGCGAATCTCCTTGAAATCCCGCGACTTTCTCGACGCCTCCGGAATCGAGCTCGCCGTGGCCATGATGGCGGAAAACAGGCTCATCGGATTTCTTGCCGTGGGCCGCGAAAACCCCGGCACGCCATACGGCCGGGATGACATCGACCTGCTGAGCGCCATCGCCTCGCAGGCGAGCGCTGCACTCATGAGCGCCCGCTTTGCAAAGAAGCTCGCCGAAAACAAGGAGCTCGACACCTACAACCGCATGTCCGCCTACGTGCTCCACGATCTGAAGAACGCTGCAGGCAACCTCTCCCTGATCCTCCAGAACGCCCCCCGGTTCATCCAGGACAAGGATTTCCAAGACGACATGCTCAGCACCATCGCAGAGGCCCTCGCGCGGATCGACAAGGTGACGGCCAAGCTCGCCGCGATACCGGGAAAAGAGGAACTCACCGTAGAGCTCTTCACCCTGGCACCCTTTGTGGATCACCTCATGGAACGTCTTCGCCCCCGACTCACTGGACTCACGCTGCACCTCGACCTGGAAGACGGCATCCAGGTGCGAACCGATCCGGCTGTTCTGGACAAGATCCTGGAAAACCTGGTGGTCAATGCCACCGAAGCCGTCCCTTCCGGAGGTGAAATCACCCTGACGGCCACCAGGAGGAACGGGGAGGTGGCCATCACCGTAGCGGACAACGGGCCCGGAATGCCGGAAGCATTCGTGCAGGAACACCTCTTCCGGCCCTTCCAGACCACGAAGATGAAGGGTTCGGGCCTGGGCCTGTGGCAGGTGAAGAACCTCACCGAGCAGATCGGGGCCCGGATCGAACTCGACAACCGCCCGGGAAGCGGTGCGGCCTTTACCCTTA
>DSBG01000012.1 GCA_011046135.1 Deltaproteobacteria bacterium
TAAGGGGAGAGGTAGCCGCGGTCGAACTGCATGCCTTCCACCAGTTCCAGGGTGGTCTCCATTCCCTTTGCCTCTTCCACCGTGATGACGCCTTCCTTGCCCACCTTATCCATGGCATCGGAGATGATATGGCCGACCTCGGTGTCACCATTGGCGGAGATGGTTCCCACCTGCTCGATTTCCCTCTTGTCTTCAACAGACTTGCTCATGGCCTTGAGCTCTTCCACAACTTTTGCCGTTGCCTTGTCGATGCCGCGCTTGAGGTCCATGGCATTCATTCCGGCCGCAAGATATTTCAGCCCCTCCGTGTAGATTGCCTGGGCAAGAAGCGTGGCCGTCGTGGTGCCGTCTCCGGCAACATCCGAGGTCTTGGACGCAACCTCACGTACCATCTGGGCACCCATGTTTTCAAACTTGTCCTTGAGTTCGATCTCCTTTGCCACGGTTACCCCGTCTTTGGTCACGTTAGGGGCGCCGAACATCTTTTCCAGTATGGCGTTTCTCCCCTTTGGGCCGAGGGTTGCCTTGACGGCGTTGGCAAGTTTATTGACCCCGGCGGATATCTTCACTCGTGCATCAGTATTGTACAGGATCTTCTTTGCTGCCATCGTCATGTCCTCCTTACTTTGTGATCACACCCAGGATATCATCTTCCCTCATGATGAGAAGTTCTTCACCGTCAATCTTGATGTCGTTTCCGGAATACTTGGAGAAAAGGATCTTGTCTCCCTTCTTCACATCGAGGGGGAGAAGCTTTCCTTCGTCGGTCTTTTTCCCGGGACCCGCGGCAATGACTTCGCCCATCTGGGGCTTTTCCTTGGCCGTGTCCGGGATAATGATCCCTCCTTTGGTCTTCTGGTCTTCTTCCATCCGCTTCACGATAACCCGATCCTGTAATGGACGAACCTTCATAGAACGCCTCCTTTTTTCGAGAAGATTTCGTTCGTGTGTTAGCACTCGACAAAAGCGAGTGCTAGTACGCTCTAAAGGATCTTGTCTGCATTGTCAATACGTTAAATTGACGGGCACAGTTAAATTATGGAAGAAGAGCGCTATTCATATATAATATCAACGAAATAAGCTAACGATATTGTGAAATACCTCTAAATTAATCATGGAAACAAACCCTCGGGGCCCCGGCAGATTCGGGGCTGGGAACGTCTCTGAGTCCGGGTGATTCTGAGCTCGGTTGCCGGGGTATTCTCAATCACGTAGCCCCCCGTAGGCGGTATTGACTCCCGCGGTATTGACTCCCGGATACACCGTGATCATAATAGGGAACACGTGGACTCCTACGGAAGGGTTTCTGCATCCGAGATGTTCAATGGACGGGGATAGCGGGAAAATGAAGGGGGAGGAAAGGAATGAGTATCAAGAAGCAGTACCTCAAAACCAAGCCGGTTTGCAAGGTAACCTTCACGTTGCCGAGGGAAATGACGCGATCAGCAAGGAACGTGTCCCTCGTCGGTGAGTTCAATGACTGGAATCACCTGAGTATTCCCATGAAGGCTCAGAAGAATGGGTCTTTCAGCGTCACGCTGAGTCTTCCCACGGGCAGGGGATACCAGTTCCGCTACCTCCTTGACGGAACGCTCTGGGAAAACGATGACAGGGCAGACCGCTACGTGCGAACCCTCTTTGGTGACTGCGACAACTCGGTTGTCATTGTCTGAGGACACGGGTCTTCTCCAGCATGATCATTCCACGAGTCTTTCCTTTCAAGGAAAACGGGTTCTGGCTGGAGGGGAGTCAGCGCTTCTCTCGTTGCCGGGGGGCTGCCCTGAACTCGGCACACCAGGACTGCTGGCGAGGGGAAAGACGGAGACGGAATTTCATCACCCGTGATATCGGGGAAGTGTCCCCAGCATTCAGGAGCCAATGCCGATGACCAGGACCCCGGCAACCATGATCGATGCCCCGACGAGGCGCTGGGCGATCCGTTCTTCCTTGAACAAGACCGCGCCATAGAGAACCCCAAAGAGCAGGCTCGTCCGCTTCAGGGCGATCATGTAGGCGGCCTGGATCAGGGAGATGGCGAGCATGTGGCTGAAGATCATGACAGCAATCACTGAACCGAGGGCGATTCCGGCACCGGGATTCGATCTGAGGCCCGAAATCCTTGCGCGCGGCACGAAGGGCAGGAACAGGGTCATCACAACCGCAAGCCCCATGAAGTAGGTAATGCCGAAGAAGGCGGGGCTTGAGTGAATCACCCCGAGTTTCCCGATGATCGAGGTCAGCGAGTAGAGAAAGGACACCAGGAGCATGAGCCGGGAGCCAGGCTCTTTGAAGATTGCTGTAAAGGGTTCCAGCACAGAGGTCTGGATCTGGGAGAGGTTCAGGAAGTATGACCCGATCACGATGAGTACGATTCCGAGGATCCCGGTTGACGTCAGGGTTTCCCCGAGCACGACAGCGCCGGTTGCGATGATGAAGATCGGGGTGAAGGCAAGGAAGGGCAGGGTGAGCGACAGGGGGGAGTTTCTGATGGCTCGCATGTAGCAGTACAGGGCGAGCAGTTCCAGGGGAAGCCCGAGGGCGAGGCAGAGAAAATACACCCCGTCGAGGTCTGGCCGCTCGATGAAGAACAGGGCTCCAAGGAGCCACGGGACGGTGTACAGAAGCCGGGTGAGCCCCATTTCATAGGGGCTCAGGTGTGAAAAGCTCTTCTTGGTGAGCGCATCTGCCGTGGCGAGACTGAATCCGGCCAGCAAAGAGAGCGTCAACCAGGCCATTGCATCCTCTCCGTGGGGAACCAGGACTTGTGAGGTGATTGATCACCACATTCCAGGCAGGAAAGCAACCATGAATGGGACACGGTGCCTGGAACGGGACATGGGTGGTTCCTGGTGAAAGAAATCAGGACCCCTCCCCGAGTCACCGAGTGAGGTGTCTTTCCATGGGGAGCCCTCATGGCAGGGATTTCTTCAGGGAAGGGAACAGGTCTAGAGCGTTGTGACCTATTTTCCTCCTGACTGTTGCTTCTCCCGGGTGGGGAGATATTATTTTAGGAGGCGCCGATGATCATACCAGGTACCAAGGAGGACGCATGAGTGAAGAACGATTTGCCACACTGGAGACCATGGTTGCCTACCACGAAGATACCCTCCAGAAACTCAATGAAGTAGTGTACAAGCAACAACGAGTGATCGACAGGCTCGAGGAGCGGATCGATACCATATACGACCTTCTCCAGTCATCCGATCAGGGCTATGTTCCAGGTGATCCAAACGAGTAGGAGCTCTCAGCATTTCCGTGTACCGGACCTCATTGCCGTTGCGGGATCCCGGCGCAGGAAGATTGAGGCTCCTCTCGCCAGGACTGGTTCAGGATACGGCCTTGACCAGGATCTCTACGAGTTCCTCGCGGGTGAGTTCCACGGGGTTTCCTTTCATGCTCGTGGCCTGTGCCGCCTGGTGCACGATGGCAGGGAACTCATCCCGGTGGAGAGAGATTCCTTTCAGAGAGGGGATGTTCAGCCTCGAACAGAGTTCGCAGATCCAGGTGATCCCGTCGTGAGCCGTTGCACGGGGATTGCCGGTGATGATGGTCGCAACTTCGTCGTATCGTTCACCGGCGCGCGAAGAAGGGTGGGCCCGTGACTTCAGGGCATTGATATTTGCTTCGACGACAAAGGGGAGCAGGCGTGCACAAATCAGCCCGTGCGGGATGGTGAACCTGCCGCCGAGGACTGCCGCAAGGCCGTGAACTGCCCCGAGACCGGCATTCGCGAGGGCAAGGCCGCTCAGCAGACTCGCAAGGGCCATATCCTCCCGGGCATTCACATCCGTGCCATCCACGAAAGCCCTGAACAGAGATCTCGCTGCCCTGACCAGTCCTTCCCTGCAGAGGCCGTCGATCAGCGGGTTGGCCCGTATGGACACGAAGGCCTCGAGAAGCTGCGTGAATGCATCGAGCCCGGTGTGTGCGGTGACCGGGGGGGGAGGGAGTAGGTCAGTTCAGGATCGACGAGAACCAGTCGAGGCAGCAGACGTGCGGATCGCATGCTCACCTTGAGGTTGTGTTTTCGAGAGATGATCACTGCATTGCGGGTAACCTCGGTCCCGGAACCCGCAGTGGTGGGAACAGCCACGAAAGGGGCACACGGGTATATAA
>DSBG01000122.1 GCA_011046135.1 Deltaproteobacteria bacterium
CGTGGGTGATGCACAGAAATACCGGGGTAAGGAGCGTGCGCAGGAGGCGATGCAGAAGGACTGCCTTGCCGATTTCGAGGCTGAGCTCCTCAAGAACAAGGTGATCAAGAAAGAGGATATCGAACAGACTGCCGAGAAGATCACCCGGGAACTCGAGGAAGCGGTGGCGTTCGCCCGCCAGAGCCCCTATCCCGACGTGTCCGAGATGCTCGAAGGTCTCTATGTGTAGCGGGGACTCTCCGGTGATACGTGTGAACGAAGACGAGACAAGGAGCACGAGATGAAAGATACGAGATACATTTTTGCCATTAAGGAAGCCATGGAAGAGGAGATGGATCGGGACCCGAACGTCTTCCTCATCGGGGAGGACGTGGGCCTTGCCGGGGGGTCCTTCGGTGCGAGCAAGGGCCTGTATGAGAAGTTCGGCCCCGAGCGGGTGGTCGACACACCCATCAGCGAACTCGGCTTCACCTCGCTGGCGGCGGGAGCGGCGAGCTGCGGGCTGAGACCCATCGTTGAGATCATGTTCATGGACTTTGTCACCTGTGCCATGGACAGCATCGTCAATCAGATCGCCAAGATGCGGTACATGTTCGGGAACCAGTACACCATGCCCATTGTGGTGAGGATGCCCGAGGGCGGCGGGCTCAATGCAGGGCCGCAGCACTCGCAGTGCCTCGAGGCGTGGTTCGCCCACGTGCCGGGGCTCAAGGTGGTCATGGCGGCAACCCCCTACGATGTCAAAGGGCTCCTGAAGGCCTCCATCAGGGACGACAATCCGGTCATCTTCATCGAGAACAAAACCCTGCATGCCATGAAAGGTCAGGCTGCGGAGGTCTCCGAGGACGTGATTCTGCCCCTGGGAAAAGCCGACATCAAGCGAGAAGGATCTGATGTGACGGTGGTCGCGGCCTCCCGTCTGGTGCACGAGTCCCTCAAGGCGGCGGAGAAGCTCGCCACCGAAGGGATCAACGTCGAGGTGATCGATCTCATGACCATCCAGCCCTGGGACAGGGAAACGGTATTCACTTCCGTGGCCAAGACCCACAGGCTCGTGGTAGCCCACGAGGCGGTGAAGCAGTTCGGTTTCGGTGCCGAGATCGCAGCAGCCGTCGCCGAGGAGATCCTGGACGAGCTCGATGCACCCATCCTGCGCGTAGGGGCGCCGTTTGGACCCGCTTCGTACAGCCTGGAGAAATTCTATGTGCCTGGTGCCGACGATGTGGGAGCAGCGGTGAAGAAGACTCTGGAGCGAAGCTTCTAGGAAAGGAGGTCATTATCGATGAAGGCGGCAGTGTGGTATGGAAAGGAAGACATCAGGATCGAAGAGTTTCCCGAGCCCGAAGTGGGCCCCGGGAAGGTCAAGGTTCGGATCAAACAGTGTGGTGTGTGCGGATCTGATCTTCACGAATATTTCAGCGGGCCCTTCATCATTCCGTCAAAGCCGCATCCCCTCACCGGGAGGACCGGCGGACCTCTGATCCTCGGGCATGAATTTTCCGCCGAGGTGGTGGAAGTGGGCGAGGGGGTGAAGGGCTTTGCTGCGGGTGACCGGGTAACGGTCAATCCCCTCATCTACTGCGGAACATGTCACTTCTGCAGGAGAGGCGAGCACATCATGTGCACGAAGCTCGGAACCATTGGCTTCGCATGGGACGGGGCCTTTGCCGAATTCGGCGTGTTTCCCGCCTATGGTCTCATCAAGCTTCCGGACTCGGTCACCGATGAAATGGGCGCCGCGGTGGAGCCTCTGGCGGTCGCTATCCATGCGGTAAACCGGAGCGGGATGAAGATCGGCGACAACGTTGCCATCATCGGCGCCGGTCCTATCGGGCTCTTCGTCCAGCAGGCGTGCAAGGCCTCCGGCGCAGGCCACGTGTACGTGGTCGAGCCCATGAAGGCCCGTCTCGAAACCGCTGCAAAGACCGGTGCAACCGCGGTCTTCGACCCCACTGCAGTGGATGCGGGCAAGGAGATCGGAGCGCTCACCAACGGGCTTCGCGCCGACATCGCCTTCGACTGCGTGGGAAACCAGGCATCCTTCGACACCGCGGTGAAGGTCACCGGCAGACGGGCCACCATCTGCGTGGTGGGACTTGCCCTGAAACCCATCGAAGTTCCCTTTATCCGCCTCTGGGGTCACGAAAAGACCATCACGTTCTCCAGCGGCTACCAGGACGAATTCCCGGCGGCCGTCGCCTACCTGGAAGACGGGCGCGTCAAGGTTGATCAGCTCATCACCGGGCACATCCCTCTGGAGGACCTCGTCGAAGGCGGAATCAAAGAACTCAGAAACCACCCGGACAAGCATGTGAAGATACTCGTACAACCATAAGAAGAGGGGGAGGATGTGAAGTTACCTTATTTTGATCTTTCTGGAAAAGTTGCCGTCATCACCGGAGGCGCAACGGGCATCGGCAGGGGAATATCCGACGGACTGGCGGATGCGGGGGCGAGCGTGGTGCTGTGTGCGCGCAGGATAAACGTGCTCGAAGAGGCCTGCGCAGAAATCGCTCAGAAGACGGGAGTGAAGACCTTGCCCCACAGGCTGGACATCACTTCCACCGACGAGATCAACACCCTCGTGAACGATGTAGTGAAAGAATTCGGTCACATCGATATCCTGGTGAACAACGCCGGCGTGGGGGGCAGCGAGAAACCCATCCTCGAGATGTCTGAAGAAGACTGGGACAACACGGTGAACACCGATCTGCGTGGGATATTCCTGCTCTCTCAGGCAGTGGGAAAAGAGATGGTGAAACAGGGAACGGGAGGAAAGGTGATCAATGTCGCATCCATCGGAGGCGAGATCATCTTCCCCAACATGTCCGCCTACTGTGCCAGCAAAGGCGGGGTGATCCAGCTCACCAAGGTCATGGCCCTCGAGTGGATCAGGTACAACATCCAGGTCAACGCCATCCTGCCGGGATACATCGAGACCCCGATGAACACGCACTTTTTTGCCACTGATGTCGGGAAGAAGATCATCAAGAAGAACATTCCGATGAACAGGCTGGGCCAGCAGGACGAGATGAAGGGTCTGGCCGTGTACCTCGCATCCCCGGCATCGAGCTTCATGACGGGCTCTGCCATCATCATCGACGGCGGGCAGACCTGCTGGTAGATCTCGCAACGCGAGAGGAGAGAGGGGAGAACGATGAAAACATACAAGACGATACTGCTGGAGAAAAAAGACGGGATCGGGTATCTCACCCTGAATCGTCCCGAGGTGTTCAATGCCATCAGCCAGGAGCTCATTGACGAGGTTCGTGAAGCACTGGCCCTGGTGGACAAGGACGAAGGGATCAAGGTGCTCATCATCACCGGTGCAGGGAAGGGATTCCAGGCAGGGGCGGACATCAGGGAACTCAACGTCATGACCCCCTTGGCAATCCTGAGGTGGAACGAAGGGGTGGTCAGGATCAATGCAGCTCTCGAAAAGCTCAGGCAGCCGGTAATAGCAGCGATAAACGGGATTGCCATGGGCGGGGGCCTCGAGCTTGCAATCTCCTGCCAGCTCAGGATCGCGGTCGAAGGAGTCAAACTCGGACTTCCCGAGGTGAAACTGGGCATCATCCCGGGAACCGGTGGAACCCAGAGGCTTCCCAGGCTTGTCGGAAAGACCAGGGCCTACGAGATGCTGCTCACCGGAGACCCCATTGATGCCGAGGAAGCGTATCGGATCGGGCTCGTGAACAAGGTGGTTCCGAAGGGCGAAGCAGTGAAGGCAGCAGAGGAACTCGCACGAAAGATCATGGCGAATGGTCCGATTGCAGTCGAGATGTGCAAGGATGCGGTAGAGATCGGAATGGATCTGCCCATCGAACATGCCGTGCAGTATTCCCAGAAGAACTGCATCACCTGCTTCAGCACCGAGGATATGAAAGAGGGGACCACGGCATTTATCGAGAAGCGGAAAGCGAATTTTGCCGGAAAATAGAAAAAATCAGGATTGAGAGAGGAAGAGGAAATGCCAGTTGAAGTCGTAATGCCGAAGCTTGGTCTGACGATGACCGAGGGGCTGATCGTAGAGTGGAAGAAGAAGGAAGGAGACGAGGTGAAGAAGGGTGATGTTCTC
>DSBG01000017.1 GCA_011046135.1 Deltaproteobacteria bacterium
GAAAGGAAATCGGCGACCGGGTGGAAAATCTCATCCACGCTTCCGCCAATCCTGAAGACGCGGAGCGCGAGATCAAGCTGTGGTTCAAACCCACGGACATTCCGCCTGAGATGCGGGGCTATGTCACCGAGATCATCGAAGAACACTTCTACTACAAGAACAACGCGGTGTCCGACACCTACACCCCGGGAAGTTTCTGCTTCATCGCCCCGGGCGACCTGGTCTGGAAATCGGATGTCGATGCACTGCGTCTGCATGTCCATGGAGAGAAGGCTCAGCAATCCGTAAACAGCGTGGTGGCTAAATATCTCATCAACAAGGAGCGTGAGCACTTATAGCCAGAGAGATCACGCCGAGGAGACATTCCCTCCCGGCCAGGAACCTTCAAATGATAGCCTTGCTGAGTCTGGCGGGCTATCATGGCATTTCACGTACTCTCTTCGAGCACAGCCGAATAGGCCGGAGCATGTCGGGGATTCCCTTGGTGCATGGACCTGCGAGTCATGAAATCAAGAGACGTTCATCTCCCTCGTCACCCGTAGAACTCTCTGGCTGCATCAATAAGTCCGAGTTCTTCGAGCTTCTCCTTTTCAGGTCTGCCTGTGTTCCAATCCCACTTGCGATGCGCGTAGTACTCCCTCAGCATCATATCGAGGTCAGGAGTTGTCCCGGCGGTGCTTCCCTCCCGGAGGGGTTCCAGGCAGATCTTCGGGATCCTGTCATGGTCGCGGGTGAGGCCGAGCTTGTTGCTGATGGCGCGTTTGAGATTGATGGAGCGCTCCCCGGTGGTGAGGATCTCTCCGGGGAGAGCCTCCCAGCCCGTGATGGCCTGCAGAATCTGGCAGAGCTGTGTGACGCTCAGCGGGGAGAACTTGCACAGGGCAAACGAGTCATAGAGGTCTTTGAAGCTCTGGTATTTCGCAGCGCTCTCTGCCTTGCCCACGGAACTGAGTCTCTCCGACGGCAGGATCATGAACTCGGGCACTGCGGTACCAAGATCCACGGTGTAGTAATCGCCTTTGAGGTGGCATGCGCCCCTGGGGCCTGTTGCGTAGGAGATTGCCATTCCATGGAAGGCCCGGGGATCATGCATGGGCATCTCCATGCCCTTGACCTGGGCCGCTTCGCCTTCATCCCTGCCGAACTCCCGGGCCATGGCGAGCGTTCCCTGGGAAAGCAGCTTTCCGATGCCTTCCTGTCTGATAATCATCTCCACGAGCTGAATGATCGCCCCGCCATCGCCCCACCTGATCTCGAGGCCTGCCTGTTCCCGTGTCAACACGCC
The DNA here is from genome assembly GCA_011046135.1 of Deltaproteobacteria bacterium. GTDB lineage: Bacteria > Desulfobacterota > Desulfomonilia > UBA1062 > UBA1062 > DSBG01. Next base: position 1,286 of record DSBG01000017.1, read on the forward strand.
CATCTCGTAGAGATACATGGCGTATGCAATGGCGACACCGACTGAGATGGTATCGATTCCGTGGGTGTTGCAGAGGTGATTCGCCTCGATGATGGTGTCGAAATCATAGTTCATGCACAAAGGCCCGAAGGCCATGGTGGTTTCATACTCGGGGCCGTCGACGGAGATCCCCGGACGGAAGTCCTTCACTGTTCTCCCGCATCCGATGGGGCACCCCGTACAGGCATAATTTTCGATCACATACCGCTGACGCAGGCTCTGGCCTGTCACCTTCTCCACAGGAAAAACGCTCCTGGTGAAGTATCTGGCAGGAACATCGGCAAGGGTCATGCCCATATCCGAATACAGGAGCGTTCCATACTCCCGGTATGCAATGGAAAGAAACTGCTGTTTAATGGCTGCATGGGCCTCCCTGGCGAGTTGGGTCACCCTGGCAGGATCAGCCAGCTCAGGCCTGGTCTTACCCGAGGCGACCACCGCCTTGAGGTTCTTTGAACCCATGAGGGCACCGAGACCGCAACGGCCTGCAGCACGCCCTGCATCATTGAAGATCCCCGAGGTCTTCACGCAGTTCTCGCCCGCTGCCCCGATAAGGGCCATGCCGAGACTGCCCTGAGCACGTTCTTCACGGATCAGCCCCTGGGCCTGGTAGATGTCCTTTCCCCACAGCCGGGATGCATCCTTCAGCGAGGCTTCACCCTTTTCCAGGTAGAGGTACACCGGCTTGTCCGCTCTTCCCTCTATGAAGATTCCGTCATAGCCCGAGCCCTTGAGGCGAAACGGGAAGTCCCCCCCGCTGGTGGCCTCGCCCCACCACCCTGTCAGGGGAGAAATTCCGGCAACGGCGTACCTGCTCACCATGGGGATCGAGGTCAGCGTGAAAGGCCCGGTGGCAAAGACGAGCGGGCTCTCAGGGGCGAGGGGATCCATTCCTTTCCTCACACAGGGATAGATCAGGTGGGCTGCCATGGTCGCACCCCCGATATAGGTCCTGCAGACATCCTCTGATATGGGCATGTCGTGTGTCGTGCCCTCGCTCAGGTTCACCTTGAGAAACCGTCCGTGATATCCGTACATGGTCTTTGTCTCCTTCAGAAATCAATGTCCCTGCCGTCGAAGGCGTACCGGAGCACGAGTTCACACTGCTGAGCGGTTATGGGCCGGGGACTGAAAAAGGTGTCGATGTCTTCCAGGGTAAACGTGATCAGCTCTTCCATACGATCATTGAATGAGTCCTCGCGGATGCCGAGTTCCCTCAGGGTCAAGGGCACGTCGAGCTCTCTGAAGAACCCCCGTATCGCTTCCACGAGTCTGTGCAGACGTTCCTCCGGGGTTGTGCCTTCGATCCTGAGTTCATCGCAGATTTCCAGGAACTTGTCCGTGACCGGCTGATAGAACTGCAGGGCATAGGGGATGAACATCCCCACACAAAGACCGTGGTGGATCCTGAACACCGACCCCACGGCATGACCGAAGCCGTGGGTGAGCGCACAGCTGTTCTGTCCGAAGCAGGCACCTGCCATGGTTGCGGCAATGTGCATCCTGAGCCTGGCCTCCCGATCCTTTCCATTCCGGTAGGCCCGGGGAAGATACCTGAAAATGAGCCTGATGGCACGCAGTCCCATGGCGTCGGTGATGTCGTTGGATGCTGGCGTCATGATCCCGTCGACGGCATGGGCAAGGGCGTCGAGCCCGGTGCCGGCGGTGAGTTCCGGGGGCATGCTGAAGGTGAATTCCGGGTCGAGGATGGCCATGTCCGGGAACAGGTCTCCATTGGCAATGGGAATCTTTCGGTTGGTTTCATCGTCGTGGAGTACTGCTGCCATGGTACACTCGGAACCGGTGCCGCTCGTCGTGGGAACAGCCGTGAACCCGGCCTTTTTTCTCAGACCCAGGAGCCCTAGGGGATGGACCTGTCCGAGATCGGTAATATCAGGCCGCTCGTAGAGAACCCAGGCAGCCTTGGCAGTGTCCATGACAGAACCGCCGCCCACTGCAAAAATCATATCAGGCTCGAACTCCTTCATTTCTTCGGCGCACGCTCTGACATTGTCTATGGGTGCTTCGGGCAGGGCCTTGTTCCAGACAACCGTGGTGAAGCCTGCTGTGGCGAGCACGGTGGAAAGCTTCTGTGCGAATTTCTCGCTGAATGCGTCCGTGACGAAGAAGCTTCTCCTCGTAATGCACCGCGAGGTGAAGATGTCGATGATGGAAGGCTGGGGCATGAATGCTTCAGCCAGGCTGTTTGACCCGATCACCAGTGCGGGCATGTTGAAAAAGGTCACCAGCCCCTTGATGGATGTTGACGTAGCTAGGGGAAGCAGGCCTTTTATGGCCGGATCCTGGAACCAGTAGCTCATCCGGAAGTCCTCCTTTCTCAGGCCCATCTTCGACAGTTCATTTTTGAATCTTCTCTGATATTGGGGTGATAGAAGGCAGTGCTTCGGCTTTGGCACCAGGAAATGGTCTTCTGCAGAAGTCTCCTGTATCGCTAGTGCGCCTGC
>DSBG01000152.1 GCA_011046135.1 Deltaproteobacteria bacterium
CCGAAAACACCAATAACCCGGACACGTTCACTGCGATATGGGAAGCCCTGAAACGCATATCCTCGGAGGTACCGGTGGTCTTTCCCATCCATCCCAGAACACGGAACCTCTTCCCGTGGGTTTCAGGTGAGGCTCCTGCATCACTGCATATTATCGAGCCGGTCAGTTACCTCGAGATGATCGCCATGATCCGGGATGCACGGTGCATGGTCACCGATTCCGGCGGCGTTCAGAAAGAAGCCTTCCTGTTGAAGACTCCCTGCGTGACCGTGAGAGATACAACCGAGTGGCCTGAGACGGTCCAGGCCGGGGCCAATCGCCTCGTGTCAACGGAACCACCTGCCCTCTTCGAGGCGGTCGAGAGCATGATGTCACTGGTTTTTCCTGATGTGGAAAACCCCTTCGGTGACGGCAGAGCGAGTCACCACATCGCAGCGTTCCTCCTGGACAAAGGGTTCTGACCACAGATTCTCCCTCCTGTATGAGCCAGATCGAGAAACTTTTCCGTACGTACACTTCTTGCTTTTCCTTCGGTGACCAATACAATAGAGGGTAGCACTGCACGAGAGGGATGTTTTCCCGGAACCCTCACCGGGTCTCCGGGGATGCATCGACCGTTCAATGGTATGGATGAATTTTAATAAGGAGGAGACCATGAATAATCGTACCACCCCTACCCCTGCACCCAGGGAACTCCTGCGCGAGGCCCAACGCGCAGCATCCCGGGGAGAGGGGAAAAAGGCACTGGAACTCTATGAAGCCTGCATCAGGGAATACCTCTTACAGAGGATGCCGTTCAAGGCAATCGCTGCGGCAAAAAACGCGAGAACCGCTCTCGGCGCTACACCAAGGGTTCAATCACTCATCGTACGGCTGTATTCCTCGATAAACCTTCATGGTGACGCCAGGGAAATACTCTCGCACACCGCATCTTCCCTGAAAAAGAGCGATCTGTCCCTGCTCAGGGAACTGGGACAGGAAGAATTCCTCGATCTCCTTGAAATCATGGAGGTCGTGATCGTTCCGCGGGGCCAGAGCATCTTCCGTCAGCACGATGCAGGGGAAGACCTCTACATTGTCGTCACGGGAAGCCTTGCGGTACTCAGAGAGGGCAAGAGAATTGCGGTTCTCTCTGAGGGGGATATCTTCGGAGAGCTGGGATTTTTTCACCATGAACGCCGCTCAGCCACCCTCAAGACGCTGAAGAAGAGCACTGTCCTGAAACTCCCTGCAGGGCCGCTTCGAGGTCTGTGCAGGAGGTATCCGCGGGTATACGACATCCTCGAGGAGCTCTACAGCCTTCGCGTGGTTAAAAAGGCCCGTGAAGATCTGGGCATCGACGACTCCCTGATATCAGAACCTGCTGACTTCTCCCATGCTCTTTTCTGCAAGGGCCAGGATATTCCCATTGATCCTGCCACAGAGATTACCCTCATCAAGCACGGCATCGTGGAAATCAACTACGATGAGCGGGGGCTTCCCATGAAAAGATTCCTGAAGCCAGGCAGCATTGTTCACGGGAGCTCGTTCCGGCTTAAGGCCCATACCGATGCAGAGATCCTCCAGACCCGGGCCTGTCCGGATGATACTGAGTCGGGTTCCCGTGATGTATACCAGGATCGGTGATCCTTTCCACCGATAGTCTTGATCACCTCTGATGCGGGAACTCGCTCCGCAGGGGATCTTCCTGGATCGATCCTGCGGCACAGGCCAGGACAATGCCCGCTGCAACGGCAACGTTCAGCGATTCGGTCCTGCCCTGCATGGGAATCTGAACGGCATCACGCGAGAGCCGGAGAACCTCTTCACTGACACCGGAGGCCTCCTGCCCGAAACACAGCGCAACCCTGCCCGAGAAGATCCCGGGAGAAAGTTTGGCCCGTCCTGAGGGAACGAGCGAGATGATCCTGTGGGGGAGATGCCCCAGGTCATCGAGCGTCCCCCTGGCTATTCGAACACCCAGGCATGATCCCATGGATGATCGAACGGCCTTGGGCAAAAACGGATTTGCCGTCCCCTCCATGACGATCATGCCTGAAAAACCGAAGGCTTCCGCAGTACGGATGATCGTGCCGACATTTCCCGGATCCTGGACGCCATCGAGGATCACCAGTTTTTCCAGTGAGCGGACCTCTACCATCTCTGCCCACGGCAGGGGGAAGAATGCCAGAATGCCCTGGGGGGACCTGGTGTCGGACAGCGCAGCAAAGAGCTTCTCGGAGATGATCACGTACCCGCAACCCGGTTCACCGGACGAATCAAGGTGATCCGCGGTCACTGCTGCCATCCGCGGGATCAACCCCCGCAGAAGGGCATCCTCCACCAGCCGTCTTCCCTCGAGCATCATCACCTCTCTGCCCCGCATCAGGCCAAGGAGGGTCTTGAACGTGGGGTTATGCCTCCCCGTGATGATGTCCATGCAGGGAATGCATTGCTAGGAACTCAGCTTCTTCATCAGCGGCGTCAGGAGGTCGATGGGCAGCGGAATAATGGTGTTTGTGGTACCCTCCGAGGACATATCCCGTATTGTCTGGAGAAACCTCAGCTGGACGGCAATGGGTTCCTTTGCAAGGACACCGGCGGCTTCGAAGAGCTTCTGGGCAGCCTGAAATTCACCTTCTGCATTGATGACCTTTGCCCTTCTCTCACGCTCTGCCTCTGCCTGCTTCGCAATGGCGCGCTGCATCTCTTCGGGCAGGTCGATGTGTTTGAGCTCGACCCCCGATACCTTGATGCCCCAGGGATCGGTGTGCTTGTCGAGGATCTCCTGGATGTGGGCGCTCACCTCATCCCTTTTGGCCAGCAGTTCGTCCAGCTCCGCCTGACCGCATACCGACCGCAGGGTCGTCTGGCTGAGCTGAGAGGTTGCATAGAGGTAGTTCTCCACATCGATCACTGATTTCAGTGGCTGGATCACCCTGAAGTATACCACTGCATTGACCTTGACCGTCACGTTATCCTTTGTGATAACGTCCTGGGGCGGAACATCCTGTACGATGGTACGCAGACTCATCCTGACGAACCGATCGACGATGGGAATGATGATGATGAGCCCGGGTCCTTTCGGTTCTGGAAGCACGCGGCCGAGCCGAAAGACCACGGCACGCTCGTACTCGTTGAGAATCTTGATGGCCGAGAAAAGGAATAACAGGACGAGTATAACAATCGTAATTAAGGCATAGCCTCCCAACATTGTTCACCTCCTAGGATGTAATTATTCTATAGTACTCAACTTCGTGGCATTATTCAAGGAGGGATCATCGAGCATGGCACGTCTCTGTACCGCAACATCCTTGAATTGCACGAGGTTATCGCCTTTCAGGGGGGGTCCCGTCACAGGAGTGAGCCTCAGTGGGTTGATAAACTTCCCATTGTGCTTCACCCGGAAATCAAGGTGGGGACCCGTGGCAACACCCGTCATCCCCACGTATCCGATCACCTCTCCCTGGGACACATTCTTGCCTTTGTGCAGACCTTTGGCATAGCGAGAAAGGTGACCGTAATAGGTGATGTAGCCGTTGGGATGCTTGATCTGGATGGAATTCCCGAAACCCCCGGCGACCCCCTTGAAGATGACCTTTCCGTTGCCGAGGGCAACCACCGGTGTCCCGGTGGGGGCTGCGTAGTCGACTCCCAGGTGCGGCCTCGCCACATGGAAGACAGGGTGCATCCGATTGTAGGAAAACCCCGAGGAAATCCTGCGATAGTTCAGTGGAGC
>DSBG01000140.1 GCA_011046135.1 Deltaproteobacteria bacterium
GGCATGGGTGAGCGCAGCCGTGGGCGGCAATTCGCTTTCGGCCAACTTTTTTGCCGCCATAGCCGGGGCATTGATGTATTTTGCCACGCTCACCGAGGTGCCCATCCTCCAGGGGCTCATCGGTGCGGGCATGGGCAAAGGCCCGGCCCTGGCGCTGCTGCTTGCCGGTCCTGCGGTATCGCTTCCCAACATGCTGGTCATCCGCACAGTGCTCGGGACAAAAAAAACCCTTGTATATGTAACCCTGGTCGTAATCATGGCAACCATATCAGGCATGATCTTCGGCTCACTAATTTAGAAAGGAGACCCATATGAAGAAGATCAAGATACTCGGAACAGGCTGCGCGAAATGCACCAAGCTGACCACAAACGCCGAGACAGCGGCGAAGTCACTCGGCATTGAATACGAGATTGAAAAGGTTCAAGATATCAATGAGATCATGAACTACGGCGTCATGACAACACCCGCACTGGTGGTGGACGGTGAGGTGAAGGCGGTGGGAAAGGTGCCCTCCCCCGCCGATATCGAGAAACTTCTCAATTAGCACCGCAATCCAGACTGAAGGAGGATACCATGGAAAAAATCCGCGTGTTGTTTCTGTGTACGGGCAATTCCGCACGCTCCCAGATCGCCGAGGCCTTCCTGAGGGCATACGGGTCCGACCGTTTCGATGCCTTCAGTGCCGGGCTTGAACCCAAGAGGGTACACCCCCTGACCATCAAGGTTATGGATGAGATCGGCATCGACATGAGCGGCCATACCTCGAAGCATCTCGACCGCTATCTGGGCACCATGCACTTCAGCTATGTGGTCACGGTCTGTTCCCATGCCGACGTAAATTGTCCTGCCATATTCCCGGGAGGGGCCAAACGCCTGCACTGGGACTTCGAAGACCCGGCGGCATTCAAAGGAACACAACCGGATAGACTCGCGAAGTTCCGTCAGGTCCGCGACCAGATCGGGCACCGGGTCAGGCAATGGATCGAGGAGCAAACCCATTAATCATGGACAAGGAGCATAAAATGAAGCACCTCGCCGCAAGCTTCCGAGGCATGAAAGGCTCTATTACCTGTTCCCCCCTCACCTTTATCCTCTCCCCGAGGGGAGAGGATAAAGGTGCGCGCTTACAAGATTATGGGGTATCATCTGAATGAAACCGTTTCCACGGCATAGATCGCCGGAGGCTGTTCCTGGGGCAGCACCGGTACAGGGAAATATTGCTGATGTTTACTATCCGGTTAAGAAAAATCATAAAAGGAGTACTCATGAATTCAAAGGGAATGTTCTTTGTCTTTCTCCTTGCATACGTGCTTGTATTTTCAGGGAATGCACCGGTATCTGCCGAGGAACTCCCAGTCATTCCGGCAAAGGATATGGTCACCTTGGTCGACCTGGGCGCCGGCTCGTGCATCCCGTGCAAGATGATGGAACCCATCCTGGAAAAGGCAAAAAAACGCTACGAGGGAAAGGCCGAGATCATCGTCATCGACCTGCGCCAACACCGGGAGCAGGTTCAGCGTTTCCAGGTCCGCGCCATCCCGACCCAGGTCTTCTTCGACCGGGAAGGCAAGGAGGTCTACCGGCATGTGGGATTCATGTCTGAAGAGGCCATCGCGGAACAGCTGAAAAAAATGGGGGTCGAGGGATGAAGAATGATGAAAAAGGAAGACATTTCAATGACCTCGGTTCATGATCAACGCCAGCTCAAGGAGAAGTGCTGATGCTGCAGACGTTCTTCATCACCATCAATGAATGGCTGACCGCAGGCACTGCGATCGCCGCAGTCGCTGCATTCCTCTGGGGTATGGTGAGCGTGATGCTGAGTCCCTGCCACCTGGCATCCATCCCGCTCATCATTGCCTATGTGGGCGGGATGGAGCGCGAGGTGAAACCGTCGCTCGCCGCAACATATTCCGTGGCTTTCACCACCGGGCTGTTCATCACCATCGCCCTGGTTGGCGTCATCTGCGCAATGCTGGGCCGGATGCTCGGCGATGTCGGCGGTTTCTGGATGGTTCTGGTCGGGGGCATCCTTATATGGATAGCGCTCGGCATGCTGGGTGTGGAAAAATGCTCCATGCCGGGCGGACTGCTTCACCGGCTCAATTTCAGAGGCATTCTCGGGGCCTTCGGGCTCGGGCTCGCCTACGGGGTGCTGTCCGGGACCTGCACCTTCGGGTTCATCGCGCCGATCCTGGCCATCATCACCATACAGGAGAAGATCATGACCGGGGTTGTAATGATCCTGCTCTTTGCCGCAGGTCACTGCCTGCCGATCATGGTTGCGGGGAGTTCCACCGCCATGGTCAAGCGCCTGCTGGAAAACAGTGCCTGGAGCAGTTCGGCCATGCTGTTCAAAAAAGGGGCCGGGGCGATTATCCTTTTGCTGGGGCTGTATTTTGTCGGAAAACCGTTTATCGGTGTGTAATACGGGCAATTTTATCAATTGAAAGGAAACATCTATTATGGGAAATGATCACGCATATGAACAGACCGAATCAAGGGGGCTGGGATTTTTCGAACGGTACTTGAGCATCTGGGTTATCCTGTGCATAGCAGGAGGGATCGTCCTGGGTAAGGTTGCACCGGGAGTCGCGAGATACCTCGACGGGCTTGCCATCACCGTGAACAATGCCCCGGTGGTCTCGATCCCCATCGCGGTGTGCCTGTTCTTCATGATGTATCCCATCATGGTAAAGATCGACTTCGCCGAGGTTGTGAAGGCGGGCAAGAGCCTCAGACCCGTGGGGCTGACGCTGTTCATCAACTGGGCCATCAAGCCGTTTTCCATGTATGCCATCTCCCTGTTCTTTCTCGGAACGGCGTTCTACAGCCTGATCGGGCCCGAGGCCGTTGACTATGTGAAGATGCCCCTTGGCCTCGATCTCCCGGCTGGCTCTGCTCGCGGCGTCGGCACGGTCGTGATGCACGAGGGGGTCAAGATGCTCCAGGTGCCGCTGTGGAGAAGCTACCTTGCCGGCTGCATCCTCCTGGGGATCGCTCCCTGTACGGCCATGGTGCTGGTGTGGGGCTTTCTCGCCAGAGGCAACGACGGGCTGACCCTGGTCATGGTTGCCATCAATTCACTGACCATGCTCGTGCTCTACGGCCCTTTGGGCGGCTTTCTGCTCGGGGTGGGAAGGCTGCCGGTTCCCTGGCAGGCCCTGCTGCTCTCCATCGGCATCTACGTGGCGCTACCCCTGGTGGCCGGGTACGCATCCCGCAGGGGGATCATCAGGGCAAAGGGCGAACAGTGGTTCAGGGAAAGGTTTCTCCACATCCTCACCCCCATCACGATCATCGCCCTGCTCATTACCCTGATCCTGCTCTTCTCCTTCAAGGGAGACGTGATTGTGGCCAATCCGCTCACCATCCTGTGGATCGCGATCCCGCTCTTCATCCAGACCAACCTGATCTTCTGGCTCGGCTACGGCCTTGCACGACTGCTGAAGCTGCGTTACGTGGATGCAGCGCCTGCGGCCATGATCGGCGCATCAAATCACTTCGAGGTGGCCATCGCCACGGCCACCATGCTCTTCGGCCTGTCTTCCGGTGCGGCCCTGGCCACGGTCGTGGGTGTGCTCATCGAGGTCCCGGTCATGCTCATGCTCGTGAAAATCTGTTTAAAGAC
>DSBG01000133.1 GCA_011046135.1 Deltaproteobacteria bacterium
GGCATCAGGGACATCCACCAGGTGTCCATCTTGTAGAGCAGGGTGGAATCCCCAAAGGCCCGATTTCCCCTGATGGTGAGCGGAGAAATGGCGTAGAAGGGCCCCCTCTCGATCCGGATGGAGAGATCCATCTCTGAGCGGTCCCTGTCCTTGCGGGGCGTGATGGTGACCTTCGGCGAGATGAACCCTTCGCGCCGGTACAGCTCCTCGATGAGGGTCTCCTGGGTCTGGAGCATCTCCATGTCGAGGCTGTCTCCCGTGGATACGGTCATGGCGTTGAGGATCTCCTTCTCGAAGAGGGGAAACTGCCCCGAGACATGGATCCTCCTGATGAGCCACAGGGGCTCCAGGGTGAAGGTGATGGCATGCCCCTTCTCGGTGGGAGTGCTCTGCACGCGGATCTCTGCAAAGGCCGTGCTCAGTGCCAGGGCATCGAGGGATTCCTCGAGCAGGGCCCTGTCCAGGGGGTGCCCCTGTTTCAGAACGATGAGGTCTGCCGCGAGGTTTGTGAGCACCCTCTGCTTGGCGTGTGCGCCCGCTATCACGATAACGATCTCTTCGATGAGGGTGCCTTCGGGCAGTTCGGCAAGGTCGCCCGTGATCAGGGGATTCACCGCACGGGCGGCACTCGAAAAAATCACCAGGACTGCCAGGGCAAGGAGGGCACTGCGCAGGAAGAGGGATTCTGCCTGTTTCATCATGACCTACCTGAAGTCAACCCTGAGCTGAACATCGGCACCGAAGATCCCCCTGGTGTCCTGGAACCCGTTGAGGAGGAGGTTTTCCAGCAGCTTGTACTCTGCGATGGCCCGCTGGGTGATCAGGCTGCTCCTGGTCTCCATCTCATACTTGATGGTCATGCGCCGCGAGAGTTCCTTGCCCAGGATGAGCCGCAGGCCCTCGGCATTGTCCGTTGCCGTGGAGTCACGGGTGGTTTCCACTTCGAAGATGTCCAGGGCTGTGGCCTTCTTGATGTCTTCGCCAAAGGTGGAGGCCAGGAGTTCCGCCATCATGCCCGTTGCACTCGTCATGGTTCCCCCCTCGCCAGTGATGAACTCCCGGGTCGTCTTGCCGAAGGCCAGCAGCGAGAGGATGGCCGCGTCTTCTTCGGGGGGGTCCGACCTCAACGAAAAGATCATCTCGTCCATCGTGCCGGTGATGCTCAGGAAGATCGTCCACTGGCGGACGAGCACCTCGCCCGAGATGCCGATGGTGGCCTCGGTCCGGAAGGGGTTGAGGAAGTCGATGGCCCCGCGGGTGACCACGAACTCCTTCTTCTGGTAGGTGACTGACCCGTCCATGATGGTGGTCCTGCCGGTGAGCACCGGGTTCGAGACCGTTCCCCGCAGGAGCAGATCGGGGTTGATCTCGAGATAGGCGATGTTGTTGTCGATGGCAACCGTTCCCCGGCGCCGCAGCGTCACCTGCAGCGCCATGTTCTGCAGGATCTCGGGCATGAGCCGCCGGGTCATAACCGGGGTTTTTCGTTCCGGGGTCAGCAGCCGGCTCACCCCGGTGAGGAGGTTGATCCTCACATCGCGGTAGTAGGTGGCTTCCAGGAGGACGATCTCCCCGGCCAGCAGCGATGCCCCGGGAGTTCCCCGGATGCTTGCGGCAGCGTCGATGGACACCTCCAGGGTGTTCGGGATCTCCAGGGGCAGTGATTGGGCAGCGAGCTGCAGATCGAAGAGCTTCGGGGAGAGTCCCTCAAGCGTCACGGCACCTTCGAGGGTGAACGTCCCTGCCTCGATGGTCCCGGAAATCTTCTCCAGGAGGAGTTCACTTTCCGAGATCCTGACGGTGCCGCCCAGGTTCCGGATCCTCTGCCCTGTTGCGACCAGGGGAACAGAGAGATCCTGGAGTTCCAGGAGCAGGGAGAGATCGGGCTCCGCGAACGTCCCCCTGATCTGTGAAGCGAAGTGGATGGAGCCGCCGGCCTCGGTGAAGTCCTCCACAAAGGCACCGAGCACCACCAGGGGAAGGATGCCGTGGGCAGAGATGTCCAGGGTGAGATCTGTCCTGCCGACTCCCTGGATGTCCATCCACCCCTGGCTGCCAAGGATGATGCGGGAAGAGGGCAGCACCAGGATGCCGTCCTGAAACGAGGCCTTCAGGTCACTGGCACGCACCAGTTCGTTCGCACCGAAGAACACATCGATGGAGGCGAGGTCCATCTGCATCGTGATCCCCTGCACGTCCCGGGTGCTTCCCCGGGCCTCGAGTGTTCCGGAAACCGTTCCCGTGAGGTCCTTCCTTCCGGCCAGGGCAAAGTAGGGGGAGAGCTCGGTGGCGCTGAAGAGGGCCGATGCTGTGAAGCGTTCTTCGTCCAGTTCATAGGTGGCGTCGAGCACGAAATTGAGGCTCCCGGCGGCACGGATGGTCCGGTCGCGGAGGAGGATGTCGAGGTGCCAGTCGGGCTGGGAGACACGGCGAAGCGTCACGTCCCTGATGGCGAGCCGTGCCGTGATCTCGGGCCGGGCAATGCTGCCCGAGCCGGATGCCTCGAACACGGCGAGACCCTCGATGAGGTCCGGGTCGTCGAGAAAGACCAGGGAGTTGAGCGGGATGCCCGTGGAGTCCAGGCGAAACGAGAAAGTCTCATCAAAGGAGATCCATCCCTGGCCCGAGAGGGTCTCGTTCTCCTTCAGGACGACGAGTACCGGTGAAACCACGACCCGCTGCCCGTCGGAAGACGCCCTCACCTCGACGGACGAGAGGTGCTGCCCGGAGACCAGCAGGTTCTCTCCCCGGAGCTCCATCCTGCCCGAAGGACGCAGCAGCGAGCCTTCGAGGAAGCCCTGCAAACTGCAGGTCCCCTGTGCCAGGGTGGTGAAGTCCTCCAGGAGGATGGTCTCTGAACGCACGTCAAGGGTAATCGAAGGCTCATCCAGAATGGTAACGGTCCCAGGCTCCATGATCCGGATGGTTCCCCGGGCATTCATCGATGAACCCTTGCTCGCGATGTTCAGGTCCTCCAGGGACAGGGCACCTTCAGAAAACAGTCCCTTCAGCTGCACCGTGTCAAGGGTGAAGTCTGCTGCCCTGAGGTCCCCTGCCACAAGGGAGAGGTGTGCCGTCGGGTCTGTGAGGCTGCCAATTATGGCCACGCTTCCGTCCACAACCCCCGAGATGGCAGCCTCCTCCATGAAGTGTGCCGGCTGCACCGTGATGAGGGCGACATCGATCATGGCAGGGAGCGTGGCGCTGATCCCGGGAAAGCCATCGAAGAGGGTGATGCTGCCCGAAGCCCTGACCTGCGAGGTTTTGTTGATAAGCGTGAGGTCCTGCACGGCCAGGGTGCCATCGGGCCCCAGGGATGCTGCGGCACGCACAGACCCCAGCAGGATATCCTCCAGCACGAGGCTGTCCGA
>DSBG01000108.1 GCA_011046135.1 Deltaproteobacteria bacterium
AGCATGGCCATGGTCTTGTCCTGGGACGTGGCGCGCATGGCCTTGCCGATGCGGGTGAACTTGATGAAGAGCGTGAGCAGCGTGGTGGCGACGATGGTGGTGAGCACGATCATGAGTTCTGAAGTGCGCATGATGTGGGAGATCGGGTCAAGAAACTCAAACTCCCTGATGAGGCTCGGAAAGGAGAGGAAGTCGGAGGTCTGGGCGAGGAGCACGTAGTTCTGCAGGAAGATGGACATGCCAATCGCGCTGATGAGGGGCGAGAGCCTGGGCGCGCCCCGCAACGGCTTGTAGGCGATCTTCTCGATGGTGAAGCCGTAGGAAGCAGAGTAGATCATGGCGATGACGCCGGCTAGAATCAGCAGGGAAAACCCGCTCATGCCCAGCAGGGAGAACGCACTGGCAAAGATCAGCGCAGTAAAGGCCCCGATCATGTAGATCTCGCCGTGGGCGAAATTGATGAGCTGGATGATGCCGTAGACCATGGTGTAGCCCAGCGCGATCAGCGCGTAGATGCTCCCGCGGGTGAGTCCACTGAGAAATAGCTCGAAGAAGTATTCCATGATCGTGCCGGCAGTCTCTCTCGTTCGCTGTGTCTACAACCTGAATCTGTGTCTACAACCAGAAAGGGAGCAGCATCACCTGCTCCCTTTCTGGGGGTGTTTTAACAATTATTTCCCGACTTCCACGTACACGCCGTTCTGCACCTGGTACATGGCGAAGCCGATACCGATGGCGTCGCCCCGCTCGTCAAAGCTGATTTTCCCCAGGGGTGTTTCCACCCACTCGGTGCGCAGTGCATTGACCACCTTGTCGTAGTCGGTGGAGCCGGCCTTCTCAACGGCACTGAGGAGGCACACGGCAGCAGCGTAGGCATTGAGGTAGAAGGCTCCGGGGTCGGTGCCGTAGACCTTCCTGTGCTGCTCGGTTGCGGCAATGGCCATGGGATTGGACGTGGTGTCGATGGGGCCGGTTGCGTACACGCCCTCGGCAAACTCGCCGGCGACCTTGATGAAGGTGTCGTCGCGCACGCCGTCGTCAGAAATGAAGATGGTGTCCATCTTGCGCTTCTTCATACCGCTGACGAGCTTGGCCGCCTCGGGGTGGTAGCCGCCATAGACCACAGCCTGGGCGCCCGAGCGGTTCACCTTGGTGATCACGGCAGAGTAGTCAACTGCGCCGGGGGTGATCCCCTCGAAGAGCGCAACCTCTATACCCTTGTTCTCGAAATATTCCTTGGCAAACTCGGCGAGGCCCTTGCCGTAGTCGCCCTTGTCGTGGAGGACGGCGACCTTCTTGATGTTGAGCTTGTTGATGGCGAAGTCCACCTGGAGCTGGGCCTGGGCATCGTCAGGGGAGATGGTCCGGAAGAAGTTCGGATAGTCACCGCTCTTGGTGAGGTCCACGTTGGTTGCCGAAGGGCTCATGGTGACGATCTTCGCATCCTTGTAGATGGTGAGCGCCGACTTGGTGGCGCCGCTGCAGATGTGGCCGAGGACCAGGTCTGCCTTGTTGGCAACGAGCTTGGTGGCGACATTCGCCCCGACCTCGGGCTTGCAGACGTCGTCTTCCTGCATGATGACCACTTTTTTCCCGAGAACGCCGCCCTTGGCATTGATGTCGTCAACCACCAGCTTCGCAGCATTGGCGGAAGGAATCCCGTACGACGCGAGGTCGCCGCTGTGCGCGCCGGCAACTCCCAGCTTGATGGTATCCTGGGCAAAAAGATTCCCCGCGCTGAACACAAACAAAAACGCAACCAGACAACATACTACCTTTTTCATGTGCTCCCCCTTTTATGGTTACAAATTCTTTGGTTTTCTTCTGTATCCTTCTCAAGCGATCCGGCTTCAAATAGCACTAAAAAAGCCAGTGTGTCAAACCCTAATGCGCTGCGCGGCAGGCGGAACACGAGCGCTCAGTACCAGGGGCGAAACCAGTGCCAGCGGGGTGGTCGTTCGATCCGGGCGAAGTGCTCCGGCAGGATGGGAATATGCTCGTGGTCGGAAACCGGGGGTTTCTGCTCGCCGGCCATGGCGGCAAGTCGCTCCAGGCGTTCCTTGGTGTGGGGGTGGGTCCTCAGGATCGAAGGCTGGGGAACCTTGCGGCCGGGCAGGAAGACCAGGTCCCAGATGCTCTGCTCGTAGCGGTCCATCTTTGCAAGTGCCGAGGCGAGGCCCTGCGGATCGCCGGTGAGCCTGGCTGCGGTGAGGTCGGCATCAAATTCCCGGGTGCGCGACAGGGCAAGCTGCAGCAGGAAGCTGATCGTGGGTGCGAAAATGAGCACGAGGATAAAGAACACCGGCATGTGGGCCTCGGTGAAGAGCACCATGGGAAGGTAGAAGAGGATGAGCACCTGGCCGAAGAACGACAGCGACGAGGTGATCCGGGTGAACACATCGGCCAGGGCGTGGAGCCTCAGGTCGTTGTTGCTGATGTGGCTGAGCTCGTGGGCCAGGACGCCGGCGATCTCCCTGAGGGTGAGATACCTAAGGATCCCGTCTGAAAGGGCGATGGCGGAATTGTCCTGCGTGCCCACGCTGAAAGCGTTCAAGACCCTGCTGGGCACATAGGTGAGCTGCGGTGCTGTGGTGAGCCCTGCCCTGCGTGAAAGCTCGCCCACGATCTCGTGGAGCTTCGGGGCCTCGGCATAGGAGAGCCTGCGCGCCCCGTACATCCTGAGCACCATGTGCGGCGAGATCTTCGGGGTGGTGAAGAAGAGCACGACGGGGATCATCACTGCCCACAGAATCCCCATAGAGCCGAAGAGCATCCAGCCGAGCAGGGCAAAGAGCCCGAGCATGGCCGAGAAGATGAGGATCGTGTGCAGGGTGTTGAGCCGCTTGCCCTGGGAAAAATACGCACCTGCTGCATTCATGAATTCATCGCTCCCGAGCCGATTATTTTTTCCCTATCGTGTGATTCCCGTGAAAGCGGCTATTCCGCATCGTCAGATGGTCCGCCTCACCGCTTTCGCGCGGGTGACTGTTGTTCACGGTCATGACACCAATCTTCCCGGTCTGCCCACCGCTTTCCCGGGAATGACGCTCTTGACGTGATGTGCACTTCCGTTCCTGTATCCCTATTCTTTGTAGGGCAAGAGCGAGAAGAAGACAACCTTTTCCGGACGTTCCCGGGGCCGCACCTCCATCGGGGCCGGACGTTCCCAGGGTTGGACGTTCCCGTGGCAGCACCTCCCCCGGGGCCGGACGTTCGCGTGGCTGGTCGTTCCTGTGGCCAGACCTTCCGGGGTTGCACCTCCCCCGAGGCCGCACTTTCCCGGGGTCGCCTGAGACTATTTTTCCTTGACACCCGGAAACCCGTGGGGTATACGAAGCAAAAAGTTTAC
>DSBG01000057.1 GCA_011046135.1 Deltaproteobacteria bacterium
ATGTCATACAATAATACAATCATCATGTGAGGAGGGGTTCATGTCATTACTGGATAAATACTATACCGAGGAACACCACATTTTTCGCGAGGCCGTGAGGAGGTACTTTGAAAAAGAGGTGACACCCTTTGCTGACCAGTGGGAACAGGATGGGATTGTCCCGCGGGAGGCATGGAAGAAGTTCGCGGCCCAGGGATTCCTCTGTCCGTGGATTCTCGAGCAGTACGGTGGCGTGGAGGCAGACTTCCTCTATTCGTTCATCCTGACTGAAGAGCTTGCAAAGACCCGGTGCGGAGGGTTCTTCTTCCCTCTTCACTCTGACATCGTCGTTCCGTACATCTCCAGCTTTGGAACCGATGAGCAGAAAGACAGGTGGCTCCCCGGGTGTGTCTCTGGTGATATCATCACCGCCGTGGCAATGACCGAACCCGGAACCGGTTCCGATCTCGCCGCCATCAGGACCACCGCGGTCAAGGATGGAGATTCCTACGTGATCAATGGACAGAAGACATTCATCTCCAACGGTATCTTATGTGACCTCGTCATCGTTGCCGCGCGGACGAATCTCCAGGCCGCATCTCCCTATGAGGGAATGTCGCTCCTCGTTGTTGAGGACGGAACCCCGGGGTTCGAAAAGGGGAGAAAGCTCGAGAAGATCGGGTTGCACTCTCAGGACACCGCGGAAATGGCCTTTGTGGACTGCAGGGTTCCCGCTGCCAACCTCTTGGGCCAGGAGGGCCAGGGCTTCTATTACCTGATGCAGAAGCTCCAGCAGGAGCGCCTTGTCTGCGCAATGGGATCCCAGGTCGGGGCCGAAGAGGCGCTGCGGGCGACCATCGATTTCACCAAGACCCGTGAGGCGTTCGGGAGACCCATCAGCCGGTTCCAGTACATCTCCTTCGAATTGGCCAAACTGGCCACCGAGGTAGAGCTGGGCAGGGCGTTCCTGGAAAGTCTCATCATCGATCACCTGGAAGGCAGGCAGGATGTGAAGAAGGCCTCCATGGCCAAATACTGGATATGCGAAATGCTCAACCGCGTCGTGGCTCAGTGCGTGCAGTTTCACGGCGGGTACGGCTACATGGAGGAGTATCCCATTGCGCGCATGTTCCGGGATGCTCGGGTTCAGACCATCTATGCAGGCACGTCTGAGATCATGCTGCTGATCATCAGCAGGCAGCTTGGCCTGTAGTGAGCATCCCTGATCCTGTGTGCGGGAGTATCCCTTGAGGTTGTTTTTTCGTGCCGTGGAATCATGCGGCTCTCAGACTGAGCGGAAAACAGGTGTCTCAAGCACTGAAAAAGCAGCGGCATTCAATGTGGAGAGAACCTCTATCCTGTCTTGGTGGAGCCCGGAGAACATGGGTTCCTCATGAACTCCTCGGGTAACCGGGAAGAAGAGTGATTGTCTTAATGGATCACATTGGTGTATAGAACTCGGTCATGAGCAGGTAACATGGCTCTCTGACGCTGTTTTTTCGTATGATCGGCGAATCTCTGACCCATGGACAAGCGAGGAAAACTATGATCGGGTTTGACAACGAGTACTACATCAGGCAGCAGACACGCTCGATCCTTGAGAGGGTTGAGCGGTTCAACAACAAGCTCTACCTCGAATTCGGCGGGAAGCTCCTCCATGATTATCATGCGGCTCGGGTGCTCCCCGGGTACGACTCGAACGTCAAGATGCGACTTCTGCAGGAACTGAAGGACAAAGCGGATGTCCTCTTGTGCATCTATGCCGGCGACATCGAGCGCAAGAAGATTCGTGCCGACTTCGGCATCACCTACGATTCCGATGCCCTCAAACTCATCGATGATCTCAAAGCCTGTGGTATCATTGTCGGGGGAGTTATCATCACCCGCTTTGACGGTCAGCCTGCTGCAATTCTGTTCAAGAACAAGCTGGAACGCAGGGGGATCAAGGTTTATACCCATCCCTACACGAAGGGATACCCCACGGATATTGAGCTCATTGTCAGCGATCAGGGATATGGACAAAATTCATACATCCAGACGACCAAGCCGCTCGTCATCGTGACCGGGCCCGGGCCGGGCAGCGGCAAGCTCGCAACCTGCCTCTCCCAGATGTATCACGATCACAAGGAAGGAATCAGATCCGGGTATGCGAAGTTTGAGACCTTTCCCATCTGGAACCTTCCGCTCAAGCACCCGGTGAATGTCGCATATGAAGCAGCCACAGCGGACATCAAGGACTTCAACCTGATCGATCCCTTCCACCTCGAGGCCTACGGGGTCACTGCCGTCAATTACAACCGCGACGTTGAGGTGTTTCCCGTTCTCCGCAGGATTCTTGAGAAGATCACCGGCGGAGAGAGCTTCTATCGCTCCCCCACTGATATGGGCGTGAACAGGGCGGGGTTTGCTATAATCGACGACGATATCGTGCAGGAAGCCTCAAAGCAGGAAGTCATCAGGCGCTATTTCAGATACCAGTGTGAGTATGTGATGGGTTTCAATGAGAAGGACGCCGTGCAGCGTGTGGAACTGCTCATTCGGGATTTCAACCTCGTTCCCGAAGATCGTGAGGTGGTCATTCCTGCTCGCTCGGCAGCGATCGAAGCCCAGAATGATACAACCAGGGGGAACGATGGAATCTATTGCGGAGCGGCCATTCGGCTCCGGGATGGAAGGATCATCACCGGGAGCAATTCTCCGCTCATGCATGCCGCCTCATCTCTGATCCTGCGGACAATCAAACACCTGGCAGAGATTCCTGCGCAGATCGAACTGCTCCCCGTAACCATCATCGAGTCCGTGAGGAACTTCAAAACAG
Source organism: Deltaproteobacteria bacterium (assembly GCA_011046135.1). Taxonomy (GTDB): domain Bacteria; phylum Desulfobacterota; class Desulfomonilia; order UBA1062; family UBA1062; genus DSBG01. Next base: position 2,798 of record DSBG01000057.1, read on the forward strand.
AGATTCTCAAGGAAAAGAGCGTGAGCCTCGACCTGGAAGAGGCCCTGGTGGCCCTGAGCATCAGCGCTGCCTCCAGTCCGGCCGCTCAGTTTGCGCTGCAGAAGGTGAAAGAACTCAAGGGGTGTGAGGTCCATATGACCCATATCCCCACTCCAGGGGATGAAGCAGGGCTGAGGAGGCTGGGGGTGAATGTGACCTCGGATCCCAATTTCGCCTCGAATAATCTCTTCATAACCTAGCCGCAGCAGGACGTTCAGAAGGCCTTTCCATGGACAGGCCGCACGTACTTCAACGCCAACGGTATTCGTTGCCCTGAAATCCCTATGCCGCTCAGGCAGTCACTCGTTCTCCTTGGATGTGATCGCCTGCTTCAGCTTCTCTCCGAGCGATCCCATTCCCACATTCTGACTCCGGGAAAACTCTTTCCAATCCTCATTTCGCGCGTCTCCCGGCGCCAGGGATATTCTTCTCTGAGGGAGATCGATCTTTTCTATGGTCACAGACAGTCGGTCCCCCACACC
>DSBG01000082.1 GCA_011046135.1 Deltaproteobacteria bacterium
ACCCCGGGACTTACAGTATTAAAAGGGAGGCCTATACTGGATGTCGACTTTTACGGAGATGAAGGTTGCAGGGATAGCCCTTGATCCCACGAACAACGCCCCCATTGTTGTCATGCGAGATATGGAAGGGAAATATATCCTGCCCATCTGGATCGGGATCATGGAAGCAAGTGCAATTGCTGCAGCGCTTGAAGGAATTCACTACTCCCGGCCCATGACACATGATCTTTTCAAGAATGTTCTCGAGCATATCGGTGCCACCCTGGAGCGCATTGAGGTTGTTGATATCAGGGATAATGTCTTCTATGCAGTACTTACCATTGAGATCGATGGCAAGACAGTCAGTGTCGATGCGCGACCCTCTGATGCAATCGCCATAGCACTGCGAACAAAATCTTCGATCTTCGTTGCTGACCATGTGATCAAGGACGCCATTAGGGTTGAATCCGCGAAAGGCGGCGCAGGCAAGGTGATGGTGGGATTTGAGCAGGATGCTGAGAAGCTCAAGGAAATTCTGGAAAAGATGAATCCTGAGGATTTCGGTAAGTTCAAGGCCTAGAGAATTTTCCCGTATCAATCCGTTAGTAGGAAGATCTTTTCGTCTCTAGAAGCGTTCTCAGCACCTTCACAGAGGGTGCGCTTTTTGAGTTGATACAGTCAGGATCATTGTGTATCCAGAGAAGAGCCTATGACTTCCCAAAAGACACCACAGAACACAACACGTACGATCAGCAAGGCAATTTTCCAGACAATGGTGGAAAAGGCGAACGATGGAATATACGTCTATCTTGATGACAGATTTTTCTATGTGAATCCCGCATTTGCCAAAATTTTGGGATACCCTGTCCGCGAGCTTGAAACCAAGAGCCTGAGCGATGTTGTTCACCCCAGGTCACGTGATCTCGTTGAAAAGCACTACGGTGAACAGATCAGGGGGATCAGCGAACCAGAACGCTTTGATGTGATATTTCTTACCAGGAGAAAACAGGAACGGATCATCTCACTTTCCCCTTCAATCATCACGCTTTCAGGGAAAACAGCGATTCTGAACATTGCACGGGATATTACCGAGAGAAGGCGGATGGAAGACACGCTCGAGTCGTCGAATCAATTCCTCAACAGTCTCATTGCAAACTCATCCGATGCCATCGTTGCTTCAGACCTCAACGGCGGGGTGCTCCTGTTCAACAGGGCAGCCGAGGAGATCACCGGATACAATGCACTGGAGATGCTGAATCAAAAGATCAAGATCCAGTCCTTCATGAAGCCGGGAGAGCGGGAACGGATCATGGCTATGCTGGACGAGGGAAACAGCGATTCACCACGAAGACTCATAGGAGAAGAGACATCCCTCTTCATAAAAGACGGCTCACTTATCCCCATTTCCCTCTCTGTTTCCTATGTCTACCAGGGGGAAAATCCTGTTGCCGCGGTGAGCGTTTTCCGTGATCTCCGTCCCCTCAAGGAGTTTCAGGACAAACTCAGAGAATCTGAACAGAAGTATCGGATCCTCGTTGAAAAGTCCGAGGACGGAATTTTCGTCTACCAGGGCCATCGGTTTAAATACACCAATCCGAAATTCAGGAAACTGTTGGGATACAGCATTGATGAACTCGGTCGCATGGGCCTCAAGGACATGGTCCGGCCGGAACTTGCAGATCTCATCGAGGGGCGCTACGACAAACGGATACGGGGAGAAAAGGTCCCTGAACAGTACGAGATCGCCTTGGCCGACAAGGATGGACTGTGGCGGGCCTTCGAGATCACCCCGTCGGTGATCGAGTATGAAGGCAGGCCCGCGACTCAAAACGTGATCCGGGATATCACCGAGAGGAGGGAAGCGGAAAAAGCCCTCCGGGCGAGCGAGGCAAAGTACCGTGCAACCGTCGAGCACACCGGGACAGCCATGATGATCCTCGATGATGACTATACGATTCTGTTTGCCAACAACCAGATGGAGCGTCTCAGCGGGTATGCCAAAAAAGATATCGAGGGCAAGATACGATGGACGGAACTTGTTCACGCAGACGATATCGAGCGGATGAAACGGTATCACAAGGCGCGAAGAAGTGGTAACAAGACGGTTCCCTCCGAGTATGAATTTCGTTTTATCGACAAGGCGGGTAAGGTGAGGAACTCGTTCATCACCATCGGGATGATTCCAGGAACACGGCAGAGCATCGTGTCAATCATGGATATCACGGATTTGAAACGTCTGGAGCGGGAACTTGAGCAGACTCGGAAGATGGCTATTCTCGGGGAGATGTCCGCCCATGTGGCGCACGAGGTACGCAACCCCCTGCAGAAGATCAAAACCGGACTCGAACTCCTCTCGCGTTCACAGGCGGATGAAGAGAGACAGAAGAGACAGATGGAGGGAGTGAAGAGCGGAGTTGACAAGCTCGAGAAATTTGTCACTCAGATTCTGGACTGGACTCGATCGGGACAGATACGACCCAGGCAGTACCGTATCAGCAACATCGTTGACGGTCTCGTTTTCAATTGCCAGGAGAAGCTTTCGGCCAGCGGTATCGCAGTTGAGACCTCCTATGATCCACAGGGGGATACGATCGTGGCCGATGGTGTGCAGATCAGGCAACTGATGGAAAACATTATCGAGAATGCAATCGATGCCATGCCTGAAGGGGGAACGCTCACCATTACCACGACCGCTATCGAGCAGTACACCTTTACACGGCACAAAGACAGTTCTCCTGTGGATGCCGTCGAGATTCGCGTCAGGGACACGGGATTGGGGCTTTCTCAGGAAGATCTCAAGAAGCTCTTCCAGCCGTTTTTCACAAAGAAAACCAAAGGGACCGGACTCGGACTGGCCCTTGTGCAGAAAGTTGTAGCCATTCACGGGGGCGAGGTGACTGCAGTAAGCGAAGAAGGGCGTGGTGCTGAATTTATCGTCAGACTCCCCAGGGTTCTCGAAGGGTCGGTGGATATTCAGCCCAGCGAGAACAGAGCATGAGGCCGGAGGAGTAGGTGTGGGGGCTACTGAGGGAAGCCAGGTAAAGATTCTGCTGGTGGATGATGAAGAGGTGTTCCTCGAGCAGCTGAAAGAGGCGCTGGAACACGCGGGTCTCAATCTCCAGATCGAGACCGCAGGCGATGGACTCGAGGCCCTGGAGAAATTCGAGACCGTCCATCATGACATTGTTATCACGGATCTGAAGATGCCCAGGATGGATGGGTATACCCTGCTCAAAGAGATTCACAAGCTGTGTCCATCCACCTACGTTGTGGTCATCAC
>DSBG01000131.1 GCA_011046135.1 Deltaproteobacteria bacterium
CCTTCCACTGTGCCCTACCATAGCTCCTCCTCGTTTTTTCTCGATCTCGGTAGCTACTTTCGCATGATCCTAAACTCATGGGTAGATGCGGTTTATTTGGCGCTTACTCCGCTCTCCGAGTTCCCCATTCTTGAGCACCCTGTGGACTGCGAAGTCTTCCTTCAGGATTGCGTACGAGATGTCTTCGTACTCCACGTACTTGATGTCAGGCAGCTTGGCAATGTACTCATTCGCCTCATCCTCAAATGCTTTCATCTGCTTTTCGTCCATGATTCACTCCTTCCAGGGGAAAGATCATTAAAATAACACTTGACATGTTATAATGCATAATATATCATTATCTCCATGTCAAGAACATACACAATTTCAGAGCTTGAATCCCTCACCGGGATTCGAAGGAGAACCATCCACTTCTATACCCAGCAGGGGCTCCTCCCTACCCCCACAGGTGCGGGTGGTTCAGCCAGGTATGGCGAGGAACACATCCTGAGGCTCAAACTCATCAGGGAGATGCAGAACTCTCACCTCAAGCTCTCGGGCATCAGGGAAGCCCTCGACGCCATGAGCATCGAGGAGATGAGGGGAATTGCAGGAAAGACCGGTGGATCGAATATAACGTGGGATTCACGGTCGATTGAACGGTGGGTGTCTCATACATCCCCGGACAAGGACACGGTCCTCGTTCAAGGCTCTGATCCCGGGTACGTGGTGGAACGGATCGAAGCCCCTGAGACAACCGAGGAGCAGGAGAGCTTTTCGTTTCTCGATGCCCTCGACAGGGCACGATCCCGTGAGAGGATTCATGGCACTGATACCCTGAAGAACCAACACCCCGGGCACAGGAGAGATCTCCCTTTAGGAGATACAGCCCAGTGGGAACGGATACATCTGAGAGATGGTATAGAGCTGCATGTTCGCTCAGACCGGTACCATCGAAACCAGCGTGCAATAGGAAGACTTGTTGAGTTCTGCAAAAAGCTTTTTTGAAAAGGAGGACAGACACATGGAGATACGAACCAGATTCGACTATGGCAAGATCCCGTACGGGAAGGATTTTACTGTCAGGATGATGATCGAGATGGAGGAGCAGGCCCGGGACACCGGGGTGAGGAAGCCCCTCAATATCGGGCTCGTACTGGATCGATCAGGGTCCATGGGCGGCATGAAGCTCCACAATGTCAAGGAGGCAGCCAAGCACTTCATCGGACAGCTTGCTGATGAAGACATCGTGTCTCTGACAGTTTTCGACGACGAGATCCTCACCATAGCTGGCCCCACTCCCGCCGGCAGAATACCATTCCTCAATGAGAAAATCGACAGTATCGAACATCGAGGGAGGACATTCCTCAGTGGCGGGTATGAGCAGGGGTGTGCCTATGTAGCCGAACGGATGGGTTCCCAGTGCATATCCCGGGTAATCCTGCTCACTGACGGACTGGCGAATGTCGGTGTACAGAACCCGGGAGCACTCGCTGAGATGGCATCGTTCATGCGCATAAGGGGGATTACCACGACCACCATCGGTGTCGGGAGCGACTACGACGAGATGCTCCTGGGCAACATGTCTGAGAAGGGAGGAGGAAACGCCTACTTCATTGAGAAACCCACCGATGCGGTGGAGGTCTTTGCCGAGGAGGTCGGGTATCTCACAAGTCTCTCTGCCACGGAGTGCACCGTGAAGCTCGAGCCGGCAAAGCACCAGCTGGCGTATGACCAGTTGAATTCCTATGCCGTGCTTGATGACGGGACATGGCTGGTGGGTGATCTCTACAGCGGGCAGAAACGCTCCCTGCTGCTCGAGATGAAACTGCCGGCAATAAAGACTTCCGGCAGCGTTGAACTCGGAAGGATCATCGTTACCTACCGGGATGCTGTAGAACATGAGACGACTCCCAAGACCATACATCATCCCATAGAGATCGAGGTTGTCACCAAAGCTGCCTTCAAGAGCGTGAAACCGGATACAACGGTTCTGAGCGAATCTTCCATTCTGATGATGGCGAAGGCCAAGGCCGAGGCCATTACGCTGGGGGATCATCGCAGGTTCGACGAAGCCGCGGCCCTGCTCGAGCGTGTCGCTGCAACGGTTGAAAAGCTAGGACTTGCGGACAGCCGGGTCAGGATGTTCGTGGAAGAGCTCCGCAATCTCGCTCTGAGATTCAGGACACAGAGAGATGAGTATTACACAGCCCACAACAGGAAACGGATGTACCATGATTCCAACATGATCAGGATGAACAGGGTCGAAAGCTATGAATCCATGATTACGCGTCGGAATAGGAGTACATGAGATCGGGGAACTCCCTCTGAACGTTGTGCGTGTCAACCAAAGGAGCGTTTGTAACGATGCCACAGAGGTTATGGAAGCATACCTGTCGTGATGGGAGAACGGTTTGGAGCGGGTCTCCTGACCGCTGTACGTGCGGAGCCGAGGGCGAGTTCGACGGCTGGTATAACGGCATGCTTGATTTAATGGCGTGGTATCAGAAGCTCTATGGCCTGAAACCCATAGGTCCTCACCGGCTTCTGGCAGATAGAGTTCTCCATAATGCGACGTGTAGGTGTCCTGAGTGTTCTGGTCGGGGGTATCATGACCTTGGACAGGGCAAGGCGTTTCGAACGTGTCTGAGCTGTGGCGGCGCGGGGAAGAAGATTGTTGTGTCTGCTGAGCACCTCTCGACACTGCGTGCAACCATTCTTGAAGAATATCCAGAGGCGGCTGCTCCATATAACATTCCCAATCCTGCAACTGGTGTTGTCATTCAGGATCTACAAAAGGGCGAAATGATCATGGTCACTGAAGAGGATCCAACATGAGCAGCTGGTTGATGAGAAAGGAGGGATAGGCAATGCCACTGAGAAAACCAACAACGGACCAATGGCCTCCTCGGGTACGACTCTATGTGTATGAGGAAGACATGCACGTGATCGATGAATCAAAAGACCGTAGGTACGATCTGCACGACAATTTGTTTCAGACGTGGCCTGAGAGCCATAGAACCGTCTATCTTGGCATTGAGACGTCCAGCAAGAACTGGCCTGTTTGGGATGAAGAATCACTTCAGTGGATAGAAAAACTCATAGTGTGGGATCTGAATTTTGACGGTGAAGATGTTGATGTAACGCGATATTCCACTAACCTCCATGCCCGTGGTCGGGCACAACGAAGGATGAAAATAGAGTAGCAAAAGGCTCATGAGATGTCCAACAATGGTTAAGAGCAAACAAAACCAACAGGAGGACAAGACATGAGCC
>DSBG01000061.1 GCA_011046135.1 Deltaproteobacteria bacterium
ACAGGCAAGGGCCAGCAGGAACGGCACCGGGTCGAGATTTCTCCGTCTGCATGCCTGGATAAGAACCGGTGGTATGGCGAGGCAGACGATGTCGTTCATGAAAACCGCCGAGAGGATTCCTGCCGTCAGAATCACGGAGGCGAGAAGCCATGAAGGGGAGAATACGATCTTCGTGACCGCCTCTGCCACGCGGGTGTAGAATCCCCCGAGCCTGAGCTGGGCAGAGAGCACCATGAAGGCAAAGAGCAGCGTGAGCGTCGAGACATCCATCGACTGGGCCGCTTCTTCCAGGCTCATGGTCCCTGCCGCTATGAGAACGATCGCTCCCATAAGGGCCACCCCGGTGCGATCGAGCTGGAGACGGGGGAGTTTTCCCAGGAACATTCCCAGGTATACGACCAGGAAGACAACGACAACGACATGCGTCATGGCCGCTCAATAACCCTCTTTCTCAGGGAAAACAACAGGATTTCATGCACCCTTGTTTCGTGGGTGAAGAGCAGAACCATGAGAACGGTCTCCGCGTTCATCGATGGTGGTTTCCTTCCTTGACGGTCACGGCGGGTGTTCACGGGTGTTGAAAAATGATGCGGCGGGAATCGAGGTACTCTTCCTTGCACTCGATGGCAAGGGCCTGTTCAATCAGGGCCCGTGCTTCGTCATTCCTGCCCATTTCATGAAGCGTGAGTGCGAGGTTGTTCATGACGTCCGCGTTCTGAGGATCCAGATCGAGGGCGTTCCGGTAGTTCTTCTCTGCGGTTGTAAGGTCTCCCCCTCTGAGGGCGAGATTCCCCAGATTGAAGAGAGGAACGTGCCAGTCTTTCTTGAGGGCCGCGGCCCTGGAGTATTCCTTCTGGGCCAGGTCATTCATGCCTTTGAGCTCATAGACCACACCGAGATCGTTGTGTTCTTCAGCCGAGAGGGGATCACCAAGGACAACGATGCGCGGCACGGAGCAGGCGAAACATGCCAGAAGCAGGAGAAATAGAGACCGCTTCAGGGAGAGACGAGGAGGTAGACGGAACCCATCTTGTGCCATATCTTCTCAAACTTCTCCGTTGAAAACCTCCGGGACGCCTCATGCCCGGTATGCGCGATAACACCGTCCACGGTGTATCCAGTCACCACCAGGTAGTGCGGCCGCGAATACACCCAGAACCCCAGGTCCACCAGGACGATCACGGGTGTTTTCTCATCCAGAAACGTCCTGATATCTGCGACTGATCCCCGGTCGAGTCGGGTGGTGAACCCCCTCGATCGGGCAAAATTCTCCAGATCGGTAATGAGCGCTCCGGCGAGTTTCTCTTCGTACACTTCCTGTGCAATCGTGTCCTGGTCGATTGCGAGACCGTGATACGACATCACGGAGGCCAGGGCCGCAGGACCGCAGAACCTGTCCTTCTGGGCAATGAATCCAACACCCTCGAGTTCATAAGACCCCAGGCTCATTGGCAGAAGAACGCCCAGGATGAAAATACTACGCAGCATGCCTCACTTGATGATGATCTCTTTGTCCAGCAGTTTCAGGATAATGATGATCAGAATGATGATGACCAGCACGCCGATGATGGCGCCGATCCCGCTGTCACCCCCGGCCAGGACATCCTGGGATGCCTGGGCGAGAAGGTGAAGCTGGGAGGGACTCATGGCCGAGATCCTGGCGCTCACATCCTCCGGGCAGAGTCCGTACGCCAGGAGCTTTTCCTGCACGAGCCTGCTCTCGAGGGCCTGCTGAATGGTATCGATGTCACTTGAGATTTCGGATAGGTCACTGCAAGATGATGAATACAGTGACGGGATCAGGGCAGCCGTTGCCGGGGAGGTGACGAAGAGGGTGAAAAAGGCTGCAATGACAAGGGAGAGGATCGGATTTCTCAGACTGTTCAGCATCGGAAGCCTCCTTTTTTTCGATGTGTTAACCCGCTTTCCTTTCCGAGTCAATCACCAGTTGGCCTGGCTCCGGCCTACAGGGACGGTAGAATTCCCAATGATTCAGACCAGGTTCCTGATAGTCGTCAGGAGTTCCTGGATCTGGTTTCTGTGCCGGGTTGTCTCTTCAAGCAGGGTCTGCCTCAGGGAGACAAAAGGAGGGGCATTCCCTGTAAAGGCATCGAAATACCGGTTTTCCAGCAGACCGGATTCAATGCTCAGCGCGATGGAATACGCTTCCTTGGGTGCAAGCAGCCCCTCCTGGGCCCGTTCGATCTGCTGCGAGATGTAGCTCATCGACGTCTTCAAGGCCGCTGCATTGAATCGACCCGTAAAGGTTATCTCCCCTTTTTTCAGAAGTTCGTGCAGGGAGAGCACCATCTGTGCGTGGGCGGCTTCCTCCTGTGCGCAGGATTCCCACAGCTCTTGGTGGCGCGGGAACAGGCGGGCATATTCGCGGTAGAGATCTCCAATTGCGTGCTCATGATCAGACAGGAGCTGAACTACTTCTTCCTGATTCATCGGGAACCCTCCCTTCATTTTTTCATCGGGTCGACGCCGGCACCCGGCCCCTGTGTTGTCTCCCGGGACAGCACAGGGGTGAACGCTTGGTTAATCGGGCACGTACTCGTCTTCGATGTTCACATCCAGCGGTATCTCCGGGGCCACAGGCAGCGCTTTTTTATACAGCCTGATGGAAATGAATCCCGCCCCGTACATGAAGAGGCCGAACATGGCCGACGTGACGAACATGGAGCTGTAGAAGTCTCCCATGTAATCCTGGATGAGCAGCGCAATGGCCATGGCCAGCGAGGCGTTGCGCAGCCCCGTCTCCAGGGAGATGGCCCTGGTCTGGTAGTTGTTGATCTTCAGGATTTTGGGGACGAGGGCACCGACGAACATCCCCACAGAGGTCAGCGCGATCACCATGCTGTAGAATGTGACCCCATAGCGCTCCGTGTCGGCGAACTTGTCGAGGTTGCTCAGAATCCCGGCACCGATGAGGAAGAGGAGCGCAATGACCCCCAGGGCGGAAAAGAACGGAGTGGCCTTCTTGGCAAACTCGGACCAGCGGGCCCGCACCGACATTCCCAGCGCGAGCGGGATGATCACCAGCACGATAATGGTCTGCACCACCAGCGCCACTGGAATCGTCACCTCGGGCACGTTGGCACAGTACAGGGCGAGGAGGAACGGGGTGAAGAAGAGGGAAAGTACGGTCGAGAACGAGGTCAGGGAGATGGAGAGTGCGAGATCTCCCTCGGCGTAGAAGGTCATGAGGTTGGATGTGACCCCGCCGGGACTGGCGGCAATG
>DSBG01000170.1 GCA_011046135.1 Deltaproteobacteria bacterium
GCCGAGCTGGGAGTTGTTCGACTCTCAGAGCAAAGAGTACCGCGCTTCGGTGCTGCCTTCCGAGGTAAAGGCGCGCGTTGCCGTTGAAGCCGGGCTGAGGCTTGGCTGGGAGCATTACGTCGGGCTTGAAGGGAGAATAATAGGTATGGATAGTTTTGGTGCCAGCGCTCCGGCAGGGGTGCTCTATGAGAAATTCGGCATAACCGCAGGCCATGTTATGGAAGCAGCCAGAATGTGCCTGCAAAACGTTTCATGAGAGACAAGAACATTACTGACGAGAGGTAAATCGCATGCCCAGAGATCTCCCGCTTGGAAACGGGAAACTGCTAGTGTGTTTTGATATGCATTACTGTATACGGGACCTTTACTTCCCCCATGTGGGGCAGGAAAACCATGCAGGAGGGAATTATTTCCGTATCGGGGTGTGGGCGGACGGCGATTTTTCCTGGGTAGGGCCCGACTGGGAGTGTGACCTCAGGTACATGCCCGACACACTCAGTTCACAGGTTACCCTCGCCCACACAGATCTCGGTATCCGGCTTCTTCTCCACGATACAGTCGATTTTCACGAGAATATCTTCATCAGGGAGATCACCATCGAAAATATGAGGCCCGACAAGAGAGAGGTCCGCCTCTTTTTCACCCAGGACTTCGATATATCCGGAAACAGCATCGGGGACACCGCCGCCTACGACCCGAAGACGGACAGCATTGTCCATTACAAGGGTGATCGGTACTTTATCATAAGCGGCATGACCGAGAAAAAGGGTTCTCTTTATCAGTTTGCCACCGGACAGAAAATGACCGGGGACCGGGAGGGGACCTTCAGGGATGCACAGGACGGGGTGCTATCGGGTAACCCGATCGCCCAGGGATCGGTGGATTCGGTTGTCTCACTCTCGCTTAGCATCAGGGGAAATACTGGCGCGAGTGCCTACTACTGGATAGGTGCCGGCAAAAGCTGGGGAGAGGTGCGGGTACTCGATGCCATAATCCGTGAAAGACATCCGAAGAGCCTGATCAGGCGCACCGAAGAGTACTGGCACCTCTGGGTATACAAGGAAACCCCCTGCTTCGATATGCTCACGGACAGGATCGTGGACGCCTACCGGAGAAGCCTCCTGATCCTGCGCACCCAGATAGACTGGCAGGGCGGCATTGTCGCGGCCAACGACTCGGATGTGATCCTCTATAACCGTGACACCTATTCCTATGTATGGCCGCGGGACGGGGCGCTCATAGCCCATGCCATGGATGCCGTGGGGTATGTGGTGGTGTCGCAGAACTTCTACCGGTTTGTCTCGGAGGCCATGGAGAGGGAAGGGTATCTTCTCCACAAGTACAACCCGGACGGAACACTGGCCTCGTCCTGGCACCCCTGGTTCGAAAACGGCAAGGAAAGCCTGCCCATTCAGGAAGACGAGACAGCCCTTGTTGTCTGGGCGCTGTGGCAGCACTTTGTCCTGTACCGGAACATCGAGTTCATCAAGCCCCTCTACCGCCCGCTGATCAAGAGAACAGGTGATTTCATGTCATCGTATCTCGACACGCCATCAGGCCTTCCCGGTGAGTCCTACGACCTCTGGGAGGAACGCCGGGGTATCCTGAGCTTCACCACGGGCACCGTGTTCGGCGGGCTTACCGCGGCATCGCTCTTCTGCACTGTCTTCGGTGAACATGACAAGGCCCTGGAATATCAGCGCTGTGCCGCAAAGATGAGGGATGCGGCATCGCAATTACTCTTTAGGGAGGAACTCGGCTGTTTCGCGAGGATGATACACAGAAACGACAAGGGTGATTTTGAGGTGGACAGCACCTTGGACGCAAGCCTCTGGGCGCTCTTCGCCTTTGGCATGTATTCCGTGAACGACCCCCGCATAGTATCCACCATGAATGCCCTGAGGGAAAGGTTGTGGGTGAAGACGGATATCGGCGGCATGGCGCGATATGAAAACGACCCATATCACCGGGTATCCTCAGACGTTCCCGGTAACCCGTGGTTCATATGCACCCTGTGGTATGCGGATTATCTCATCGAGAGGGCAAAGACTGAGAAAGACCTCGAAGGCGCGCTGAACATCCTGACCTGGGTTGCAGATCATGCGCTGCCTTCAGGTGTCCTGGCCGAGCAGGTACACCCCTTTACCGGGCAGCCGCTCTCGGTATCTCCCCTGACCTGGAGTCATGCAACCTTTGTAGCCACCATCAACAGATTCATCAAGCGGCTGCACGTACTGCAGGACTACCCCGGGACCGGCCTGTCCCTCATCGAAAAGGCCAGGAGAGAAGACTGGATCGGGAAGCTGTACAAAGAGGCGTGTGATACCATCCACGATTCATGCAAAACCTAAGAACTTTATGGGGAAGAATCATATGAAAATGTTCGATCTTATCATCATCGGCGGTGGAGCAAGCGCTTTCGGTGCCTCTATTCGCGCTGATGAACTCCGGGCGAAAACGGCCATGATCAATGCCGGTCTGCCCCTGGGGGGCACCTGCGTGAACGTCGGCTGCGTTCCCTCGAAGACGCTGCTCTACGCGGGTGAAATCATGCATCTCGCACGTAATCACGGCATCCCGGGCATTGAGCTTGAAGTAAAGAAATTCGATTTCCGAAAGGTTGTTCAGGATGAACTTGCCTTGGTGGAAACGCTTCGCAATGAAAAATATAGCACGGTATTGAAGGGCCTTGAACATGTCACCTTTATGGAAGGAAGTGCGCAGTTTGTTTCTTCACATGAAGTCGAGGTGAGCGGCGAGACCATTCATGGGGAGAAGATCATCATCGCAACCGGTTCAACGGCGTCTGTTCCGCCGATCGAAGGAATCCGTGATGCAGGCTTTGTGACACATATCGAGGCGCTGAGGCTTGAGAAACAGCCGAACGAGCTGGTCGTCATCGGCGCAGGACCTGTCGGGCTCGAATTCAGCCAGATGTATTCCCGCTTTGGCACGAACGTGACGATCCTTGAACTTCTACCCACGATTTTCCCTGCGTCGGAGCCCGAACTGGTGGATCGTCTCGCCGATATCCTCAACCGTGAACAAATCACCATCAAAACCGGTGCGAGCGCACAACGGGCTTGGAAAAACAGGGGCAGAAAGATCATTTCCTTCACTGTTGGGGGAAAAGAAGACCAGGTATCAGGTGATGAGATCCTGCTTGCCACAGGCAAAACACCGAATACTGCCGGACTGGCTCTTGAAGCTGCAGGGGTCACTATTGA
>DSBG01000143.1 GCA_011046135.1 Deltaproteobacteria bacterium
CCGTGGAGGCAGCGGCGAGAAGGGGAGTGAAGTTTTTGCACTTCTTTACCTCGGGCTTTTCCGAGAGCGGGAACTTATCCCTTGAAAAAGAGCTCCTTCGGGCTGCCCGAAAAGGCCCGACGAGAATTATCGGGCCGAACTGCATCGGAATACACTGTAATGAGTCAAGGGTCTCCTGCGACATCCCGAAATCACCAGCGACTCTCCAGGGAAGCGTTGGCTTTCTCGGTCAGTCAGGGGGTATGACGCACAGCTTCATGAGAATGGCCCGCTCCCGGAACATTGAACTCAACAAGGTGGTTTCCTATGGTAACCAGATTGATGTATGCTTCGAAGAGTACCTTGAATACTTTGCCCGCGACGATGGCATCAGGGTGATCGGTGCCTATATCGAAGACATCAAGAACGGCAGACGATTCATGCAAGCGCTGAAACAGACCACTGTGAAAAAACCCCTCATCATCTTGAAGGGAGGGGTCACGGAACAGGGAGCCAAGGCCGCAGCATCTCATACCGGTGCCTTGTCCGCCAGACAGGACCTCTGGGAGGCACTCATGAAACAGTATGGGTGTACCGTGGCTACAACCTTCGAACACCTGGTTGATCTCGTGATGTTGGCTTCATCTCTCAGGCTTCCTGCCGGTAACCGAATTGGCTTTCTCGGTGCAGGAGGAGGAACCTCCGTCCTGTTTACCGATCTCTCGACCACCTCCGGGCTTGCGCTTCCCGAGCTGAACCCGGAAACCCAGAAGAGAATCGCATCCAAAATCAGCAACGTGAATACCAGCACGACGAACCCTGTGGATCTCGGGTTTCATGGCTTTGACTTCGGCGTGATGGCACATACCATCGAGTCCTTGGCAATGGATGATGCAATCGATGTCATCATTCCCTACTTTTCTCTGGACTTCATCACCACGTTTACGCATGACCAGATCAAAACCGGTCCGCAGCTCATCGTAGAGGCCGCCATGAAAACCCACAAGCCCGTAATCCCTATCCTTTCAAAATTCACGCAGGATTCTCTTGCCATCGAGGAAGTACGGATCATGATGGAGAACATCTTCAGGTCTTCGGGCCTCGCGGTATTTCAGACGCCACAGGATGCCATAGCCTCCATAAGCGGTATCCTGGCATGGAACACACACGTGTTTCAGGACAGAAACCAGTATGGGCCCGTCGCCCACTGCGCCTGATGGGGGAGAGGACCGTGCGATGAATTATCTGGTGATGGGCGCCGGAGCTCTGGGAAGCATCTTCGGCGGCATGCTCGCGAAGACAGGATACCCCGTAACGTTTGTGGGCATGGACGATCACCTCAGAACCATGCAGTCCCACGGCCTCACCATCACAGGGCTCTGGGGGGAGCATACGATGAGAAAGGTCTCTGCATACTATGGGACGCAGGATCTCTCCGGAACCTATGACGTCGTGCTCCTGTGTGTGAAATCCTACCTCACCTCTGCCGTAATCAGGCAAACCCTCCCCTTCATCAGGGACGATTCCCTGGTGATCTCTATCCAGAACGGCCTGGGAAACTGGGAGGCGATCGCTCGAGAGATAGGATGGAACCGGACCATCGGTGCGCGGATCATCTTTGGGGCGGAAATCGAATCGCCGGGCAGGGCCCGTGTTACCGTGTATGCGGACAAGGTGCTCCTGGGATCACCATGCAGAGCGCTACCGGACAAGAGACTTGAACAAGTCAGTCAAGAGCTCAATGCATCGGGAATTCCCACGGAGATCACTGGCGACATCGAAGCAGCCCTCTGGGCAAAAGTGCTGTATAATTGTGCCCTCAATCCGCTGGGTGCAATTCTCAATCAGCCCTACGGGTTTCTCCTCACCGTGGATGAAATCAAGTTTGTGCTGTACCGGGTCATCTGCGAGATTTTTGACGTTGCCCGTGCAAAAGGGGTGCACCTCCCCTATGCATCCTCCGATGAGTATTTCTCTGTCCTCGTTGAGAAACAGCTTCCACCCACAGCTACCCACCGATCTTCCATGCTTCAGGATATTGAAAAGGGTCGGCCTACCGAGATCGATGCCCTCAATGGGGCAATTTCAATCTACGGGAAGGAACTCCATGTTCCCACCCCGACCAATGACCTGATCGGTGCCATCATCAAGGGCCTGGAGGCAAAAACCCGGTGAAAATCCATGGGAGTGGGGCTGTACTCACCACGTGGAGTCCTTCATTTCAGACAACAACGCCGTAACTCAAGATACTGCTCGTGACTCAAGGTAGCACCGCCACAGGAAAGCAGCGTATTGTTGTGAAAAAGAGGCTCTTCCTCCAGGGGAAAGGGGCTGGCTTCAAGAGCGATGGCCCAATCCTGGGTATGGGGGATAGGGGAATATTCAGCAAGCAGAGGTCTGGCCCCAGCTCCCTTGACAACCTCGATGGATTTCATCACCTCTGAGGGCTCCTGGAAAGGTACCCCGCAGAGAATATACGCGCCGATTTCGGAGTCACCATACCCGGCACCGTGAAGGGCATCCACGGCACGGAAAAAATCGTCTGTTGTCACCTTTGCTCCGGTCTTTCTCTGTCTGGGTGAATCTGCTGTCTCAAACCCAAGTCTGATGGTGGTAAACCCAGCTTCCTTCATGAGAGTTGCGAGCCTTTTCGAGATCTCTCGGACGTGGAGCCCATTCGGACAGTGAAACCTCAGGTCTTTCCTCTCAGAGATGATCGCTTCGAGCAAAGGGATTGCCCGCTCTTCCGGGAACAGGAGGAGAGCATCGTCGTAAAAGGCAAAATCCCGTACATTGTATGCATTGTGCCAGTGGAGAATTTCCTGCATCACCTTGTTCGGATCTCTCGTTCGAAACGGTCTGCTCAAGAATCCAGAGGCACAGTACGTGCAGGAAAACGGACATCCCCGGGAGGTCTGAATACACACATACCGTAGGTCCCTTACAAGGTCAAAGCAGGGGTATGGGAGGGTATCGATCCTATTGAGATCGGGGAGGTATTCCGCCGGGGTCTCCCACAGCCGTGAGAGAAATTCTACGATTTGACGCTCTGACTCATGGCACAGCACATAATCGGCACCGGAGCACCTGATGGCATGATCGGTGCATAATGTGGCATAGATCCCCCCGAGAATTACGGGAACATCCGAAAAGATCTGTTTGATCGTCGTGATCTTCGCAGTAACGCCCGGGTACCAGTAGGTCATCAGGGA
>DSBG01000064.1 GCA_011046135.1 Deltaproteobacteria bacterium
AGCCTGCGGTCAAATTCACCGGCAACGTGCACAGACTCCTGGCCGATCATGGAATCGATGACGAGCAGGATATTTTCGGGTCGTGTCGCTTCCTTGATGTCCTCGAGCTCCCTCATGAGGGTGTCATCCAGGATGGTTCTGCCTGCCGTATCCAGGAGGACCACATCACAGCCCCTGATCTGAGCTGCCTCGAGGGCGTCTCTACAGATCTGCGGCGGGGTTTTGCTCGGGGCGAAAAAGACCGGTATTTCCAGCCGGGTTCCCAGCACCTTCAACTGATCTATGGCAGCGGGTCGGTAGATATCTGCAGCAACCATCATGGGTTTCTTCCCGCTCTTCTGGATATGTCGCGCCAGCTTGGCCGTTGATGTTGTCTTACCACTTCCCTGAAGCCCCACCATCATGATGGCGGAAACCGGTCTGCTCCCGAACCTCAGGGTTGTGTCCACCGGCCCCATGAGTGAGACGAGCTCGTCGTAACAGATCTTGACAAAATGCTGTTCAGGCGTTGCCCTGAGCCGTTTGCCCCCGTGGGAGACACGAGTCTGCACGATCTCGCCAATGGCCTTGTCCCTGACGTTCTCGAGAAAAGCCTTCACCACGTGAAATTCGACATCCGCCTCAAGCAGAGAGATTCGTATCTCCTTGATGGCATCCTCGATATGGCTCTCCCCGATGACGGCTTTTCCCTGAAGAAGGTTCTGGGCTTTTCTGAAACCATCTGAAACAAGCTCTAACATGCTGCGTCTCTCCTGATCTTGACAGGTCTCATATGCTATACATTATGCCGAAAGAATGTCAATGTCCCCTGGCTGCACAAAAAATGCTCCGGGTCGGACACACTGTTCGTTCAATCCCCTTCCCTGGTGCGCACCGCTGGTACAAACCCACCACTGTACCCGCACTGCATAAAAGTACCCCGAACATTTGTCAAGGGTGTTGCAGGACGAACAGCACGCTCCATGGGGCAATCACCCCCCCACGGAGCGTTGTCTGAAATACTCCTGAGAATGTGTTCTCGAGCGCTGTAATGCGTTTCCCGGCGAACGCCTCTTCACCAACGATCCCTGGGGTCGAAACAGCCGCAGAAGCTGCTCGGCGGGATATTCCCGGAGAACTCCCCCGATTCAGTCGGCAGGGTCATCCGGCCTTAAAAAGACCACTTCTCCCCCTCTTTCGGGACAGTCACCTTATCGGTGATCAGGACACCGCTCAAAGAATGAGCGCTCCTTGTGGGTTGTCTTCACAATCCAGTCAACCTGCGCTTCAGGAATGTAGGGCTTTCCACAGACGCTGCAGCTGACCATGGAGAACTCCCTTCCCCAGATCGTTCTGATGCCGTCCGTATCCTTCATGGAGATCGCAGAGGTGGGACAGGCATAGGCACAGGCCCCGCAGCCGATACAGGCTTGAGAATCCTTGTGGTACGGCGTTCCCGGCGTCTTGTCACTGCTGCGACTCAGCATGGATATCGCATTGACGCCCACAACATCTTCGCACACCTGCGTGCACAGGCCGCACGCGATGCACTTGTAGCGGTTATCCTCGCCTTCGTCAGTGAAGAACCGTGGTTCCTCGATCCCGTCTTTTCTTGCGAGGTCCCTGATCACATCCGAATCAGGCACCCTCGCAAGCAGCAGTTCAAGAACCCCTTTGCGTATGCGTCTGACAAGATCCGTATCCGTCTTGACCTCAAGGCCTTTCCGAACCGGATAATTGCATGAGGTCACCAGCCTCATCCACCCGTTCTGATGAGCCTCGACCAGACAGACCCGGCACGATCCCCCGCTCGAGGGAACCTCAGGGTGGTAGCACAGGGCGGGAATGTATATCCCGTGTTCCCGCGCAACCTCGAGTACACTCTGATCTTTTATCCCTTCAACTTCTTTACCGTTGATGACGATCTTTACTTTCTCCATGGCACGATCCTTACTCAACCCGTACTGCATCAAATTTGCAGACATCCCTGCACACACCGCACTTGATACACCTTGATTGATCGATAACGTGGACCTTTTTCTTCTCTCCGGTGATGCATTCCTGCGGACACTGCTTTGCACACAGGGTACAGCCGGTGCACGCGACCGGGTCGATCCGGTAGGTGATCAGCTCCTTGCACACACCAGCAGGACATTTTTTATCCCGGACGTGAGCTTCGTATTCCTCCCTGAAGTACTTGATGGTGGACAGAACCGGATTGGGCGCCGAAGTTCCCAGTCCGCACAGAGCACCATAGGAGAGGATCTCGCACAGCTCTTCGAGGAGTTCGATATCTCCTTCTTTTCCATTTCCCTCGGTGATGTCGGTGAGGATCTTCTTCATCCGGGGAAGTCCATCCCGGCACGGGGTACATTTGCCGCAGGATTCCTCCACGAGAAATGAGATGAAATACTTGGCAACATCCACCATGCAGGTCTCTTCATCCATGACGATAATGCCGCCGGATCCCATCATGGAGCCTGCATCCGTAAGGCTGTCGAAATCAATGGGGAGATCTATCAGGGATTTCGGAATGCATCCTCCGGACGGACCTCCCGTCTGGACCGCCTTGAATTCCTTCCCACCAAACACACCTCCGCCGAGATGCTCTACGAGCTCTCTGATGGAAATCCCCATGGGAACTTCAATCAGGCCGGTATTCACTGCCTTGCCGGCAAGGGAAAAGACCTTTGTTCCGGGAGAATTCTTCGTGCCAATCTCACGGTACCACTGCGTTCCGTTCTGCATGATCAGGGGAACATTCGCCCATGTCTCGACATTGTTCAGGACAGTGGGCTGTTCGTAGAGACCCTTTTCCACCGATCGAATGTACTTGGCCCGGGGTTCTCCCACCTTCCCCTCTATGGATCTCATGAGTGCGGAAGATTCTCCGCACACAAAGGCCCCTCCGCCTCGGGTGATCTTCATCTCGAAATCAAATCCCGATCCCAGGATATTTTTACCGAGAAGACCCAGGGCTGTTGCGTCTGAGACCGCCTTCTTCATAACCTCCACGGCCAGGGGATATTC
>DSBG01000098.1 GCA_011046135.1 Deltaproteobacteria bacterium
ATAGAAAAAATGGGTTTTCTTCAAGTGACAGTGCTTGTCACTAGGTGATCTTTGTTCTGATAATGTTTCATGCCTTGTGATTACAGCTAGTTACATTGATTGGCGTTTACATACAAATTGATAGTCCCGGCAGGATCCTCGAGAGAGAACGCCCGTAAAGATATTCCGGAGAAAGGCCGTTAACGTGGGGCATGGACGTGGAATATCTGCCAATGCAGATTGAAGAGCATATCGACAGTATTCCCACGCTTGAATCGAGCAGGATGCGTCTTTTCAGGGTGATTCAGGACCAGGGAGCGAATCTTGAGGACGTGGAACGGATCATCTCCACTGACCCGGCGATCGTAGCAAAGGTCATGAAGCTTGCGAATTCTTCCTTCTACCGCCATTCGAGTGGACCTGTCGGGTTGCAGCAGTCTCTGCTCACCATCGGGCTCGAGATGGTGAAATGCATTGCGCTGTCTCTGGCCATCATAGAAACGTTCAAGTCAGACGCGGGGCTTTTCAAGATGCTCTGGCGTCATTCCTATGCAGTCGCGCTTGCCGGCTCTTCACTGGTGAGATCCAAGCAAGAGAGAGAGATGCTCTTTACCGGGGGGCTGCTGCACGATCTGGGGAGGATGGTACTCCTGTGCAGGATGCCTCAGGACTATGCTCCTCTCTATGAGCTTGAGAACACCTGGCCCGATGTCGGTCTCGAACAGGAAGTGCTCTTGACCGACCATGCAAGGATCGGCGGCATTCTTGCCAGGAAGTGGCACTTCCCCGAGGAGATCGTCCACATCATCGCCTCCCACCATCTCCCGAAGGACAGAATCTCTGCACTGGTGTGTTTGACGGACCTGGTGGTTTCCCGTCTCGAACGGGGGTTCTCCCCCGATGTCGACGAGCATGCAGCAATGATTTTCCGCTTCTTCCCCACGGAGTACAAAGATCTTGTAAATGCCGTAATACAACGGTATAACACCACTACTGCCATTGTTGAAAATCTTGGGTAAGGGGCAATGAGAGTGCTGTGAAGGACCTATGGTCTGAACGAGTTGTGTCAGATGAAGAATCCTCTTCGCGGGAACAAATACTCACCGATCTGCTGGGAAAGGCCACTGATTTTTACGAGGATACGATCGGTATCCTCTCGAGCATCTTCGAATTCACCGAGTATGTCCGGAAAGGTTCTCCTGAGAGGGATTTTTACGCATGTATTGTAAAGATCCTCATTGAGGAATCTCGGTGCGAGAACGCATCCATATTCCTCATCGAGGGTGACGAGTTTATTCTGAAGGCAGCCGCTGGTTCCCATTGTGGGGAGGTGAACGAGAGGGTAACCATAATGACGAACGAGGGGGTTGCAGGAAGGTGTGCCCTCGAGGGAAGAGCGATCCTGGTCACCGATATCAAAGGATGCGACTTTTATCAGGACAACCCCCTCACGAAGGTTCCCATCGGCTCCATGCTCTGTGTGCCCATCATAGAGTCGTCGAAAACCATCGGGGTGATGAATCTCTCGCACTCCCGGATAGATTTTTTCAATGTTCATTACGTCAGGGTGTTCGAACTCATGGGTCTTCTTCTCGGTCAGATGCTCACATTGACCCGCCTCTACGAGCTTTTTCAGAGAAACAACAGCGATCTCAGGGAACTGCTTGACGAGAAAGAGCAGACCCTTCGCACAATCACGCAGCGGTACAAGACCATCGTGGATTCCTCGGACGACATGGTCCTGGTCCTCGAGGATCACCGGCTGGTGTTCATGAACCATGCCTTGAGGCAGAGACTTGAGAGAACGCCTGCAAGCCTTTCTGACGTGTTTGATCAGATTACCGTCGATGTCCTGCTTGCCCAGGCGGCTTCCACAGTGACAAACCAGGGCAGAGAGTCTGAAATGAGCCTGTCTATCGGGAGCACACCGGCGATGATCGCCCAGGTTTTTTTAAAGCGCCTCGAGGGGGATCAGCTCATCCTTCTCATCAGAGACATCACGGCGAAACGTCGCATCGAGCAGAAAACGAGGCAGACCGAAAAGCTCACGTCTCTTGGGCTGCTGACCTCTGGCATCGCCCATGAACTGAACAACAAGCTGACGCCCATCCTGGGTTTTGCCGAGCTCATCGATGGATCCACGCTTGACGAAGGAGACAGGAAGAGGTTGTCTGTCATCGTCAACTCGGCGAATTCAGCAAAGAATATCGTGGAGTCTCTCCTGAAATTCTCCAGGAACAATCCCCCTGAGAAGCTCATCTTTGATATTCGGGAAACCATCAACCGGACAGTGAATCTCTACACACCCATTATCAGGAAGCGGGGCATTACGATCATCCAGGAGGATTCTCCTGAGCCGCTTCCCATCCACGCGGATATGAATTGCATTGAACAGGTGCTCGTCAATTTCATCAACAACTCCATCGATGCCATCGACGAGAATCAGGGGACGATCTGGGTTCGTTCCTCCCTCAAAGACGATCACGTTCAGGTGAGCATTGAAGACACAGGCCCGGGAATACCTGACGAGATCATGGCCAGGGTCTTTGATCCTTTTTTCACCACCAAGCCCAAAGAAAAAGGTACCGGTCTTGGTTTGAGCATCTGCTACGGAATCATATCCGATCACCGGGGAGAAGTCTTTCTGGAAAATACCGGGACAGGATCAATTGCAAGCTTCAGAATACCCCTGGCGATCCCATCCGAAGAAGGGGTGCAGGAGTCGTATTCCGAACGTTGTTCTCCCCCTGTCCCTGGAGTGAGTTTCGATGGAACCGCCATAATCATGGTGGTTGAGGATGAGGAGGATCTCATGGATCTTCTGGTGGACACGCTGAGTTCCGACTATACCGTCAAGTCCTTCGAAAATGGAAGGATGGCCTGTGACCACCTCGATCAGCACTCCTGGAGACTGATCATATCAGATCTGCGAATGCCGGTCATGGACGGAATGGAAC
>DSBG01000177.1 GCA_011046135.1 Deltaproteobacteria bacterium
CATGGTGTCGAAGGTGGCCCCACCCCAGACCTCCATCGAATAAAAACCCACCTCGTCCATGGCGTGCGCAACGGGGAGCAGGTCTTCAGTCCGTGCCCGGGTTGCGAACAGAGACTGGTGTCCATCACGAAATGTCAGGTCCTGGACTTTTACCGGATTGTCAAGCTTGATCGGCTTCTGTCCGAGAAGACCGGCCTTCAGCTTTCCATGTCGAACCGTTGTCATCGAATCTTCCTCCCCTCTCTTCTCTCACTCTGCGCTGACGGAACATCTCCATGCCTGGGGGATTTCAGTGTAGCCATAAAAAAACCGCCTTCGGATGGATTCACCAGGGGCTCTCTCCAGACAGGCTTTCTCTGATTCCCGCATTCCTTCACTCGTGCTGCATCCAGATCCGTGCCCCCTCATCAGCAAAAAGCGTTCCGGAGAGATTCCCCCGCTGAACAGAGGGACCTCGCCCATGAGGTGATGCTGAGCAAATATGATACCAAGGCAGGGAGATGGAAAAGATCATCAGCAGAAACAGAAGGTTATGTGTTGTTCCGCTCCTTCACCGCAGGAAACCACCCCTGGAAAAACGAGACACTTCTGCCCGATTACACCGGATGTCTTCTCGCAACCCTTTGATTATTTTCGCGTTCTACCGCTATTAGGTCACAAGGAATCAAAATGGTCCATGGAGACCCATCCCCGCAGACACGCGCTGCGGAACACTCCAGCTGTTGCCGATCAGTTCGTCACCACGGCCAGGGCATGCTCCAGGTCTGCGATGATGTCGACCGTGTCTTCAAGGCCCACGGCGAGCCGGAACAGGGTGTCGGTAATCCCCAGCTCATAGCGCTCCTCGCAGCTGTAGTCGTAGTAACTCACCGAGGCGGGGTGTGTGATCAGGGACTCGGCGCCTCCGAAGCTCGGTGCGATGTAGATCATCTCCAGGGAGTCGAGGAACCTGTTGGCATCTGCCAGGTCTCCCTTCAGATCGAAGGTGATGATGCAGCCTCCGCCCGTCATCTGCTCCTTTGCGATGTGGTGGTGCTGGTGGCTCTCCAGGAAGGGGTAGTACACCCGCTCTACGGCTGGATGCCCTTCGAGATAGCGGGCCACCTCCAGGGCAGAGGAGTTCATCCGCTCCATCCGTAGAGGAAAGGTCTTGAGGCCGCGCAGCAGCAGGTAGCAGCAGTGGGCGTCGATGAGGCCTCCCATGGACTTGTGGAGATCCCTGATGGGGGCGATGAGTTCCTTCCTTCCCAGCACCACGCCTGCGAGGATGTCGTTGTGCCCCGAAAGGTACTTGGTGGCGCTGTGGGTGACCAGGTCGATCCCGAACTCCAGGGGTCTCTGGTTGATGGGGGTTGCAATCGTGCTGTCGATCAGGGTCATGATGCCGTGACGGTCCGCGATCTTCTTGAGCAGGACGAGGTCGAAGACATTGAGATAGGGGTTGGTGGGCGATTCGGAAAAGATGAATCGCGTGTTCTTCTTGATGGCGTTCTCGAGGATGTCGTAATCGCCAAAGGGAACGATGGTGCACTCGATCCCGAACCGCTTCAGGTAGGATTTGCAGAACTCCAGGGTCTTCTTGTAGCTGTCGTCCGTGATCACAATATGGTCGCCGGAGCGCACCAGGGAGAGAATCGTGGTGGTAATGGCCATCATTCCCGAAGAAAAGACAACGCTGTCCTCGGCCCCTTCCAGGTCCGCCAGCCTCCGCTGCGCGATGAGTTCTGTGGGGTTGCCGTACCTTCCATATTCGAAACGTTCCTTCTTCTTCTTGGTGTAGTCTTCGATATCCCGGCTGTTATGGAAGGTGAACGTCGAGGTCTGGAAGATGGGGGTGGTGATGGAATCCTCGTATTTGATCCGAGGTTCCCCTGCATGGATGGCCCGGGATGCCGGTCCATAGGGTTTCTTCTTCTCGTCCATTTCCTGTCTCCTTGTCTCCGCCTGCGCCGAATAACCATTGCTCACAGGGAAGCTTAACGGATAATTAGAGATACTCGCTAATATATTGCCGCTTTGACTGTCAAGGCAAAACCCTGATCGCATCAACGCTGCAGCGTGCATGTGCCAGGCGACACCACACCCCGCCACGGGAGTCTGGAATCCATCCACAGGGGTTCTCCCCTTGTCAGGGAGGGATCTTCCGTGCTATCTGCCTTGCCGATGAAACAGAGCATCGAGAAGATAAAGGAATTCGCACGCGCTCACTTCACCCATGCCCATGCCAGTCATGACTGGGAACACACCGAGCGTGTCTACAGGCTCTGCATGCACATCGGAGCCAGCGAGGGAGCCGATCTTGAGGTTTTAACCATCGCGGCATACCTGCACGACATCGGGAGGGCGCACCAGGACAGTGCCAGGGGAGCGCTCTGCCATGCCGAAAAAGGCGCTGAGATTGCACGGGACCTCCTGAGGGACTATCCCATTGCTCAGGAGAAGAAAGAGAACATCATCCACTGCATCGAGTCACACCGGTTCCGCAACAGTCACGAACCCCGGACCCTCGAAGCACAGGTGCTCTTCGATGCAGACAAGCTCGATGCCATCGGTGCGGTGGGAATCGCACGAGCCTACCTCTTTGCAGGGGAAGTCGGCGCCGTGCTCCACAACCCCGGCATCGATCCGGACAAGGTGATTCCCTACAGCAGAGACGACACCGGCTACCGGGAATACGCAGTGAAGCTGATCACCATCAAGGATCGCATGCTCACGGTCGAAGGCAGGCGCATGGCCCTGGAACGTCATGCATTCATGGAGTGTTTCTTCGATCGCTTCCTCAAGGAGCACGAAGGCATCCTCTAGGGGTTCCCGCCACCGGAAGGGTTCTTCGGAAGTATCCTC
>DSBG01000022.1 GCA_011046135.1 Deltaproteobacteria bacterium
ACATTTCATTGTGTTTTGCAACACCACCCCAGTATGGTATGAGGCATCAAGTCCTGACTGAAGACGCCCTGCTTCTCATGTTACAGGCATATGATGAGTCTGGAGAAGTTGTTGTCGATTTTGGCCTTCAACTGTGCAGGGTGTTTCAGGAACAGCATAAACAGCATCGAGGAGGGACGATCGTGCAGGAGAGGATAACAAACAAGGAACTACGAGTTCGCGGATATCATCTCGATCAGTTCGGGCACGTCAACAACATCCGGTATGCCGAATTTCTCGAGGAGGCCCGCTGCGACTTCTTCGATCAGTTTCCCGGGTTCTTCACGCGGGTGCAGGACACCGGGCACTTCCTCCCCCTCACCGAGATCCATATCTTCTACCGGAAGGCCGCGGTTCTCGATGACGTCCTGGACATCCGGACCCGGTTCTCCGAGGTGGGTGAGACGAGCGGCACCATCCACCAGACCATCACCCTCAAGGGAACGGATCGCGTCATCCTGGAAGCTGATGTCACGTTCATGGCCGTTGACCTGAAGACCGGCAGGAGGACTTCCATAGAGGGAGCTCTCAGGGCAGTGATAACTTCCGTCATCGATGAGTGCACCGGGTGAGAATCTCCTCGCTGGAAGGCACGCGGTGACGTGCCGGGCGTCACGAAGGAGCAACTGGAAAAGATCGAGGCAACGTACTGATCAAGGAAGCGAACGCACCCACGGATGTGTCTGCCCTTTGGGTCGACGACGCTGAGGTGGACGGAGACGTGCAGGCGGTTAAGAGCTCCGGCCGGCTGAGGATAACGCTACTCCTTGACCGGCAGGATGTGGATGGCCTTGATGATGAGCTGCACGGCATCCCCGGGCTTGAGCTCCATCCCCTCCACCGATTCGGTGGTGATGACCGACGCCATTTCACTCGCGGTGATGGAATCGAATTTCACCAGGGACATGACATCGCCCTTTTTCACGGACTTCACCTTTGCCTTTATGGTGTTACGTGCACCATACTTCATGACGGCCTCCTTCTTTAGAAAACTCGTTTGAATTTATGTTTCAGAATACTCCCGGGGAGTCATAAGTCAACCACCTCAGGAAGAGCATCGAGAACCGTGCGAGAGCTCTTGAGGGACTGTGTGATGCCGGTATTCGAACATCTTCGTAGTTGTCATTTTCAGTAATAACAGTATGATAGCAGACACTGCCGTGATGTCGCAGAACAGCAGGAGAACGAAGCCCTGGTGGACAGAGTGAGGTCTTGACCGATGAAGAAACTCTTAAGGCACCATGTACTCCAGGGGGAAAGCTTGATCAGTCGGCATCGATGGAAACGTTTAGCCATTGCCTGCTTTGTCATGCTCTGTCTCATGCTTGCCTCGTCCGGCACGGGGTGCACGAAAGGGCAGATCCATCCTGCACCCACGGCTGATGGCGCATGCGGTCTCCCGGAAGACAACGCCCCCCTTGTCACCCAGACGGTCCTGCGCACCCGCTTGATGGATATTCCAGAACAGCTGCAGCACCCGGAAGACCTGCAGGCAGGACAAGTTCTCGAGATCACCCTGTTCGAGGATGCGCAGTACCGGGCCCGCATCAGGCCCCTTTCCAGGGATACCAGGGGAACGCTCACCCTCACAGCGGATGTGGAGGAATACCCGGGAGGAAGCGTGATCGCCGTGGAAACCGACGGAAAATTCCTGATCACCATTGATATCCCATCAGAGAGAAAAAACTACATAATACGATTCGACCTCAAAGCCGAAAGGTATCGTGTTGACGAGGTGCTGATCCAGGAGTTGCCCCACTGAAAACGGCAGCCAGGAAAAACAATCGTCAGACGGAGGCTCGTGAAGTAATGTACTCACATTTTATGAAAGGCTGGGGGCGATGGTGCCTTGTTGCAGCGCTCGTTGTGCTGTCACCGGCATTGCCCCCTTTGCCCACACCTGGATTTCATGCCTGGGCAGCCGAGCACGTCCTGCTCGTGGAAGAACCGTTCGCTGCGTTTGAACGGCAGCTGCCCCCGAGTCAGGGACAGTTCGACAGGTCACGTTCCGTGTCCGTGAACCCACTCATTGCCCACCCTGGCGTTGTGGCCCCCGGGGACCGGCTTCGGCTCAACCTGTTCGACGATGTGAGCCTCGGGGCCGATATCGACAGCGTCACCACGAACAGCAGGGGCACGGTCACAGTCCGTGCCCGGATCCACGGTTTGGACTTCTCCCATGCCCTGGTGATCACGACCGACGACGAGAGCCTCGTTCTCATCGACCTGCCGGAACAGGGCACGCAGTACCGGGTCATCTATGATCCGTTTTCAGGAACATACCAGCTGAGCGAAATCGCCCTGGATAACCTCGACTTTCTGGTGCCCCTAGCGGTCGAGTTTCCGGAACAGGGACAAGACACCTACGGGTTCGACGCCCCCTCCACAATCTTTGCCTTTGATGAACCTGCTGATGATGTGACCGATGAGCCTCCAATTTTGTTCGACCAGGGGGTGGACGACCCCGCCATCATTGCCGTGATGGTCGTGTACACCCCTGCCGCCAGGCAGTGGGCTGAGAGCGACGGGGGCATCGACAACGTCATCGCCGCATCCATGGCCCGTGCGCAGCTGGTTGCCGACAACAGCGACACCGGAGTTTCCTTTGTGCTGGTTCACAGCGCCGAGGTTGACTATGCCGAGACTGGTGATCCCTCCA
>DSBG01000058.1 GCA_011046135.1 Deltaproteobacteria bacterium
TATATAGACATGCTAAGCCGTGGGTGAATTGCGGAAGGATCTCACCGATTACGAGATAAAGGCTCTGAGTGAGACGAGCGAGTTATGCCACGGCGATTCGTGTTGCTTCAATCAGAGAAAAGCCTGATACGGGTATTCGGCTGCGCCTGAAAAGAATAAAGATCGATACTGCAGGGGCAATGGTGCTGGGCACCCCGCGGACTTCAAATCCGTTGGCCTCGTCTAGACAACGAGGAGGAGGTTCGATTCCCCTTGCCCCTTCCATGACACGAAATGATCGGCTGGACCGGGATCCGGCTGGGATGACAAACGTGACGATAGTATCCGGAGGTTCTCGTGGATGGTACGGCAACAATCGGGGTAGCAGGGCATGTGGATCACGGGAAAACGACGCTCGTACGCTCCTTGACAGGTATCGACACCGACAGGATGAAGCAGGAAAAGGAGCGTGGACTTTCGATCGAGTTCGGTGTTGCCCCCTTTGTTCTTCCCTCGGGTCTGCAGCTCAGCCTCATCGATGTCCCGGGGCATACGGATTTCATGAAAAATACCATCAGGGGACTGAACGCAGTTGATGCAGCGATCCTCGTCGTGGCCGCGGATGACGGGATCATGCCTCAGACAAGGGAACACCTTCAGATCCTCGAATTCTTCGGGGTCGAGAAAGGTTTTGTCGTGTTGAGCAAGGCAGACCTGGTGGATGCGGACACCCTGGATCTTGCCGCCCTGGAAGTCGATGACCTCACCCCGGGTTCGTTCCTTGAAGGCTGCCCGATAATCCCTTTTTATGGCGGGACCGGGGCAGGACGGGAAGAGATCGTCAATGCCGTCGAACAGCTTGCCGAAGGGGCATGCCGGGAAAAGGACAGGATCAGTCCCTTCAGATTATTCATCGATCAGGTGCGCACCTTTCAGGGGATCGGTACCGTGGTGAGCGGTACGGTGCTCTCCGGAACGGTTCGCCAGTCGGATACCGTGGAGATCATTCCTGCTGGACTTACCGCACGGGTACGCTCGATCGAGACGCATCACTCAGCCACTACATCGGCAACGGCCGGGTCCCGGGTGGGCATAAGTCTTCAGGGAGTCTCTTTACAGAAAATATCGCGAGGAATGGTGCTGGCCGAACCGGGGACCATTGCCACTGAGCGCTTTCTGAATGCCGAGATCTCTGTTTCCCCGCTCTCGAAGCATGAGCTCCACACAGGCCAGAGGATAAAGGTGTTTCTCCATAGTGCATGTACGGGCGCCCTTGCCGTCATGATTGAAGGCCGGAAGTTGGGTCCCGGTGAAACGGGCCTTGTTCAGTTGAGGCTGAACGGTCCTGTCGGTGCCGTACCTGGCGATTGTCTAGTCATAACCCCTCTGAATGATCCCCATGTCATAGGGGGAGGGAGGGTGCTGGAAACAACCCCCTCGAAGTTCCGGAAAGCTCACACCGCAAGGGTTCTACCCTACCTGAAGGCCCTGCAGGAAGAGGACCTGTCAGGTATTGTCCGGGCACTTCTCAGTGCCTATCCGGGAAAAAGCGTTTGCGCCCAGGAGTTGAGCCGCTCCACCCGTTTTGCTTCACATCGTTTCAAGGAGACCCTTCATGCAGAACAAAGAGCGGGCAGGCTTGTTTGTGTGGGAGACGGAAGGTATCTGTCTGCGCAAGATGTCCTGGAGGCAAAAAAGGCCATAAGGGACTTTGTTGAGAAAACCCTCAGGGACGATGCCGCAAGAGATCACGTCAGTGCCGCAGCGATAAAATCATCGTTCAAACATAGGGTGGAGTCTTGCGCCATCGACGTGATTCTCCGGGATCTGGTCGCTGAGGGTTCACTGGTGTCGGTAAACGGCGGATACTCAATCCGCAGTATCCACCAGCAGAGGTCGTCGCTGCGCAGCCTCCTGATGCAACAGACGCAGAGGATCGTGGAAGACTCCGGGCCGGTTCCTCTGACATTATCGGCAGTCCGGGACCGTATGGAGCCGAAACAGGAAAAAAAGGATGTTCAAAAGATCCTCGAACACCTTGTGGCGGGCGGTGATCTCGTCCGTCTCGACAATGATCGGTATCTTTCCCGCAAAGGGGCCCTGCTGATCAAGGCCCTGGTGAAAAAACATATAACCACGCATGGAAAAATGACATTGGCCGATTGTAACGAGGTTCTGGGATATGGCCGTACGGTGGGAACATCCATTCTGGAATATCTCGACAAGATCGGCTACACGAAGCGTATCGGCAATGAGCGCGTCATGAAGCCATAGAGACATGCCGCTGTATCTGTACAATACCATGGGCAAGGAGAAACAGGAGTTCGTCCCGCTTAGGCCCGGGCATGTCGGGCTATATGTCTGTGGTCCGACGGTGTACGATCATGCACATATCGGGCATGCCCGTTCTGCAGTTGTCTTTGATGTTCTCAGGAGATATCTCAGATTCCAGGGGCTGCGCGTTTCATATGCCAGGAATTTCACCGATATCGACGACAAGATCGTCGAACGGTCCTCACAGATGGGGATTTGCCCGGAAGAGCTTGCCAGGATGTACATCGACGCATACCGGGAAGATATGGAAACCCTCAAGGTAGAGCCTCCTGATTTCGAACCCCGGGTTAGCGCGTACGTGGATCACATGCGCGCCTTGATCAGCAGGCTCATTGAAAAGAACCATGCCTATGCGACGAAAGAA
>DSBG01000119.1 GCA_011046135.1 Deltaproteobacteria bacterium
AAATGATACTTGATATCGTATACTGTGTGGCTCGACTTCCGGTAGTGCTCCATACCGCAAGCCTACTAAAGTCTTCGCCTGAAGGCGAGGGTTTTTCTCCCATTCCCCGAAGGGGACAATAACGAAATAGAGGAAAAAAAGCTGGATCAGCAGGGGGGTGTTCCTGATGAGTTCCAGGTAGGAACGGGCCAGCGCCCTGGCGGAGAATGAGTTCGAAAGCCTGAAGAGCACGGCAACGAGACCGAGGCTGAATGCAAGGAGGAGACTCACCCCCGTGATCTGGAAGGTGACAAGCAATCCATCCATTAACGGCCCTGATGTGAAACCGTCATCCGTGATGCTGAAGAGGTACCTCGGCACCCGGTACCACTGCCAGTGATATCCCAGGGTCCTGGTACCCGAGACAATCAGGAAGATCAGTGCTGCTGCAAACATAAGGAATTTCAGGATGTCGGGTATGTACCTCGATATGCCCGATGGCCTGCTGTCGAATGATTTGCTCGAAGGATTCATGTCTTCTCAGGCCCCGAACCGGAGGGTTTGTGCGTGCCAGGTGAGGGAGCTGCTCTGCTCCTGGTTCATCAGCCCGGTACCGACACGCATCTTCTCACGTCCCTTCCTGGAAAAGAACCTCTTTCATGAGCTTCTTCGCGTCATCCTGTATGGCCTCAAGGTGGGTTTTCGACCGGAAACTCTCCGCGTATATCTTGGTGATATCCTCGGTCCCCGATGGACGGACCGCACACCACCCCTGTGTTGTCACGACCTTGATCCCGCCGATGGAGGCACCGTTGCCCGGTGCCTTCGTCAGGATATCGATGATTCTCTCTCCGGCAAAATACTGTGCCCTGACCTGCCCGGGAGAGATATTCTTGATGCGTTCCCTCTGCACGGGATCTGCCGGTTCGTCCATTCTTTCATAATACGTGGGACCGAAGGCGTCTTCAATCTGCCGGTAGTGCTCCGAGGGGGTTCGTCCCGTAGCACCCGTGATCTCTGCGGCGAGCAGGTTCATGATGATTCCGTCCTTGTCCGTGGTCCAGACCGTCGAGTCTTTCCTCAGGAATGATGCCCCTGCGCTTTCTTCCCCGCTGAAACCACAGGACCCCTCGAGCAGTCCCTGGACGAACCACTTGAACCCGACGGGCACCTCGATGAGTGTTCTGCCCAGGTGCTCTGCCACCCTGTCGATCATGGAACTGCTCACTATCGTCTTTCCCACTGCTGCATCCCCTCTCCAGCCTGGTCTCCCGGTGAAGAGATAGTTCAGTGCAACACACAGGTAGTGGTTCGGGTTCATGAGACCTTCGGTTGGCGTGATGATTCCATACCGGTCAAAATCCGGATCATTCCCGAAGGCGATGTCATACCGGTCCTTCAGGGCGATGAGCCCGGCCATGGCATACGGTGAAGAACAGTCCATCCTGATCTTCCCGTCCCTGTCCAGGGTCATGAACGAGAAACTGGGGTCAGCGTATCCGTGAATCGTTTCAATGGAAATCCCGTAGCGCTCAGCAATGGCAGGCCAGAAGGCAAACCCGGAACCTCCGAGGGCATCGGCTGCGATCCTGAGTCCTGCAGAGCGGATCACGTCCATGTCCAGAATCGAGGCCAGGTCCTCCACATAGGGCCCGATATAATCGTGCTCTCTGATTAGCGGCATGGAGCGTGTCTTTTCGAAAGGGATGCGCCCAACAATGGTGGAGACACCCCCGGCAAGGAGTTCATTTGCCCGTGCTGCGATCCAGGTTGTGGCCCCTGTGTCAGCGGGACCGCCCTGGGGAGGATTATACTTGAATCCCCCGTCTTCGGGGGGGTTGTGGGAAGGGGTCACCACGATTCCATCGGAGAGATGCTTTGTACGCGAACGGTTGTAGCTCAGGATTGCATGGGAGATGACCGGGGTCGGGGTATAGCCTCCCCCTTTATGGATCATCACGCTGATGCTGTTCGCAGCGAGCACCTCAAGGGCGGTCCTGTGCGCTGCTTCCGAGAGTGCATGGGTGTCCATGCCGAGAAAGAGCGGACCGTCTATGCCCTGAGACTTTCGATAATCGCAGATCGCCTGTGTTATGGCGATGATGTGATCCTGGGTGAAGCTTCCATCCAGCGAGGTCCCCCTGTGACCCGAGGTGCCGAAGACGACCTGCTGCGCCTCATTGTCCGGGTCCGGATGCCGGTCGTAATATTCCTTGATCAGGCGGGAAACATCCACGAGCATCTGAGCAGGAGCGGGCTTCCCGGCAAGAACGTGCTGATCCATGAGTGTTCTCTCCTTTCAAGGTTCTTGACGCGTCACACAGGGCATACAACACTGTTCACGATCAACCTCCATTGTACCTGATATTGCCGAACGGGTAAATCTCTTTGGCTAAGAAGCACTCAAGATGGTTCTCTTCGGTTGTTTTTGCCGGGCTGTCATCTCCTGTGGGTTCGGCGTCACCAGGCGTGTCCGGGAGGGTGAAGGCCATATTGAGAGAGTTCTTTCAGCGTTCATGAAGGGGAGAATGATTACCGTTCAGAGGGTTCACGGACAACGACTGCGACCAGGGATGCTCTC
>DSBG01000099.1 GCA_011046135.1 Deltaproteobacteria bacterium
CGCCGGACATACCAAATGATATAGTAGTACCGATACATTGTGCCTCTTGTGTTTATACTCACTCATTCCTCCTTGTATCTCATGCCCTAAAAGGCGAAGCAAGCTTCGAGGAATTCACCCGCAGTGATTAAATACATGAATTCTGCGTCCACCCCCTGATCTCCATCTTCTCAATAACTTATTTCGCTCTTTGCAATATTGTCGTAAACCGTGAGTTTTGCAATTGGCTCATGGGTATCCCTTTATAACATTGCCACGGCACGGAAACGGATGGATGAAGCAATTGATGCGCTGGACAAAAGTCATTCCCGGGTAGCGCAGATGCTGGAGGAACACGGAGAGGACATTCTAACCGTCTACCAGCTTCCGGTCTGGCAGCGCAGGGGCATGAAGTCTACGAACATGCTGGAGCGATACAATCAGGAGCTCAAGCGCAGGACCAGGGTGGTCAGGATCTTCCCGAACCAGGAATCCTGCCTCAGGTTGGTGACTGCACTTGCGATGGAAATGACCGAGGAATGGCTCGGCCGTCGATACCTCATCTTCGAAGATGAGGTATCGAACAGAAAGGCACAGGAGGATCTACTGGCTGCTTAACGCCTATCTCGGAGAAGAGAATTTACAGACAATATGGGACTTGACTTTCAGGTGAACTTCCTTCTTTATTATCACACAAAAATACCCAAAGGTCTCAATACGAAGAATGAATACAAGGGTCATCATCTGTGCTGTATTACTTTTATTTCTCTTTGCCGTACCAGGCATCAACCACGGATTGTGGTTGCCGGATGAACCACGGGTAGCAGGAATATGTTCAGAGATGGCACGTACAAGAGATTTCGTGGTTCCGAAGCTCAATGGGCAGCCATTTCTGGAGAAACCTCCCCTCTATTATTCTGCAGGAGCCATCGTGGGAACCCTTGCGGGAATTGACAGAGACATACCATATCGGATCGTGTCGCTAACTTTCGGGATACTCACCCTCCTCGTCACGTTTTTCTTCATGAAGCGGAGATATGGTTTCACCCCAGGTCTTGTCGCTGCAGGGATCCTGGCCACAACCTGGGAATTCTTTCATATCTCACGATGGATACTCGTGGATAATGCCCTGGTATTCGGTGTGGCCGTTGCAGTGTTCACCTACCTCGAACTGACGAGAAAACCATCTGTGGGAAACTCGGTTCTTCTTGGGCTCGGCATCGGAATTTCATTCCTTGCAAAAGGGGCTGCGGGGCCGGCAATAATTGCATCTGGAATCGGCATGGACATCATCCTTCGCAGAGACTGGAAAACGATCAGGAATACCAATCCATTCCTGGTTATCCTGACCATGACAGCACTGATTCTTCCATGGATCGGGGCCCTGTACGGGAAAGGCGGCTGGCCATTCGTGCGCGAGATCATCGTGGTAAACAACATCATGAGGTTCACTGGGGCACCCGAGGGCGCTGCCCTTGGCCACCAGCACGGGATGTTCTACTATCTCGATCTCTTTCCCCGGGCTGTTCTCCCCTGGACTCTCTTATTCATTCCAGCTTTCGTATCCTCTATCAGACACTATCGAGAGAACCCGTACCTGGGTCTGTTCCTCGGGCCGTTCGTCCTACTCACCATCGCATCAACCAAGCGGGGAATCTATCTTACTCCCCTGCTCCCCGCAGTAGCATGCATGGTGACACACTGGCTGATGAGTTCCTCATTCAAGCAATGGGAATCGTATCTGATCAAGGCAACCTGGCTCATTGCCATACTGGGATGCGTCCTGCCCTTCTCAGGGATATTCATGGGCCAGGCCCTGCTTGGCATTCTTCTTGGTGGTATCTCCCTGACAACCCTGTTCATGGTCAGGAGAAAAATGGAGACGAGTTATCTGAAACCAATGCTGCTTGTTGCTCTGATGTATGTGGGGCTGATCGCTTCTACTACTGTCTACTTCAGCTATATGACTCCGCACAAGGATTTTTTGAGATTTGGCAGAGAAGCAGTGAGAACAGCTGACGGAAGGGAACTCCATGTACTGAAAGGGGACGAACTGTTTTCGGGTCTTCTCCCGATGATCACGGGAAAGACACACCAAGTGATTGATACAGCTGATACTGTTCCGGGTCTCTACATGTATGCAACCCGGTACAGCGACGATTCAACCCCATTCCCCCATGGAATAGAGATCGACATACTCATAGAAAAAAAGGTTGGAAATAAGCGTGCGGTTCTCGCAGAGGTTTTGGCAGGTTCTCAAGCGCAGGACCAGGGTGGTCAGGATCTTCCCGAACCAGGAATCCTGCCTGCGGTTGGTGACCGCCCTTGCTACCTGGATTCCCGCCATCTCATAACGATGAAGGGGGATGGACGCCGAGGATTTCGTAGAGGTTGTGTTGTTTTTTGGTGATCTCGCCGACGCGCAAGTCTTTGCCGGGTCTGCCGAAGCATTCGATCACATCAAATTGATCCAGCAGGCCTTGAAGCGTGTACTTGCCAAACAGATTGTTTTTCTGCATGGCTTTTTTGATGCAGGATAGATATATCAAAGCCACG